>CANGHW010000085.1 GCA_947453695.1 Opitutia bacterium
AGACCAATCTGCGAGAAAATGTTTAGCGTCTGGCCAAACCACCACATCGCGCCGAGCGCGCCTGCCAGGGCCAGCGGCACCGTGAGCAGAATCACAAAGGGATCGCGGAAGCTCTCGAACTGCGCCGCGAGCACGAGATAGATCAGCACGAGTGCCAGCACAAAGACCCAGCCCAGCGAAGCCGAGCTCTCGACGAAGTCGCGCGAGGCGCCGGCCAGCGTGGTGGTGAAGCGATCATCCAGGGTTTCGCGTCCCACTTCCTGCAGCGCGGCGATACCCTCGCCCATCGTGCGTCCACGGGCGAGGCTGCCCGAGATCGTGGCCGCGACATAGCGATTGAACCGATACAGCTCCGGCGGTGAGCTACGCTCCTCGAGGGTGATCAGGTTATCAAGCCGCACGGCCTCGCCGCTCGCGCTGCGCACCGAGAGATTGCCGAGATCCGCCGGCCGGCTGCGGAAGTCACGGGACAACTGTCCGATGATGTCGTATTGCTTTCCGTTGTAGATGAAGAAGCCGAAACGCTGTCCGCTGAGCGCCGACTGAAGCGTGCGCGCGATGTCGTCGGCCGTTACTCCCAGCGATTGCGCCTTGTCGCGATTGATCCGCACGCGGACTTCAGGCTTGTTGAACTTCAGGTCGCTATCGACGAAGGAAAACTCAGGCCGGCCCCGGGCCTTTTCGAGGAACGCCGGCAGCACTTCCTGCAGACTTTCCAAGGTATGGGCTTGGATCACGAAGGCCACGCCCTGCGAGGAGGCACCGCCGCGCTGGGCGCCGATACTCGGCTCCTGCGTGATGTTGACGCGCGCGCCGGTGAGACTGCGCACGGCCGTGATGAGCTCGTCGGAAATTTCCTGCTGCGAGCGCTTGCGCTCGTCCTTGTCCTTCAAGAACACGCGGACGAAGCCGCTGTTCACCGAGCCCTGCACACCTTGCACACCGGCAGAGCCCGGCACCTGCGTCATCATGATGCGCGACTCCGGAACTCGTTCTGCGACGACCTTCGCCACGTCATCCATGAAGTTCTGCATGTATTCGTAGCCCGCGCCTTCAGCCGCCGAGGCTCGCACCCAAATTCTTCCGCGGTCTTCCAACGGCGCCAATTCGCGCGGCAGCGCTCGCAGCGAAAACCAGATCACTGCACCCGCAACCGCTAGCACGACGAGCGCGAGCCACTTCTGGCGCATGAAGCCGGCGAGTCCCCGCGCGTAGGCCGTCTCCATCCCGCGAAACAGCGGCTCCGTGACGGTAAACAACCAGCCGCGCTTCTCGTGGCGCTTCAGCAAGCGAGCACTCAACATCGGCGTCAGGGTCAGCGCCACGAACGCGGAGATCAGCACCGCGCCGGCGATCGTCACGCCAAACTCACGGAACAACCGGCCCGACAAACCGCCCATGAAGAGCAGCGGCAGAAATACCACGGCGAGCGTGATGGTCGTCGCGATGACCGCCACGAAGATCTCCTTCGTGCCGTCGATTCCCGCCTGCAGGGGCGGCACTCCCGCCTCGATCTTGGCGTAGATGTTTTCGAGCACGACGATCGCGTCGTCGACGACCAGGCCGATCGCGAGCACCACACCCAGGAGCGTCAGGGTATTGATCGAGAAACCCGCCGCCGCCATGATGGCAAAGGTGCCGATGATCGAAACGGGAATGGCGATCACCGGGATCAGCGTCGTGCGCCACTCCCGGAAAAACGCGAAGACCACCATGACCACGAGGGCGAAGGCAATGATGATGGTCTCTTCGACCTCCTTCAGTGACTGCCGCACGTAGGCCGTATTGTCGTAGGCGACTTCGATGGTAATGTCGGACGGCACATCCTTCTTCACCTGCGCAATGCGCCGCTGGAGTTCGTCGGCGATATCAATCTGATTGGCGCCCGGCTGCGGCCGGAAATAGAGACCGGCAATCGCGATCATGCCTCGCTTGAGCGCGGAGCGTTCGTTTTGCGCGCCCATCTCGGCATAGCCGACATCGCGGAACCGCACGATGCGGTCCTCGGAGCGCTTCACGATCATATTGTTGAACTCCTCCGGCGTATTGAGACGGGAGAGGGTCTTCACCGGGAGCTCCACCGCCTCGCCTTCAATGCGGCCGGAGGGGAGTTCCAAATTCTCTTTCGCCAACGCCACGCGCACGTCCAACGGCGTGAGGCTGTAGGCCGCCAGCTTTTCCGGATCGAGCCACAGGCGCATCGCATAGCGCTTTTCCGCCGGTTGATCGACCGAGGCGATACCGGGCACGGTCTGGAGGCGCTCCTTGAGGCTGTCGGCGAAGCCGGACAGCTCCAGTGGCGTGCGCGCATCACTGCTGAGTGAGATACCAAAGATGGGGTTCGAGTCCGCGTTGGACTTATTGAGGATCGGCGGATTCGCATCCGGCGGGAGGTTGCGCTGCGCGCGCGAGAGCTGGTCGCGCACATCGCTCGCCGCCGTGTCGAGGGGCGTATCGAGAGTAAACTCCGCAATGATCAGACTCGATCCTTCGCGACTCGTGGAGGTGAGCGTGCGGATGCCCGCCACCGAGTTGATGGCTTCTTCCAATGGCTCCGTGATCTGGGCCTCGACGACTTCGGCCGCGGCGCCGGGATAACTCGTGGAGATTGAAATCGTGGGCGGATCGACCGCCGGATACTCGCGCACACCGAGTTTCGCAAAACTCAGGCCGCCGATCAGGGTCACGATCAGCGAGAGCACGATGGCCAGCACGGGCCGGCGGAGAATCGTCTCCGTCAGTGACATCCGCTCATTAGAGGTCTCCGGAGTGCTCATGCTTAGTCGCCGCTGGGCCTCGCCTTCTTGCCGGTCGTTTCCGCCGTCTTCTTCGTCGCCGCCTTCGCAGGCTCGGCGCCTGCAATCTGCACGGCCTGACCGGCCCGCAGCAATTGGACGCCCGACGTCACCACGACGTCTCCGGGCGCAAGGCCTTCGACGATCTGCACATTGCTTTCGGTGCGCATGCCCGTCTGCACCGCGCGGCGCACGGCTTTGCCGTCACGCACGACAAACACATTCTTTTCCGTGAGACCGGGAATGACCGCCGAGGCCGGCACGAGCAGCGCATCGGCCACTTCGGCCAGCGTAAATTCGACATTCGCAAACGCCCCGGGCAGCAGTCGGCCATCGGGATTCGGGCAGATGGCGCGGATCAACACCGTGCGGGTTCCCGCATCGATCTTGGGATCGATGGCATAGATCTTCCCGGAGTATTTCCTGTCTCCGCCATCGACGACAAACGTGAGCGGGCTGCCCACCCGGATGCGGGGGGCGTATTTTTCCGGCACCGAAAAGTCCACTTTGAGCTGCTCCAGGCGCTGGAGCGTCGCGACGCGGATGGTCGGCGTTACAAACGCGCCTTCACTCACAAACCGCAGGCCCACCACGCCATCGAAGGGCGCGCGGATTTCCATTTTGGCCAGTTGCGCCTCCACAAGCGCGACTTCCGCGCGCTGCACACTGACTTCACTCGCCGCCGCGTCATAGTCCTGCTGGTTGACGCTCTTCGTCTCGAGCAACTGCGCCAGCCGGCGTTCTTTGACCTCGGCCAGCTCGCGGCGGAAGACCGTGCGTTGCAGCGTCGCGCGCAGCTCGGCGTCGTTGAGCTTCAACAACAGGTCCCCGCGCTTCACTTTTGCTCCTTCAGTAAAATTGATGGCGACGATCTTGCCGTTGGTTTCGGGCTGCAGCTCCACGCCTTCGTCCGCGCGCAACGAGCCGGTCGCCGAAATCTTCTCCGCCAACGGCGTGGGCGTGAGCGTGATGGCCGAGACACGCAGGGGCGCGCCGCCCGCTCCACCGCCCTTGCCTCCGCCTTTCGCCGGCGGCGTGGCTTCGGCGGGCGCCTTCTTTTCGGCCTGCGCCGTGAGTGAAGGCAGCGCGATGGCTCCGGCAAAAGCCAGCAGCACACCGAGCGAGAGAATGCGGGAGTTTGAGCGGTGCATTACGAGAAGTCGCGGGCTCAAGGGGCCTGATACCAATAGGGGAAGGTCTTCTTCTTAAACATCGCCTTCGGGATCATCCCGTGGATGCCCTGCGTGCCGTCGACCACCTGAGTGACGCGGAAGTCGACGCCGATGCTGGAGAGCGTAAACGCCTTCAGGAAATCGTAGCCGTTGATCTCACCAATGTAGCTGATGCCTTCGGTGATGGCCTGCCGCATGGCCTTGTTGAGATCCGGATCGAGGCCGATCGCGATAAAGTGCGTGGGATTCTCCGCGCGGGGATTCTTCAGCGTCTTCCCCTTGTGCAAAACAAACTGGAGCACGCAGCTATTGGCCGTCTCCACCGCACTGATCGTGACTTCGCCGTCGCCTTGCGCGGCATGTGAATCACCGGTGTAGAAGAGTCCGCCTTTTTGGAAGACGGGCAGATAGAGCGTCGAGCCGTTGGTGAGCTCCTTCAAATCGAGATTGCCGCCGAAGTTGCCGGGGGCGCTGGAGCGACGCAGCGGGCGCTCTTCGTCGGAGGGCTGCAGACCCATGACGCCCATGAAGGGACGCAACGGAACCTCGACGCCTTCTTCGTAAATCGCGACGTCACGTTTGGTATCGAGTCGCACGACTTGGGCAAAGGGGCGCGGCACCAAATCCGGAATACCGCCGCGACCGGGGCTCGTGGAGACGGAGCCATAGGGGATGCGCGGACGCACATCGAGGATGCGGATCTCGATCGAGTCGCCGGGTTCGGCGCCCTCGATCGCGATGGGACCGACGAGCATGTGACCGCCACCACCGGAGGCAGCCGCCGCCATGCCGGGTGGTGGAGGCGCGGGCGGGGCGCGCCGGGTGGTCTTTTGCGCCGCGATGGTTTCGGCAAAGGCCGGCGTGTCCTGCAGCGTTTCCTTAAAGCCGTTTTCCTTCAGCCACGTCGCGGGATCCGCATCACCCCAGCGCGCGCCACCGCCGCCGTTGATTTTCACCGTCGTGCCCGACTTCACCGTGAGGATCGGGGCCAGATCGTAGGGGAAATAGCCGAGCGACACGTTCTCCGGCTTCAGGGGCACGAGCACATCGTATTTCGGCTCGGGCGGCAGGGCGCGCAGGGCACCGGCCGTCGCCAGGAGCGCGGCACCGGTAACGAGCGAACCGGAGGCGGCAGAACAAACAGAGCGGAGATTCATGCGAGGAGAGGAAGCGGAGATTGGGTCGCGGGCGGGAGGGCTGGCCGATCACTCAGCGAGGGCGGAACCAGTAGTTGTTCACCTCGTCCTTGAAGAGGCGCTTCGGGATCATCGCGTGAATGCCGAGCGTGCCGTCGACGACTTGGGTCACCCGGAAATCCACGCCGATGCTCGAGAGTGCATAGGCTTCGAAGAAATCATAGCCGCGCTTCTCTTTCAGGAAATCAACCGTCTCGGTCATCGCCATGCGCATGGCCTTGTCGAGGTCCGGATCGAGGCCGAAGGTGATGTAGTGGGTAGCGTTCTCCGCGCGCGGGGCGGCGAGTTTCTTGCCCTTGTGGAGGATAAATTTGAAGACCGCGGTGTTGGCCGTCTCGACCGCGTTGATCGTGATCTCGCCGTCGCCTTGGGCGGCATGGCAGTCGCCGGTGTAGAAGAGCGCACCCTTCTGGAAGACGGGCAGAAACAGCGTCGCGCCCGCGGTGAGTTCTTTGCAGTCCAAGTTGCCACCAAACTTACCAGGGGGACCAGAGCGGACATTCGCGCCGTCCGAGTCCGGCGGGCACGTGCCCATCACGCCGTTGAAGGGCGCGAGCGGGACTTCCGTCTTCGCGTCGAAGACGCCCGCATTGCGCGCGAGATCGAGCATGACGACGCGCAGCCACGGGCGCGGAACCATATCCGGTAGAGCGCCACGGCCGGGATTGGCTCCGACCGTGCCATAAGGAATGCGCGGCACCACTTCGAGGATACGCACTTCGATTGAGTCACCGGGCTCGGCGCCTTCGATGTAGATGGGGCCGACTAGGATGTGGCCACCGGTCGCTGCGGGCAGTCCGGGCGTGCCGGGCGCGGGCGGCGGCGTGGGCGTGGTCGAGGGAGCGGGCGGCAGCCGGTGCGGCGTATCTTTGAGGACCTTCACGGTCTCGGCGATCGCGGCGTTGGTTTCGACCGTCGCGGGAATGTTGTTTTCCTTGAGCCACGCATTCGGGTCGTCGCGCCAGCGCGAGCCGCCGCCGCCATCGATGCGCACCGTGGCGCCCGAGGGGATGGTGAGCACGGGTTTCTTCGTCGCGGAAAAATGTCCGAGGATCGCCGTCTCCGGCGTGAGCTTCACGTGATGGTCGACGGGGATGCCGTCGCCGCGCGCCAGCCAGGTGCTGCCGGCCAATGCGCCCGCCGCGATGGCCAATCGGCCCAGGTGCAAAAGACGGGAAGAGGGAAAACGAAAAGCGTGCGCCGAAGCGGCGCCGCCGACGGGACACGCAGTCGCGTCAGACGCGACCGCGTTAGCGCGGTGGTAGTTCATAGGGCGGGAGTGATTGGCGAGTTCCGGTCAGCGGAAACTATGCCACACCCTCTCGCTCGGCGTATTCCGACACGGAAACTACCTCCCCGAGCCGCCGGCCGCCTCGGGCCGGCGGGAGGCTCATGCCAGCCGGCGTCGCTTACTTCGTCGGGATCGTCTTTTCGTAGCGCGACCAGTTCTTCACCAGTTCGTGCACCACCACGCTGCCGACGGCGTGCGCGGCTTCGAGCGAGGGGAGATAGGCCGAGTAACCGGGCCCGAGTTTTTCTCCGCTCAAGCTTTCCGCGGCGTCGCCGCCGGGGGGCTGCATGTCGAAATTACTCGCCGTGCGCAGCACCAGCACGCGCTTCACATCCACCTTCTTCGCGCGGGTGAGAAACGTCAGGGACTGGAGCGTGCCCGTGTCCTCCATCGCGGTCGTGACGTAGTTGCCGGCACCGTCGCTGAAATACTTCACCCAATCATTCGCCCATTGGTTGAGGAGTTTGCCGTGCCAGTAGGTCATCGAGGAGAGCGTGTCGCCCTTCATGACGACCGGCGGGCGCTGGGCATTGGGAAAGCCCGTGTAAAGCGCGCGGCGTTTCTGCATACCTTCGGTGTCACCGAGCTTCACGCCTTTCGTGAGCTGATAGGCCCACTCCACCAGGCCGGGCTCGAGGCGATAGGCCTCCCCTTCGCTGCGGTCGGCCGGGAGTTCGTAGGGTTTCTTCTTCCGCAAGGGGATGTAGCCCGTCGTCCAGCCGGCCGGCATCTCGCGGGGATCGATCTCGTGACCGAGGTCGCCGTCGACCACCCACTCGGCCCAGACGGCGGACCCGAGCGGGCCGTCGTGAGCGTCGATGCCGGCGATGCCGGCGACGAGCCAGTAGGTCTGCGAGAAGTCGAAACGCGGATCGAGGCCGAGCGCCATGATCGTGGCCGCGCTCTTGGCCGTGCCCACGCCCGTGACGACGCCGAGCACGGAGCCGTCGGCGTTCAGGCGGAGATCGCGGTAGCCTTGGGGAAACGGGAGCACCTGGGTGAGCTTCTCCCGCTCGACCCAGTATTGAAACTCACCCGGGCGGTCGCCGGTGTCGGCGCCCGCTTCAAACATCGCCACGACCACGACTTTGGGCCGGATCAGGTCGGCCGCGTGGGTCCCGGCGGCGGCGAGGGCCAGCAGGGCGAAGGTGAGCAGGGTTCGGATGGGGAATCGCAGGGTCATCCCCCGAGCTGAGCAGACGGCGCGCCACGGGCAAATTGGTTCTTGCGGCACCGCGGCGGCGGCGGTTCGCTGCGCCTCCCATGAGCACTCCCGCACCCGCCGAACAAGCCGTGATCAAGACCAACTACGGTGAGATGACCCTCGCCTTCTGGCCCGAGGTCGCCCCGAAGCATGTCGAGAATTTCAAGAAACTCGCCCGCGAGGGTTTCTATGACGGCACCGCCTTTCACCGCATCATCAAGGGCTTCATGATTCAGGGCGGCTGCCCGAATACGAAGAAGGGCGCCAAGGGCATGCCCGGCACCGGTGACCCGGGCTACAAGGTGAAGGCCGAGTTCAACAAGAAGGCCCACGTCAAAGGTGTCCTCTCCGCCGCCCGCTCGTCCCATCCCGATTCCGCGGGTTGCCAGTTCTTCATCTGCCACGGCAACGCCGGCTTCCTCGATGGCCAATACACCGCTTACGGCCAGCTCGTGAAGGGTGAGGACGTCCTCGATCGCATCGCCACCGTCCCCACCACGGGCAGCGAAAAGAGCACGCCCGTCGACCGCGTTGAGGTCATCAGCGTCACCATCGTCCCGGCCGCTTAAGGCTCCGCACGATCCATCACTTCCAGGCCGGTCCACGTGACCGGCCTTTTTTGCGTCTGCTTCCAGCGATCGCGGCGAAAATCGATCCGCCCTTCGGCGTGCCCATCGCTCACGCCTGGCCGGTCGGCTCGCGACCGATCTCTCCGGGTTAGGGTAAGACCCCAACGTAAACCCCGCGGTCTCGGGATAAGGTAGCGGCCGTGGCAACGAATCCCGGCGGCGTTGCTGCCATCGTCTCGACCAACGCCGGCCACCCTTCCCTTCCACCTCCATGGCCACCGTTCCCACCCTCCACGCCCTCCTCATCGATGAGATCAAAGATCTCTTCCACGCCGAAAACCAACTGCTCAAGGCGCTCCCGAAAATGGCGAAGGCCGCCGCCCATCCCGCGCTCAAGGCCGGCTTCACGGGCCACCTCGGCCAGACCCGCACGCATGTCACCCGTCTCACCGCGGCGCTGAAAATTCTCGGCCTGCCGGCCAAGGGCAAGCCGTGCCACGCGATGCTCGGACTCGTCGAGGAAGGGGCCGAGGCCATCGCGATGAAGGCTCCGCCGGCCGTGCGCGATGCCGCCCTCATCGGCGCGGCCCAGCGTGTGGAGCACTACGAAATGGCCGGCTACGGCACGGCGCGCGCCTTCGCCCAGGCCCTCGGCGAAACTCAGGTCGCCGACCTCCTCCGCCTGACCCTTGAGGAGGAAGGCGAGACGAACGAAAAACTCACCGCCCTTTCTTCGACCGTAAACGCCAAGGCCTTGGCCGTCGGCGGAGAAATTTCCCCGGTCGCGAAGTCCGCCAAAAAATAAGCCACGATCAACCTCCCGCTCCCATGTATCCCCTCGCCCTGACACTCCTCCCGATCGCCGCCGCCGGCTATTCCCTGATCTATCTGCTCTTCGGCGGCGGTCTCGGCGGCGCCTTCCTCATCTTCGTCGCCGCCAAAATGCTGGGCAAATGAGCCCGCACTCACTCCTCACCCTTTATCCTTCAGCTCTGCTCATTCCATGAACTCCCCGCTCTCCTCACCGGTTTTCGCGCCCGCATCTCCGTCCGCCGATCGCGACGACGACGTCGGCAATTTCGCCCCACCCGCCCGCCCCTCCGTCTCGTGGGGCGCGATTTTCGCCGGCTTGGCCGCCGCGCTCGCGCTGCAAGTGCTCTTCGTGCTGCTGGGCGCAGGCCTGGGATTCGCTGTTTACCATCCGATCACCGAAGAGAATCCGGTGCTCGATCTTGGTGCCGGCGCGATCGTGGTCCAGGGGGTGAGCGCGGTGTTTTCGCTTTGGTTCGGCGGCTGGGTCGCGGGCCGATTCATTCCCGTCGGCGCGCGCGCCACGGGTTGGCTCCACGGCTTCAGTGTCTGGTGCGTCGCCACGGTCGCGGGCCTGCTGTTTGTTTCTGTCGGTGCCGGCTGGATGCTGGGCGATTTGTCGAAACTCGTGGGCGGCGGGCTTTCGCTGGCCGGCCGACCCGCTGCCGCCATGGCCGGCGGCGCGACCGATCTCGTCAGAGACGCGCTCAAACAATCCGGCGACGCGCTCGCCAGCTTTACCGACGAAGCGGTCGGCAGCCGGCCCGCGAACTCGACTCCCGCGATGAACACCCGCGCCAAACGCGAGGTCGGCATGGCCGTCGCCCGGCTCTTCAATCCGATGCAGCAGGCGAATCTGGCCAACAATCGCGCCGCCGTCGTCCAATCGCTCGTGGACTACGCGGGTCTGAGCCCGACCGACGCCGCCCGCGTGGTCGGGGAGTGGACCGCCACCTACGAACACTTGAAGGTCGATCTGACCGCCGCAAAGAACGCCGCCGAGCTGAAGGCGCGCGAAGCGGCCGACCACGCCGCCACCGCGCTGTCGATCTTTTCCCTGTGCGCCTTCTTCGCCTTCGTCCTCGGCGCGCTGGCGGCGGGCTGCGGCGGCAAGCAAGGGGCCCTGTGCGCGCTCAAGTGCGACTCCCGCGCGGACGAGATCGTCGTTTGAAGTTCCACCGTCACGTCCGTCCTTTCCCTTCCCTTGAACCGCCCGGTCTTCACTTCCGTTGGAGTGGCCAGAATCGCTTCGCCGACGGGCGTCAACCCAGCCGCGCCTGATTTGCCCCCGCACTTCCGGCGCAATGAGCCAGGGGCGGTCGAGAACTCCGGTTGGTTCGACCCCGGCCGCCTCCTCTTATGCCTATGAACTCACAATGTGAGACCGCCGACCGCCCGTCGCCCGCGGCCGCGTCCGCTCCGGACGCGTCCGACACCCCGTTGGGCGCCACCGTCCTGCGCGACGGGGCCGGCGGCGCCTTCCGGGTGTGGGCGCCCAATGCCGACGCGGTGAGCGTGATCGGCCCGTTCAACGACTGGAAAGCTGCGGCCCATCGGCTCGCGCGCACCGAGGACGGCGTGTGGTCCGGCGTGGTGTCCGGGATCGGCGCCGGCGCAGAGTATCGCTACGCGCTGCGGCGCGGCACCGAGGAATTCACGCGCGTCGACCCGCGGGCGCTCAAAGTCACCCGCTCCGATGGTAATGGGGTCGTGTGGGCGCCGCCGCCCTCCACTCCCGGGCCAGGCGGCGCACCGTTCGCCGTGCCCGCGCCCGAACGACTGGTGATCTACGAGCTGCACATCGGCACGTTTCACGCGGTGGCGGGACACGGGCCCGGCACGTTTGCCTCCGCTACCGAGAAGTTGCCCTACCTGCGCGACCTCGGGGTGAATGCCGTCGAGGTGATGCCCGTCACGGAATTCGCCGGCGATTTTTCCTGGGGCTACAACCCGGCGCACCCCTTCGCCGTGGAGTCGATCTACGGCGGCCCGGAAGGCTTCAAGACCTTTGTCGATGCGGCCCACGCGCACGGTATCGCGGTGATTCTCGATGTCGTTTACAACCACTTCGGTCCCGGTGATCTCGCGCTCTGGCAGTTCGACGGCTGGAGCGAAAACGGGCGCGGCGGCATCTATTTCTACAACGACTGGCGCGCCTCCACGCCGTGGGGCGAAAACCGGCCCGACTACGGCCGCGGCGAGGTTCGCACCTACCTCCGCGACAACGCACTCATGTGGCTCCGGCACTACGGCATCGACGGGCTCCGTTGGGATGCGACCGTTTATATCCGCAGCTACCGCGGCCAGCCCCACGTGCCCGGCGACGATCTCCCCGAGGGCTGGAGCCTCTGCCAGTGGCTCAACGACGAGCTTCGCCGCGAGCACCCCGGTTTCATCACGCTCGCCGAGGATTACCGCGACAACCCCTGGATCGTGAAAAGCACCGGGGCCGGCGGGGCCGGTTTCACCGCGCAGTGGGACGGCCGCTTCGTCCACCCCATGCGTGCCGTGCTCAGCGCCGTCGACGACCAGCAACGCGACCTCAACGTGATCCTCTCCGCCCTGCGTTACCGCTTCGACGGTGGCGATGCATTCAGTCGCGTGATCTTTTCCGAATCCCACGACGAAGTGGCGAATGGCCAGTCCCGGCTCCCGAGCGAAATCGACCCCGGCACCACCGACAGTTATCCCGCGCGCAAACGCTCCGCCCTCGGCGCCGTGCTCACGCTCACCGCGCCCGGCGTGCCGATGCTCTTCCAAGGTCAGGAGTTTCTCGAAGACGGCTGGTTTCGCGACGACGTCCCGGTCGATTGGGCCAAGCTCGGCGAGCACGGCGGCATCCGCGCGCTCTATCGCGATCTCGTCCGCCTGCGGCTCGACGCGGGCCTCACCGGCGGACTCTGCGGCCAGCATCTGGAGACCAACCATGTGAACCACGGGCAGAAAATACTTGGCTACCGCCGCTGGCGCGAGGGCGGGGCCGGGGATGATGTGCTTGTGCTGCTCAATTTCTCCACGAACCCCGTGAAGCATTACGACGTGGGCACGCCCACCGGCGGCGTCTGGCGCGTGCGGCTGAACACCGACAGCACGCTCTACTCCGGCGACTTCGCCGACCAGGGACCGGTGGCGGCCGAGGCGCGCGCCGAGCCGCTCGACGGCTACACGCACCGTATCTCTGTGGGCATCGCCGCCTACTCCGCGCTGATCCTTTCGCAGGATCGCGGGTGAAGCCGTGACGGCGTTCACCCCGCCCACGCCGCATCCCGGCCCCGCACCAAGCCAGCTTACATCGGGCGGACCCAAGCCGGACTCATGCAGTTGGAGGCGGAGGAGCGAGGAGAGATGGTGAGCAGATCTCAGTCGAGGAAGCCCGACGCATGCCCGGAGGGCCGGTGGAGCGGCTGACGCAGACTGAAAGGTGCCGGCAGATCGCCTCGATCCGACCCGATCAACTGCATGAGTCCGCCCGAGTCCCTTAGTCCAGGCGCCGCCCCGCGAGGCTCTTGATATAGAGCGTGAGCGAGTCGATCTGCACTTCACTCAGCACGCCGCGGAAGCTGGGCATCTCAATCGTGCCGGCCTTCAGGGGCTTACCGGTCGGATCGAGAATCTTCTCCCGGATGTAAACTTCGTCGGCGACTTCGCTCGTGCCGTTGACGAAGGTGCGCTTGGCGCCAAACAGCCCCTTCCACGTCGGGCCCACTTTGCCTTCGGTGGTGCCGTCGGCCGAGTGACACACCGCGCAGCCGAGGGTTTCGGCGATGGTCTTGCCCTGCGCGATGGTAGCGGGCGCCTCTTTTTCCCGGGCCACCACTTGCGCGGCCTTGGTCAGATCGACGCCACGGAAGCCCACCGATGCCAGATTCACGGTGTGCGGTTGGTTGATCGTGAAATACACCACGCCGCGGGCGGTCGCGCCGTTCGCGAGTTTGAACTCATGCGCCACTTCCAGTTGCGCCATGGCGGGGAGCTGTGGGAGGTGCACAAACACCGATTTACCATCCGCCGAGAGGACCGTCTGCGCCACGCCCCAGGGAGTCGTGCCGGCGGAGCCATCGAGCGCGTAGCGGCCGCTGCCGTAGGCGGACGAGCGTTGGTAGTTCCACGCGCGGGCCTTGATCTTCTCCGCGCCGAGGGAGGCCGGATCGAGCGGCGTGGCGAATTCCAGGATCACGCCGTCGGCGCACGAGCGCGCGGCCACCGCGGTCGTCACCGGCGCCGAGCCCACCCGCAGGCGGCCGAGCGCGGAGATCGGCGTCGAGCGCGTGCCGTAGATTTGCAGGCCGGCGAAAAACACCGCGTCGCCGCGGAGGTTCATGCGGCCGTGGAGCAGCGGGAGGTCCGTCTGCAGGTCGAGGGGGATGACCGCGCCCTGCGGCACCGGCGCCTCGAGGTCGGGCGTGATCACGAAGAGGCGAGCCGTGCCATACGAGAGGTGCAGCAGGCGTCCGTTCCACGGTCCCATCCCCTCCCCCATCAGCCAGACTTCCGAGGCCGACGAGGTGTCTTGCGAATACGGCACCCATACCAGCGGCGGCGTCAGTTTGGCCGGCTGATTTTCCGGGTAACCAAACTCCGCGCCGGGCCGCACAATATAACAGGCCGACGACGGGATGAAGTGGCCCTGCTGATCCGTCGCGGTCACGAGGCCCGTCTTGGGATGGACCGCCACATACGGCTCGCGGGCCTTGGCCCCGATCAATTGCGCGGAGCGCCCGTCGGGCGAGATCCGCAAAATTCCGCCGGTCTGCGCCGTGCCTTCGCCGCCCGCCGCCATGCCGCTGCGGTTCACGATTCCGCCTTGGGAAATATAGGTGGAGCCGTCAGGCCCCATCGCCATATCGAGGGCAAACGAGCGCGTCGTCTGTGCCTGAATCAGGAGGTCGCTGAAATTCTCGAACCAATCCGCCTCGCCGTTGCCGTCGCGGTCGTAGAGGCGCACGACACCGTTCTTCGTGGCCACCTGGATCACGCCGCCCGGGGCGACGATCGCCAGCGGTTCGTGCAGCCCGGAGGCGAAGCGGTGCCATGTGAGACTCGCCAGTTTGGCGTCGGCCAAGCCGTCGACCAGCCACACGTCGCCATCGTAGGTCACCACCGCCGCGCGGTCATCAGTGAGGAAAGCCAGATCGGCCACGCGCACGCGACGCTGCCAGGGGTTGACCTCCGGCACCGCGATGCGGTCGAGGATGAGACCGTTCTGCGCGAGGGCGTTGACCTGCGCAGGCGCCGTGGCGGTGCCGGGCCAGCGCAGCGTCGGCTCGGGCGTCGGCACCGCAGGTGTGGGCGACGTAGCCGCGGTGCCGCCGCCGAACTTGATGACGAGGCTCACGCGCACTGTCTCCGATGAAGGCCGGAGCGTGGCGATGGCCATATCTCCTGCCCTCATTATGAGTAACGAGGGCGACTCGCTCATAAACTGCCCTCCTGCATCGTTAAATTTACCCAGCGAAAAATCCAAGGCGCGTGAGTGCGGGGCCACTTCCAAATGCCGGATCACCGTGCCGCCCGCGGCAGCCTTGGCCTCGTGCCACTCGCGCACGCGCGTCTCGCCGATGCGATACTCCAGCACAGCCGTCGCGCCGGCGAGCGTGATACCCTCGAACCGTCCCGCGGTCACGGGCAACGGACCGCGCCCCACATCGCCAGGTGCCGCCGGCGGGCGCGGATCAGTCGTGAGTGCACGCAGATCGAAGGCCGCGCCGGGAAACACCGCCGTGCTCAGGAGCACCGGACCAGTGGGGCGCGGATGGGCCGAGTCGGCTTTCTTGCGCAGCTCCACATACGAGATCTGCGCCATCGTGCGCGGCGTGATCGGCGTCCCGCCGGCCGGGATCTTCCAGATCGCCGCTACGCGGAGCAGTTCCTGATCGAACAACACGCAGTGCCCTTCCGCCAGCGGCAGGAGGATTCCGCGCACCACAAAATTGTCCCCGGTCTTGGCGCCGTTCGCGGGCGCGAAGACTTCCACCTGCGACTGGAAAAACGGCTGGTTGGGCTCGAAGAACGGCCCCACGGCCGGCCCCTCGGCGGCGCGCACCACGGTGGCGAGGACGAGACAAACTGCGGTCAGGAAGGAAGAGCGGGAAATCATAACCAAGGTGGGAAGTTCAGCCCGACGGATCGCGCCGGGCATCGTTGCGCAGCGCATCAGCCTCAGCGCGCCTGTTCGGCGGCGACGAGGGCGACGGCGAGTTGGCCGCCGACGCGGGCATTGTTGATGAGCAGCGAGGTATTGGCGCGGCGCGACTCGCCGCCGGTCAATTCCGCCACGCGCCCGAGGAGAAACGGCGTCGCGGCCTTACCGTGCACGCCCTGCGCCGCCGCCTCGGCGGTCGCCTGCAAAATGACGCCCTCGATGCGCTCGGCGGGAAACTCGTCCTGCGCCGGCACCGGCACCGTGAGCAGCAGGCCGTGCTGCGCCCCGACGCGCCGCGCCGCCGCCACGATCTTCGCCGCGTCGGCCACGGTCTGCACCGTGACGTCGACGGGCAGCCCGCTGCTGCGCGAGTAGAACGACGGCAGGGTCGTCGTGCCGAGACCGATCACGGGCACGCCCTGCGTTTCGAGCACCTCGAGCGTGAGCGGCAGATCGAGAATGGATTTCGCGCCGGAGCACACCACCGCGACCGGCGTGCGGCCCAGTTCTAGGAGATCGGCCGAGACATCGAAGGGCGCCCCGCGGTGCACGCCGCCAATGCCGCCGGTGGAAAACACGCGGATGCCCGCCAGGTGCGCGACGATCATCGTGCCGGCGACCGTGGTGGCCGCATCCTCGCCGAGGCCGACCGCGATGGGCAGATCACGCCGGGAGCACTTGCGCACGCTGCCATAGGGCAGGCCCCCGAGGCGCTCGATGTCGGCGCGCGTGAGGCCGACGGTGATTTTCCCCGCGAGGATCGCGATCGTCGCCGGCACCGCCCCGCTCTCGCGAACCGCCGCCTCCATCGCGAGCGCCGTCTCGACATTCGCCGGATACGGCAGGCCATGCGTGATGAGCGTCGACTCAAGCGCAACGACGGGACGGCCGGCAGCAAGCGCCGCGGCGACTTCAGGGGAGACGGAGAGAGGAGGTGTCACAAGGAGGAGCTCGCGAAGGTCAGGCTATTTCCGCGATTCCTCAAGTCCAAGGCGTTGGAGATCGAGGTTCTCCAGTGCTCGCCGGGCTTGAGTCTTCATGCTCGCGGAACCGTCCCCGGCCAGCACCTCCGCGATGAGCCGTCGAGCTTCGACCCAGCGACTCTGCTTCAAGGCCGCTTCGATCTGCTTGCCGAGCGCTCCCTCCCGCAAAACCGGCAGCATTTGCACCAGTTGGGAACGCACCGCGGACGTCGCCCCTTCCGCCAGCTTGCCGTCCGCCAGGGCCACCGCTTCGCCAAATTTCTCCGCCGCGATCAATCCGTTGAGCCGCTCGAAAAAGTCCTGCTGTTCCCAGCCATCCAGGAGGCGCCGGGCCGCCGCACGCGCGGGCGCGTCCTCTCCGTTCTTGCGGGCCAGCACGCCTTCCAACTGCGCCCGCGCCGCCGCCGTATCACCCGCGCGGCGCGTGAGGCTCGCCAGCCCGACTTCGATGGTCCCATTGCGCGGCCAACGCTTCAGGCCGGCCTCCAACAGTTGTCGATCGTCCGGCGACGTCTGATCCGAAACCGAGAGCACACCGGCGATGTTCTCATACGCCACGCAAAGATTGGGCCGCAGCGCGATCGCGCGGCGATAGCGATCAATCACCCGCCGCGTCGCGGCCGGAGCGAGCGGGAGAATTTCGCCCGTGGCGGTGGCGCCGTCGTTGTGCTCGGCCACCGCGAGTTCGAAATAGATCTGCGCATCTTTCGACCCGAGTTCCTCGGCCCGGGTCAGCGCCGCCACGGCGCCGGGCAGGTCGGCTTGCTCCTTGAGGGCGAGCCCGAGCAGCTCATGGCCCCGCGCGTCGTCCGGGACGGCCTGGATCGTCGCCCGCGCATGATCGGCCGCCAGGTTCCAGCGGCGGCCGGCCAGGGCCAGTTTCCCCAACGCAATCTCCACCTCGAATCGCTTGGCCTCGGCGATCTCCGGGGCCGCGAACTCCACCAATTTATCGCGGCGGTTGGCGAAGGTCCCGCCACCGACATAGCGCTTTAGCTCTACATCCATTTCTCCGTAGGTTTTCCCGAAGGCGCGGCGAAACGCCTCGTCCGGCCCGATCATCGTCAGGGAAAGTGCGGCGTAGTCGGCCAAGGCCTGCGGCGGAAGTTCGTGCCGGCCAAAGACCAGGTAATGCGCAAACGCCCACGATTGCGCATAGACCAGCCCGGTTTGTTTCTTGTCCGCTCCAAATAGTTCGTTTCGTCCGGTGAACAGCAATCGCTCCAGCGGCAGCATGCCCCCGCGCAGCAGTTTGACGTGGCGTTCGATGGAGCGCCCCCAAAACGCATCGCCCTGGCGAACCTCAAAGGTCGAAAACACTTCGGCCAGTCCCTCTTCCAACCAGACCGGATTCGCGGGTTCCGTCCCGCTGAGGAACCAGTGCACCCCCTCGTGAAAGATCGTTTGGCGCATCGCCGACGGGAAGATCGTGCCATACGCTCCGGCCACCGCCCACGACTCCCGCCGGTTGAAGAATCCCGCAACCTGCTCCGCTTTGCCATCCAACCCGAGGGGACGGTAGGCCTCAAAGGCCTTTTCCCGCGCAAACACGACGAAGGTGAGCGGCGGCAAACCGTGCGGTTCACTGTGAGTAAATTTTCGCAACGCGGCGACGAACTGGGCAAACTCGTTGGTCCAGGCCAGCGCGCCTTCCTCCCGCAGCGGAGTGATGACCACGAATTCCGGAGTCGCGACGCGCAGCCACCGCTCGTCGGCCCCGGACCCGCGTAGCCCAAAGCTCAAGGTGGCGAGCAACACGATCGCCCACTGGGAGAAGGAAGATAAACGAAACATCAGAAAGCGCAGGGAAACACGACGAAGCCGCAGCTCACAATCCTTGGCCTCCGATAGAACCGGCGTAATCCAGCCATCACCGGCCGCCGCTCTCGCGGACCGCCGCCTCCATCGCGAGCGCCGTCTCGACATTCGCCGGATACGGCAGGCCATGCGTGATGAGCGTAGACTCAAGCGCAACGACGGGACGGCCGGCCGCAAGCGCCGCGGCGACTTCAGGGGAGACGGAGAGAGGAAGTGTCACAGAGGAAGAGGGATGACGTTCGGACTATTTTTGAGCCGCTTCAAGGCCGAGGCCCTGACGATCGAGATCCGAAAGGGCTCGGCGCACTTCATCTTTGAGAACAGCGGAAGTATCTCCGGCGAGCATTTCAGTGATGAGCCGTCGGGCTTCACTCCATCGCTTGTTTCGCAGCGCCTCATCGATCTGGCCATAAGCCAAGGTCTCACGCAAAGACGCCTGCATACCCAACAGCTGCGTGCGGAGAGACACAGATACTCCTCGCTTGAGCCATGTTTCACTCAACGTCAGCGCCTGGGCATACTTCTGATCAGCGATGAGGGCATTCATGCCGTCGATTACCTCCTGTTGTTCCCAGTCCTCCGCCAATCGTCGGGCAAATGACCGAGCACGACTATCGCCAAAAGAGTCACTCGAGAGCGCCCGGTCGAGTTGCGCTTTTGCCGCCGCCAGGTCGCCGCTGCGATGCGAAAGGACCGCCAAGCCAACCGTGATCATGGCGTCGCTCGGCCATCGTTTACTTCCGCTTTCGAGCAGCTCCCGATCTTTCGCTCCCCACGGCTCGGCGAGTCCGATTACTCCCGAAAGGTTTTGATAGGCCGTTTTGTAGCCAGGATGCAGGCTGATCGCTTTCTGATAGAGGTCAGCTACGCGCCGGGCAGATTCCGGTGACATTGACGGCTCATCGTCGCCCGCACCTGCCGCCGCATTCTGCTCCGCGAGGGCAATTTCGAAGTAGATTTGCGGGTCCTGAGATCCAAATTTTGCGGCCTGCGCAAACGCCTGCAGGGCAGGTTTAATGTCGTTACGTCGCATCGCAATCAGACCCAAGATTTCGTGGCCGCGAGGATCGTCGGCAGCCGCCACAACTGCGGCCCGAGCGTGAGTTTCCGCTTGTTCCAAACGCCGAGAACTAAACGCGAGTCGCGCCAAGGCATCTTCGACTTCAATCGGCTTCGCGGCAGACATTTGGGGCACCTCGAAATCTGCGGCGGGCATCCGTCGAACAAGATAGGCCCCCCCTGCAACATATCGGGCGAGTTCCTGCCCGATTGCTCCATAGGATTTACCAAAAGCCTGCCGAAAAGCTTCATCCGGGCCGATCGGCTTCGCAGACAACTCGGCGTAAACAAAAAGCGCTTGGGGCGGAATATCGTGACGACCAAAAATCAAATAGTGCGCAAAGGCCCACGACTGCGCGTAAACGATTCCAGTATGGGTTAGATCTCGCCCAAAGAGTTCTTCCCGCCCGGTGAAGAGCAGCTTCTCCATCGGCATAAGCCCTTGGGCGCGCAACAAAGCGGCGTGCGAGGGAATTTCTTTGCCCCATTCGGCCTGACCATTGACCAACTCAAAGGTCGAAAAAACCTCGGCCAATCCCTCTTCCAGCCAGACGGGATTGGGAGTGGCAGCCGCCCCCAGGAACCAGTGGACGGCTTCATGAAAAATGTCGCGGCGCATTTCCCGCGGTAGAGCTGAACCGCCTGCTCCCGCAATGGACCACGAGCCATGCCGCAAAAAGAACGCCCCAACCGCCTGCGGCTTTCCGTCAGCGCCCAGCGGACGATAGCGATCAAAGTCATTCGCCTTCTCAAAGACCACGAAAGTCAGTGGAGGGAGGCGCCGATCACCGATCTGAAAGTAACGTTTTAACGCCGCGACATACTGCGCGAACTCGCCTGCCCAGGCAGCCGCCTCCTTCTCGCGAAGCGGCGTAATCATGGTAAACTCAGGTGTCGCCAGGCGTCGCCACCGCGAATCTCGGTCAGCAGCGACGGCGGCCAAGCTTAGTCCACCCAGCCAGAGACAGCAAATCAGTCGGAAACCGAATTTCATCCTGGTCACCGGCCGCCGCTCATTCCTTCCCGAACAACGCCTCGCCGGCTTCTTTCGCGGCGAACATGAAGGCGCCTTCGTGGGCGATGCCGGGGGTCTCCACTTTGCGCCAGTTGAAGGCCCAGCCGCGCTCTTTCGCGAGCTTCTCCGCGGCGGCGAAGCAAGCACGGCCGCGGCCGAGGCGATGCGGGCCCTGCTTCATGCCTTCCGGACTGGCGTCGAAGCTGTGCTCCGGCGTGATGTCGCCCGTGCCGAGGTAGATCGTGAGCGGCGCGGCGAGGTAGCGGCGGAGCACGTCGTCGCTGCTCAGCTCGGGCGGCAGGCCGCCGAAGCCGTAGCCAAACTTTTGCTCGCGGTCGGGAAAGAGGTGCGAGCCGGGATTGGCCGCGACGATGCGCACGGGCTCGCCGGGCATGAAGGCCGCGAGCCGCACGAGAAACTGTCCGCCCGCCGAGTGTCCGATGAGATAGTAGGGCAGCTTGGGTTTGCCTTCGAGATCGCGGACGAAGGCCACGACCTTGGGAATCGCCGCGTAAGTCCAGAGGGAGGAAGGCTGGGCTGCGCCCTGCTCGTCGAGCAGCCCGCCGCGTTGGTAGCGGGTGCTGGGGAAGCGCTCCTTGTCGAAGCGCGGGGCCACCACGATCATGCCGTAACGCTCGGCGAGCGTGATCGCGTAGTTGCGGTAGTCCTCGGCGTTGCGCGCGACGCCGTGGCAGACCACGAGGATCGGCCCGTCTTTGTAGGTCGGCGGTTTGTAGGTGAAGACCGTGAGGGGCTCGGAGCTGTTGGGCACCTCGATCTTGCTCGCGCCGACGGGGATGGGGTCGGCGCGCAGGGAAAGTCCGAGCAACAAAACCAACGCGACGAGGCTGAGGCGAAAGCGGGGGCTCATGCGCCCACGTTTTGCGAACCAGCCGGCGTCGGCAAGTGCGACCTGTGATATTTTGCAGCGCTCAACTAAACCCGAGCGCCTTGGCCACCGCGGGATACACGATCTTGCCGCCCTCGGTGTTCACACCGCGCGCGAGGCCGGGGCTCTCGGCGAGGGCGCGCTCGATGCCCTTGTGCACCAGCATCGCGACGTAGGGCTCGGTGGCCTGCGTGAGGCCGAGGGTCGAGGTGCGGCCGACGAGGGCCGGCATGTTGGGCACGGCGTAGTGGATCACGCCGTGTTGCTCGTAGACGGGATTCTGGTGCGAGGTCGGGCGGATGCTCTCGATGCAGCCGCCCTGGTCGATCGCGATGTCGACGATCACGCTGCCGGGGCGCATGCGCGCGACGGTCTTGGCGGAGACGACGATGGGCGCCTTCGCCGCCGGGATGAGCACGGCGCCGATGAGGAGATCGGCATCGGCCACCTCGGACTCGATGTTGGCGGGATTCGACATGAGGGTGACGACGCGGCCGCGATACTCGGTGTCGAGGGCCTCGAGTTTGCGGGTGTCGAGATCGAGCACGGTCACGCGCGCGCCCATGCCCACGGCCATCTGCACGGCGTGCGCACCGGAATTGCCCGCGCCCACCACCACGACGTGGCCGGGCATCGTGCCGGGGATGCCGCCGAGGAGCACGCCGGAGCCGCCGTGTTGCGACTGGAGGAAGTAGGCGCCGATCTGGATCGAGAGCCGGCCGGCGATCTGCGACATCGGCTTGAGCAACGGGAAACTGCCATCGGAGCCCTCGACCGTCTCGTAGGCGATGCCGAGGATGCGTTTCTTCAGGAGCACCTTCGCGAGCTCGGGACCGGCGGCGAGGTGGAGGTAGGTGAAGATCGTCTGCCCCTCACGGAGCAGCGGGTATTCGGCCGGGAGCGGCTCCTTCACCTTGAGGATGAGGTCGGCGGCTTTCCAGACCTTGGCGGCGTCGGCCACGAGCGTGGCGCCGGCGGCACGATATTCATCGTCGCGGAAACCG
>CANGHW010000086.1 GCA_947453695.1 Opitutia bacterium
GTTCACGGTGAAGTATAGTTTCTAAGCTGACGGTCCATACGTCGCTTTCCCTCGAAAGCCGCTCCCTTCACCGGGGGCGGCTTTTTGTTGGACAGGGGCTTGCTCTCGGTGGCGCGGGACGTGCTAAATTTCTCCCATCCCCATGGAAATCCTGCCGCCGCCCGCGTCGTCCGCAACTCCGTCGCACATCGTGTATGGACTGGAGGACAAGATTCCATTGGGCACTTCGGTTTTGGTGGGAGTGCAGCACGTTTCTGCCATGGTCGTCGGCACGATTACCCCGCCGCTGATTCTTGCCGGTGCGCTCAAATTTTCCCAGGCCGATACAGCCTACTTGGTCAGCATCGCTTTGCTCGCGTCGGCATTTGGCACGTGGCTCCAATGCCGTCAGCGCGGTCCAGTCGGTTCCGGGCTACTCAGCGTGACGGGCACGAGCTTCGCGTTTCTGCAGCCACTCACTGTGGCAGGCCAAGCCGGCGGGTTGGCTTTGATGCTGGGAATGTCCTGTGTGACGGCGCCTTTGCTGATCGCGCTCTCTCCGTTTATTGCGCGCTTGCGGAAGGTGTTTACGCCCCTGGTCTCAGGCGTAGTCGTGCTGTTGATTGGCACGTCGCTCATTCCGACCGCGTTTTATGGGTTATCAGCGAAAGTGGGATCGAACACTCCGCCGTGGATGGGGCTCGTTGTTGGTATGGTGGTGATCGGAGTAATCGTGAGCGCGCAGGCGACGGGACGGGCGTGGGCCCGGATTGCCGGTGCCGCCTGCGGCGTGGTGGTCGGATGCATAGTCTGTGGCCTCTTTGGCGGATTGAATGCTCCCGAGGCGAGCTCCGGTGGTTGGATTACGATTCCGCGTCTTTTCCCGCATGGCTTTGCGTTCGATTGGAAATTCGTGCCGCCTTTTGCGTTTATTTACCTCGTGTCGATGTTGGAGGCGATCGGCGATATTACTGCCACTTCCCAGCTCTCGGGGCTGACACCAAGTGGCCCGGCCCACTGGAAGCGGGTTTCGGGAGGTGTGATGGCCGATGGTATCGTAAGCACCGTCGCGGCTTGTTTTGGCGGGTTTCCGAGTGCGACCTATGCGCAGAACAACGGTGTGATCCAGATCACGGGTGTGGCGAGTCGGCGCGTAGGCTATGTGATGGTTGTTATATTGGCGCTGCTGGGCGTTTTTCCCGCGGTGGGGCGATGGATCACTGTCATGCCACCTCCGGTGCTGGGTGGCTTGGCCTTGATGATGTTTGGTCTCGTGGCAGTTGCCGGAGTGCGGTTGCTCGTCTCGGCCGGTCTTGGTCAACGAGAAGGTGTGATTGTGGCATTGTCTCTTGGAGTGGGCCTCGGATTGCCGACGCAGCCTAAGCTGTTGGAGAGTCTGCCGGGCATTCTACACTCGCTTTTGGAATCCGGAATTTCGGCCGGTGGCTTGACCGCGCTCGTGCTCAATCTGGTCTGGCGCACGAAATCCGGAGATGAGAGCATGGGACATGGGCACACTGTTGGTTAAGAACATTCACACTCTCGTGACGATGAACGCGTCACGAGAAGAGATCCGAGATGCGGCGATTTTCGTGCGTGATAACGTGATCGAGCAGGTTGGCGCCACGGCGGCTTTGCCCGCGACGGCGGAAGAAGTATTGGATCTGCGCGGCCGTCATGTCGTGCTCCCTGGGATGGTGAATACGCACCATCATTTTTATCAGACCCTGACACGGGCGATTCCCGCAGCACAGAATTGCGATCTCTTTCAGTGGCTAAAGACGCTCTATCCGATCTGGTCAAAACTCACCGCAGAAGGTGTCTATGTGAGCGCACAAATGGCGGCGGCGGAGCTCATGCTGTCGGGGTGCACGACGTCGAGTGATCATCTGTATTTGTTTCCCAATGATTGCACGCTCGACGACGAGATCCGGGCGCTGGCAGATATCGGGATGCGGTTTCATGCGTGTCGCGGCAGCATGAGTGTCGGCGAAAGCCAGGGCGGGCTGCCGCCCGATGCACTGGTCGAAAAAGAGGCGGACATCTTGCGCGATAGCCAGCGACTCATCGGCCAGTATCATGACCCCCGCCGGCACGCGATGCGGCGTATTGCGCTGGCTCCGTGTTCGCCGTTTTCGGTATCACGGGACCTCATGCGCGAATCGGCGGTCCTCGCGCGCGCCCATCGTGGCGTGCGGTTGCATACTCATCTCGCGGAAAATAAATCCGATGTTTCCTACAGTCTCGAGAAGTTCGGGCTCAGCCCTGGTGACTATGCCGAGTCGGTCGGCTGGGTGGGCGAGGATGTGTGGCACGCCCATTGCGTCCAGTTGAGCGACGATTCTATTGCCAAGTTCGGTCGCACGGGCACTGGCGTGGCACACTGTCCCTGCAGCAATATGCGGCTCGCGAGCGGTATTGCCCCGGTGAAGAAGATGCTTTGCGCCAAGGTGCCGGTCGGGCTTGGGGTCGATGGCGCCGCCTCGAATGATGCCACCAATCTTTTTCATGAGGCGCGGGAGGCTTGCCTGTTAGCGCGGGTGGGGGCGCAGGATGCCTCGGTGATGTCGGCGCGGGAAGCGCTCGAACTCGCGACTCTGGGCGGCGCCCGCGTGCTGGGACGCGATGATATCGGGTGTATCGCGCCCGGGATGTCGGCTGATTTTATCGCCGTTAATCTGGATCGTCCCGCGCTGGCCGGCGCCCAGCATGACGTGGTGGCCGCACTCGTGCTCTGCCAGGTCGATGCCGTGGACTACAACTTTATCAATGGTCGCTGTGTCGTGGACCAAGGGCGCCTGACCACGGTGGAGTTGCCCCGGCTCGTCGAGGAGACAAACCGATTGGCGGCGTGTTTGGTCGCTTAATTGCTCAAGTTGGCTTTAGGCCCGCTCCGGAGTTTTCCGCCCGGAGCGAGATAGGGTTCGCCAAGCTTAGAAGAAAAGGCCGTGAAAGATGTGGAAGAAGAACAGCGCGGCCAGGATGTAGGTGAAGGTGGGAATGCTCTTCGCCTTGCCGGTGCAGAGCGCGAGGAAGGTGAGGGCGATCACACCGAGGCCAAGACCCTCAGCGATGCTGAACGTAAGCGGAATGCAGAGCAGCGTGACGACCGCGGGCATGGTTTCGGCAAAGTCACCGAGTTTGATCTCCGCCACGGTTTGGAACATGAATACGCCGACGATCACGAGTGCGGGGGCCGTGGCAGCGGCGGGGATGATCAAAATGAGCGGCGTGAGGAAGAGCGCGAGGAGGAAGCAGATCGCGGTGCTGACGGCGGTGAGGCCGGTGCGTCCACCGGCTTCGACGCCCGAGGCGGATTCGATGTAGCTCACGACGGTGGAGGTGCCGAAGAGCGAGCTGATGATCGCGGCAAAAGAGTCGGCGACGAGGGCACGGCCGGCCTTGGGGAGCGAGCCATCGGGACGGAGGAGGCCGGCGCGTTTGGTGACGCCGATGAGCGTGCCGATGTTATCGAACATATCGACGATCAGGAGCGTGAGCATGATCGGAAGGGCTTTGGCGAAGTTCTCGGTGATGAATTTGAAATCGAGTTTGAACATCACGGGCTCCGGTGAACTCGGTAGCGAAAAAATACCGGTGGGCATGGAGGTAACATGACCGCCCTTACCATCCGGCACGAAGAGCCCGGCGAGGGTCACGACGCCGATGGAAAGCACGATGGCACCCGGCACTCGCCGGGCGACCAGCACCGCAGTCAAAATAATGCCGAAGAAAGCGAGAGCGACGGCGGGTGAGCCGAAGTCACCCTGAGTCACAAAGGTCGCCTTGCTGGAGACGACGATGCCGGCGTTCTTCAGGCCAATGAATGCGATAAAGAGACCAACGCCGCAGGTGATGGCGATCTTGAGCGAGTAGGGGATCGAGTTGACGATCTTCTCGCGAACACCGGTGAGCGAAAGAATGAGGAACATCACGCCATTGGCGAACACCAGGCCGAGGGCGGATTGCCAGGGGACGCCGGCGCCAAGGCAGACTGTGTAGGTGAAGTAGGCGTTGATTCCCATACCGGGAGCGAGGGCCAGTGGGAAATTGGTCATGAAGGCCATCAGCAACGTGCTGATCGCCGCGGTAAGGGCCGTGACAGTGACAAGTGCGGCCTGCGGCATGCCTGCGTCCTTTAGGATCAGTGGGTTGACAGCCAAGATGTAGGCCATCGCTGTGAACGTGGTGAGCCCGGCTTGGAGCTCTCGTCCGACGGTCGTGTGATGTTGATCGAGTTTGAAGAAGCGGTTGAGCATAGATGGGGTGGAACAACGTCTGCTGACAGGGATGGCGATTGCGTGAATGCCGGCAACCGGTGATTTTAGCAATTCGCGAGCCATGCCCGTCATCGACAGTCACATCCACCTCTATCCTCCCGAGCTAAATGCTGATCCGATCGCATGGGCTGAGGCCCATGGCGAACGCCATTGGGCCAAACTGTGCACGCGGCGGCGAAAAGACGGTCGCCCCGTGCAATCGTTTCCCGGCCTGGACGAGTTGATGCGTGAAATGGATCGATGTGGCGTGGAGCGCGGCATCTTACTCGGGTGGTATTGGGAGCGACCGGAAACGTGCGCGTGGCAAAACCGTTTCTTTGCCCAATGTGTCGAGACCCACCCGGACCGGCTCATTGCTTTCGCGACATTGCATCCCGGAGCCGGTCATTGGCCGACGTTGAGCGAGATGCATCGGGCAAGGGACGAGGGGCTCGTGGGCATAGGGGAGCTATCGCCGCACGCGCAGGGATTCGGAATCGACGAACCGGTCTTTCGCGAGGTCCTGACGCTAGCGACGGACTGGAAGATGCCGGTCAACCTGCACGTGACCGACCCGTTGGGGGCTAGTTACCCGGGGCGAGTGGAAACGCCATTGGCCGATTTCATGCGGTTGGCCAGGGAGTTTCCCAAAACAAAATTCACGCTCGCGCATTGGGGTGGGTTGCTGCCTCTGCGCGATGCGGAGGCGCGTGAGATGGCCAATCTTTATTTCGATACGGCAGCCTCGCCGCTGCTTTACGAGCCTGATATCTGGGGGCGATTTATCGCGGCCGTGCCGCCTGAGCGGGTGCTGTTTGGCTCCGATTTTCCGCTAAATCTCTACCCCGAAAAGAATGCCATGGCAGAGATGGAGACGCTCATTGCCGAGGCCCGGCACGCAGGTGCGGGCGCGGCCGTCATGCACGACAATGCCCTGCGGTTGATCAACCGTTAGGGTGTTTTGGCGCATCGCGCCGGAGTCGATCCGCGCGAAGACGACGGCTGCACCTAGTATTGTTCCAGCACCCAGTTGATTACCGGGCTCTGCGGCGAGTTGACGATAATCTGCAAGCCAGTGCTCAAACCGGAAGGTAGTGTGACGGGTATCGTCAGCACGGGCAGGCCGCCCACGCTGACAGGTGCGGTCAGCGTGAGAACACGCGTGCGGTTCTCCAGGTTGCACTCCGACTTGGTCAGGGCAGGGCAGGGAGTGGCGGGTAGAATGAGAAAATCAAAGGTGAGGAAATATTTCGCCCACAACATCCGCACCGTTGTGAGGGCGAACTGGGCGGAGTCACGCTGAGCCGCGGTAAGTGAATGCACGCGATTCAAGCGTGGCCAGACGACGGGGTCATAACGTTCGCGATAGCGCTCGGCCCACCCCTTATGCGCCTCCCAAGCCTCGATGGCGACTATAGTGTGATAGGCATCGAGCGCTGGGGCAAATCCGTGCCAGAGGTCGTCGCGCACATCGGCTTCTGCAGGAGGGGCGAAGCGCTCCGCCGCCGCGCGACAGGCGAGAGCGACGGCGGGATCGACGCCGGGCATATCCAGATAACAGCCACGAAGTTTGCGTGCGTGGCCACGGAGGCCGGTCAGGGCGCTGATGGCTAGACGCATGTCGGCGGCGTTGGCGGTGAACCAGCCGGCGGTATCGAATGTCGGGGAGAGTGGAAAAGCGTCGCTGATCCACGGATCGCGGGGAGCCGTGCGAAACCCGAAGAGTCCACACCAGGCAGCAGGCACCCGCACGGAGCCGCCCGTATCACTGCCGAGCGCGAGTGGCACTACACCGGCCGCGACGGCGGCGGCAGATCCGCTGCTAGAGCCTCCGGTGGTGTGGCCGGGAAAGCGCGGATGCTCACAGTCGCCATAGTTGGGGTTTTCGCCGGTGATGCCGTAGGCGAACTCATGCAGGTGGGTTTTGCCCGTGAGCACGGCGCCGGAATTCTTCAGCGTTTGGACAAACGCGCCATCGCAGGCCGGAGTGGGGCGAACCTCGGGCAAAAAGGTCGAACCAGCATACGTGGGCATGCCGCTGGCATCGAACAGGTCTTTGGCGAGATAAGGCACACCATGCAGCGGCTTGGCCGGATCTGCGGCGGCGAACGCGGCGGCGAGTTGCTCGTCCGGCAACACCAAGGCGAGTGCGGCGCGCTGCTGGAGGGGGGGGAGCAATGTCGTGGCGCGGCGGCGGAGTTCATGCGCGGCCTCGACGGGGGAGAGGGCTTGCCAGTCGGCGAAATTCACGAGGGAGGCTTTGCAGTCCGGGAGGTATGACGCAACCTTGCGCTGTTGGGGCTCGCCGCATGTCGGATGGACTTCCCAACTTCCGCCATGTCTTTCCGCTGCACTCTGGGGGTCCTATTTTCCGCGCTGATAATCGCGGGCGGGTGCTCCCGGGAGCGACCGGCGGTGAGTTGGCCGGCAGAGGCATCCGCGCCAGCACGGCGAAACGTGGTGTTTCAGACTGACTGGTTTCCGCAAGCTGAGCACGGAGGATTCTATCAAGCTCTGGTGAAAGGCTTTTATTCTGATGCGGGGCTAGATGTGGAGATAAGGCCGGGCGGACCGGGTGTCGGGATCAAGGTGCCGGTGGCCAAGGGCGAGATCGATTTTGGGATGAATCGGAGTGACGATGTTCTGGTCGTAGCGAGCCGCGGTCTGCCGTTGGTGATGGTGGCGGCCGTGCTGCAGCACGATCCTCAGGCGTTAATGGTCCATGAAGAGAGTCCGGTGAAATCGTTTCGCGACCTCAAAGGCAGGAGCGTCACCGCCTCGATCGGTATGGCTTGGATTCCATTCCTGCAGAAAAAATACGGGATCAAGTTCGACCTAAAGCCCAACACCTATGGTTTGGCGGCGTTCCTGGCGGACAGGGATTCAATCCAACAGTGCTTTGTGACCAGTGAGCCGTTTTTTGCGCAAGAAAGAGGTGTGCGAGTGCGCACCCTGCCATTGGCTGAATCGGGCTATGACGTATACCACGTGATTTTTTGCCGGCGGGAGCTGGTGCGGGAAGCACCAGAGCTGGTGCGGGCGTTTGTCGCAGCGTCGCTTCGTGGCTGGCGTGACTATCTCGGCGGCAATCCTGCCGCGGCTCATGCTGAAATCTTGAAGCGCAATCCACAGATGTCGGCCGAACTGCTCCAGTATTCTCGCGAAGAATTACTTCTGCGTTCATTAGTCACGGGTGATCGCAATTTGGGCGAAGATATCGGGCAGCTTTCTCTGCAGCGGCTGGCCCGCGAAATGGATGCACTGCTTGATCTGAATATAATGGATGCGCCGGTTTCGATCGGCTCCGTGGCGACGCGCGAGTTCTTGCCACCTGCTCCCCGCTGAAAACTTTTGCCTTCGCGATCCCAGTCAGAAGTCTGTTGCCCCTTTCCCCGCCATGAATCCTGAAGCCAAACTCGCCGCTCTCGGTCTCAAGCTCCCCAATCCGCCCGCTGCCGCCGGCGCATACGTGCCCACTGTGCGCACCGGCAATCTGTTGTTTTGCGCAGGGACCATTGCGGTCTTCAACGGACAGCAGACGCATATCGGTCAGGTGGGCAAAGAGCATACAATCGAGTCCGCAAAAAAGGCGGCGGAAGTCTGCGCGCTGAATACGCTCGCGAATATCAAGGCCGCGGTCGGCTCGCTCGACAACGTGACGCGCGTGGTGATGGTCAACGGCTTCGTCAACGCAGTGGATAATTTTTCCGACAGCCCAGCGGTGATCAACGGCGCGAGCGAGTTGTTCCTCGCGGTGTTTGGCGATGCGGGCAAACACGCCCGCGCTGCCGTGGCGGTAAACGGTTTGCCGCGCGGCACCACCGTCGAAGTGCAAGTCGTCGTCGAGGTAAAGTAAGCCGCCGGCTCAGCCCAGCGACTTTAGCAGCACCTTTGCGTTACGGCCGCTCTCATCGTAGAGCTTGAGCCGTGTCTCCGGTAAAATCTCCTTCGTCGCTTCCTCGAAGCCCATGACGTTGGTGAAAAAGCCGAAGCTCTGGGTGGAGAGCGCAATGATCGAAGTTGCGCCCCGCTCCTTGGCCTGCAGGCACGCATACTCGACCATCTTTTTGCCGATACCTCGATTGTGGTAGAACGGCATGACGTAGAGTGACCCCACCTCGGCGAGCTGCGGCTTGTCCGGATAGAAATAGAGGGTGACGACGGCGATGACGTTTTCGTCGACTTCGTAGACAAAGAACTGGTCGATGTTTTTTTCTATCGCCTGCTGGGTGCGGTTGATGAGCTCTTCGCGGCGGACGGCAGCGCGCGTGAGGTTGTAGATCAGGCGCACATCGCTTTTCCGTGCTTTGCGAATCTGCTGATAGTCGTTGCCGTAGACGAGCGAACCGACGCCGTCGCTGGAGAAGACTTCGTTGAGCAAGCTGTCGAAAACCCGGCCATCCAAAATATGCACCCGGGGCGTGCCGGTTTCGATGGCTTTGACCGCGTGCTGGGCCTTGCTGAGGCTCTCGGGCGAGATGCGCGAGGGTTCCGTGTCGATGATCTTACGCAGGGCGTCGATCGAAATGTCGTGGCGAATCTCGTCGTCGATCTCGAGGCCGGGTTGGGGCGTGAGGTAAATGATTTTCGTCGCGTGCAGCGCCTCGGCAAGCTCCGCGGCGAGCAGGTCGGAGTTGACGCGCAGGGAGCGACCATCCGGGCCGAAGCCGATCGGAGAGACGACCGGGACAATCTGCTTCTCGATTAACTCGGTGAGAAAGTCGCGGTCGATGCGTTCAACCTTGCCTGTAAACTGCTGGTCCACGCCGCGGATGATGCCTAGGGGGAGGGCACGGACCGCATTCGTGGTAGCGCACTTCAGGGCGTTTTGCGTGAGGCCCTCCACCAAAGCATGGGATACACGGGAGGATGCGCGGATGGCGAGATCGAGCGTGGCGGCGTCGGTGAGGCCGGTGCCGTCGGCATTGGAAATCGGAATTTTCCGCATCGTGGAAAGCTCCTGGATTTGGTGACCGATGCCGTGGACCAGAACGAGCTTGATGCCCAGCGAGCGAAGCACGGCGACATCGACCAGCAAGTTTCCGAAGTTTTCGTCCGCCACGATCGAACCATCAATAGCGACGATGAAAATTTGTCCCTGAAAGCGCGGGACATACTGAAGGATGCCGCGGAGGTCGGTGGGCTTGATCGTCGTAGCGTTGGCGGACGATGGAGTGGTGTTCTGACCGTTGCCGGTGCTCATCAGTTTTGGGACGCGCAGTTGTCGACGATGCGACAGGTCGCGTCAATGCACTTGCAACACCCACGCGCGCGACGCGCGCTGACCAGCGAGCGTCACGCGATATTGCCCCGGCTTAATTGAGCCGCCGGGCACGGTGAGGAGGATTACGCTTTCGCGGGTGCGGGCGAGGAGGCCCCCGGCAAGCAACTCGAAGTCCGGCGCGACGATGATCTCAGAATCCCGCAGATAGAGAGAGGCCCCGGCGAGTTGCTGTTTGTTATCGGGCAACGTGCACGTAAATTGAATGGCGTAGGGCTGCTCCGTGTTGAGCGAGCCGGCGGCACTCACACCGAGAATCTCCGCAGGGAGCAGCGGCTGTTGGACGAGTGTCTTAGTGAGGGCTTCGGGCAGTCCGCCGGTCGCCGGTAGGATCGGGGCGTTGGCCGCGCCCTTGACGGGCTCAGCGGGGCGCTGGGCTGCGATGGTGATACGACGGTAACCGGCTTCGAGGAGCCGAACCACGTTGGCGCGATCCTGGGCGTCTTGGTAAGGCCGATAGGCCGGACCAGGCTTGCGGTAGTGCAGTGTCAGATAGGTGTAGGGCACGAGCACAGCGATGATCGTCAAGACCACCCATTTCATGGGCCAGGGCTTTCGTTGTTTGGGCTCGGCGGACATTGGTAACGGGCGATCAACGGCGAGCTCGGGGCGGCTCGCAAATAAATTTGCTCCGGCCGGGACGCGGTGTTTCGTTGCCCAACTTCATGAAACTCTGGTCGCAGTATTTTATCCCCACGCTCAAGGAGAGTCCCTCGGACGCTGAAATCGCCTCGCACAAGCTCCTCGTGCGCGCGGGCCTCGTGCGTAAACTTGGCGGTGGTCTCTACACTTACATGCCGCTCGGTCTGCGCGTAATGCAAAAGATCACGCAAATCTGCCGCGAGGAGATTGAGCGGGGCGGTGGTATCGAACTTGAAATGCCACACCTGCACCCGGTGGAAAACTGGCAGCAGGGGCCGCGTTGGGCGGCGGCGCGTGAGATCATGTTTCGCGCCGACAGTGCCGGCGATGGCAAGCGCGGTCCGCGGGAGCCGGAGTATGTGCTCGGGCCGACGCACGAAGAAGTCGTCACGCCCCTCGTGAAGCAGGAGATCACCAGCTATCGCGATCTCCCGAAGAATTTCTTTCAGATTGCGACAAAGTTCCGCAACGAGATCCGTCCGCGCTTCGGCCTGATGCGGGCCCGCGAGTTTGTGATGATGGACGCCTACTCGTTCGACGCCACGGACGACGGCGCGATCAAGAGTTATCAAGCAATGAAGGCGGCCTACGAAGCATTCTTCCGTCGGATCGGCGCACAGGCCATCGCGGTTGAAGCTGACACGGGCGTGATGGGGGGAAGCTTTTCCCACGAGTTCATGGTGCCGGCCGAGATCGGCGACGACGATGTTATCTATAACGAAGAGAGTGGCTATGCGGCCAACCGGGAGAAGGCGACCAGCGCACTTGTGCCCGCCGACTTGAAGGACTCGGAGCCCGCCGGAGCGCTCGAAGAATTCGCGACGCCTGGAGTCGTGACGATTGCGGCGCTGGAAGCGGCGCCTTACTCGGTTGTTGCGGATAAGCAGTTCAAGACCCTTGTCTACGTCGGAGATGGGAAACCGTTCCTCGTGATTCTGCGGGGATGCGATGAGCTCGAAGAGGCAAAGCTGGGTTCGCTCGGGTTCACACTGTTTCGCGCGGCCACGGCTGACGAGATCGAGCCCGTGCTGGGCGCGAAACCCGGCAGTCTGGGTGCGGTGAAGGGCACAATCAAAAATCCCTCGGCGTTGGCGGGCATCTACGCGGACGGCGCGATTCGTTTGATTGGCAACGGCACGACTGGCGCCAACAAGGACGGCTTCCACCTTCGCAACGTGAATGTCACCCGCGACCTTGCAGTCACGAAGTTTGGCGATTTCCGCCGGGTTCGTCCGGGTGAACCTGACATTAAGTCGGGTCGTCCCCTCCAAGTGCGTCGGGGTATCGAGGTGGGCCACATCTTCAAGCTTGGCACCAAGTATTCCGAGAAGTTTGGCGCGATGTATACCGACGACCAAAAGCAGTCTCACCTGATGGTGATGGGCTGCTATGGCATCGGTATCAGTCGCACCATGCAGGCCGTCATTGAGCAGAGCCACGATAATGACGGAATCGTGTGGCCATGGAATGTTGCGCCCTTCCATGTGCTGATCTGCGTGCTCGATCCGCTGGTCGCCGAGGCGATGGATTTGGCGAAGAAGATCGCCGTGGCGGCCGAAAAAGCGGGTGCCGACGTGCTCATCGACGACCGGGCCGAACGTCCGGGCGTGAAGTTCAAGGACGCCGATCTCATCGGCATTCCATTGCGCCTCACGATCGGCAGCAAGGGGATGAAAGATGGCATCGTGGAGCTGAAATGGCGTTCCTCAAAGGACGTCGCCAAGGTGCCGCTGGCTGAAATCGAAGCCCGTGTCGCGGCGCTCGTTACCGAAAAGCAGGCGTCAGCCTAATCATGCCTGACCACCAGTCACACACCTCACCCGCCGAAAAGAACGTCGCCGAGCTACAACTCGACGGCGTGTGGCGGGTGGTGGTGTTGAACGACCCGGTCAATTTGATGTCCTACGTGGTGCTCGTGTTCAAAAAGGTGTTTGGCTTCGATGATGCTACCGCCCGCAAGCACATGATGGAAGTGCATGAACAAGGGCGATCGGTGGTATGGGTGGGGTTGCGCGAAAAGGCGGAAGCCTACGCCTTCACGCTCCAGCAGTGGCATCTGACGGCGACGCTCGAACCCGATGAAACGCATTGAGGTCAAACTAAGCCTTCCGGTAGTGGCACCGCTCCTAGACGTGATCCGGGAGCTGTCCGATCGGTTGGGCAAAGGGCTGGCTGCGCCGCTCGCGCTAAGTGATCTCGATGAGGAGTTTCGGGAGTCCTGGGTCGCGGAGCTGCTGGCCAGCCAAGGGGCCGATGTTCAGACGCTGCTCGCGCTCTTCAACGATGAGTTTTTTACCGAAGGAGTGGTGGCGTTCGACGAAGAGAACGCGGAACCGATCTTGCGGGCCTGTGCGGCGATCCGGTTGACCCTGAGGGAGAAATTCCTGCGGAAGTTGGGGGATGAGACACTGGAGAGCGGTGAAATCGACCTGGAGGGTTTGGAGGAGCCCGTGCGCCGAGCCTTCATGTGCTACCTGTTTTTGGCGACGGTGCAGGAACTGATTATCCAGCATCTCGACACAAGTATCCTCGATTCGTGATTCGCGTTTGACGGGAACGGGGGGCGACCTAGCGTCGGCCGTGACACCCTGCAGTGTTCGAGGTGCTTTCAATAACTGCTCTTTGCCTTGAAATTATTACGGGAGCCAAAACCGTCGCGGAAGATGCTAGGCCGTCCATCGGAAAGCAGACGCTGCGGAGGAGGCGCCCACCTTAACCTAAAAAGGTCTCGAGCCTTTGGGCATACGGCACAGGCGGGGTGTCACCTTCCTCTCTCATGAATCCCCACGAACTCAACGCACTCCATATTATCCACGTCGTCGGCGTATTGGTGACGGTCGCCTATACCTTCTTTGCCTTCGCCGGCCCTGCCGAAACGCGCAAACGGGTCCTCGCGATCACCGGTATGGCTAGTGTCTTAGTGCTGCTGACCGGCGTTCGGATGTGGCAGGGGATGTTTGGCCTGCACGCGATCGGGTGGGTGATTATCAAGCTCGTTTGCTGGCTGGGACTTTCCGCGCTCACTGGCGTGGCCTACCGCAAACGGGAGAAGGCGAGCACGTTTATGGTTGTCGCGTTGGTGCTCGTGATCACGGCAGTGGCGATGGTTTACGTTAAACCCTTCTAAGGCGGAGGCGGCATGATCACCGGATCTCTTTGCGGACTATGGGTCGATGAGACCGGCCAGGTTCATACGACGGTAGCGACGGAATCCGGAGGTCGCGAGAACCGCATCGAGTCGTTTCGTCCGTTTGCTTGGCTCAATGACACGCCCGCAGAATCGTGCCTGCAAGGCGTGACCTTGGAGCGTTTGCAGGGGCCGGGCCCCTTCGACCGGTTGGTGCATACAGCCAGCCTGGGCGAGTTTGAAGCTTTCACGAAAGCGGCCAAATCGACCTCGATCTCGATTGATGCCGTCCGTCCGTGGGAGAGCCAGTTTCTGCTCCAGAACCGGCAACGTCTCTATCGCGAAATGACGTTTGGTCAGTTGCGGCGCTGCCAGCTCGATATCGAGACTGCCTCGCCGGGGGGCGGGTTTCCCGATGCGGCCCGGCCGGAAGATCGCATCCTCGCGATTGGTCTCCGGGTGGCGGGGCGGAATCGCTTGCTTTTGCTCGATGAGATCAGCGACGCGGCCGAGAAAAAACTCCTGCTGGAGTTAAACGATGCACTGGCCGAACTCGATCCGGACGTCATTGAAGGGCACAATATATTCAAGTTCGACTTGGACTACTTGAGGCAGCGCTGCCGGTTGCACCGCGTGCCATGTGCGTGGGGACGGTTCGGTCAAAAGGCGTCATTCCGCAATTCTCGCCTCAAGGTCGCTGAACGTTGGGTTGATTTCCCACGTTGCGACCTGCCCGGTCGCGCAGTGATCGATACTTATTTATTGGTGCAGTTGTATGATATCACGGCTCGTGAGCTCACCTCTTACGGGCTCAAAGCTGTGGCGCTCTATTTTGGCATTACGGCGGCAAAAGGCTCCGGACGGACCTACATCGAAGGTGGAAAGATCCAGGAAAGCTTTATTCGCGACCGTGCCCAGTTTTGCGCTTACTTGGAGGACGATCTGCGCGAAACCGAGGGGCTTTCGGCGCAGCTTTTGCCCACTTATTTTGAGCAGGCCCGGACGTTTCCGACGCTTTTGCAGGAGGCCACCCTCCGAGGCGCGACGTCCAAAATCGACCTGCTTTTCCTCGAGGAATATTACCATGCCCGGCAGGCCTGCCCGGTTCCGCCGGAGGTGCAGCCTTTTGAAGGTGGTTTCACCCGCAGTTTCCAAGAGGGAGTTTTTCGCCACGTGCTGCATTTTGACGTGGCTTCGCTGTATCCGAGCCTCCTGCTTCACATTGCTCGCAACCCGAAAAACGACGCTTTGGGGGTATTCGTGCCCCTGCTCGGTCGCCTGCGGGAATACCGTCTGAAATACAAGCAACTCGCGCGGTCCGCTCCGACCGCCGACGAACGCGCCGAGGCGCAGGCGCGGCAGGCAAACTTCAAGATACTCATCAACTCGTTCTACGGCTATCTCGGTTTTGCCGGGGCCCGCTTTGGCGACGGCGAATTGGCGGCGGACGTCACGCGATTGGGGCGTGAACTACTCCAGCTTCTCATCGACGAGTTCGCCCGGCAGGGTTGCACCTTGCTGGAGGCAGATACGGACGGAATCTATCTCTCTTCGGAGAAGTATTTCGATCGTCCGGATGACTTGCTTGCGCTGGTCGCGCCGATTTTGCCGGCGGGAATCGAACTGGAATATGACGGCCGCTATGAGCGCATGTTCTGTTACAAGGCGAAGAACTACGCGCTTTACGATGGCAAGAAAGTGATCCTCCGGGGCAGTGCGTTACGTTCGCGCGGGATGGAGTCGTTTCTCCGGAAACTGACCGACCAGTTGATTGAGTTTCTCCTCGGGTCGTCGGCGGTTTCGCCGGTCGCATTGATCGAGGACTATCGACGGAAGATCGCGGCCCGCGAACTTCCGGTGGCCGAACTGGCCAAAAGGGAGACGCTCAACCAAGACCCTGAGGCCTACGAGCGACAGATGGCGGAAGGAGGGAAACCTCGCCGTGCGGCCGTCGAGGTCGCCCTGCAGATTTCGCCGAGACCGCAAATGGGCGATCGGGTGACGTATTACATCACGGCGAAAACGAAGGGGCGGACCAGCGATTGGCAGCGCGCGCGGGCGCTGGCGCAATACAGTCCCGCAGACGCTCCCTACGATCCGGATTACTACGTCGAGAAACTCGATGACTGGGTCGAGCGTTATGGGGTATTTGTTGGCCTTAAGCCGGTGGGCGATGGTCAGGGAGAGCTGTTGTAGCCCCTACCTGGCAGCGGTCGGTAGTTGGGCTCGGCCAATAAAAAGGCCGCTCGGTGAAGAGCGGCCTGACCGACGATGAGTCGGGAGTGACTTGTTAGTCCTGGCGTTTAGCTCCAGCGCAGGTCGGCCCGCGAGAGCGGCATCTGGCGAATGCGTTTGCCGGTGGCGGCAAATATCGCGTTGCAGATGGCCGGAGCCACGGGAGGAAGTGCGGGCTCACCCAGTCCCGTGGTCGGGTAGGTGGTCTTGAGGAAGTGCGTCTCAATTTTTGCCGGCGCGTCGGTGATGCGAATCAACGGGTAGTCCGTGAAGTTGCTGGGCACTGCGCGACCGCGCTCAATGTTGAGTTCTTGCGTCATGAGCACGCCGAGGCCGTCAATCACGGAGCCCTCAACCTGATTTTCTGCACCACTGAGGTTGACGACCTGTGCACCGATGTCCGCGCCCGTCACAAAGCGGTCGACCTTGAGTTGACCCTCCTTGGTGACGGTGACTTCGGCGATTTGGGCGAAATAGCCGCGATGGCTGAAGTGAAACGCGATGCCCGCGCCGGAACCCTTGGGGAATTTCTTTTTACCCCAGCCGGCTTTTTCGGCCGCGAACTTCAGCACGTTACGCATGCGCGAGACGTTATAACTCGGGCCGCCCTGCTTGCCTTTGCCGCCGCCACCACCACCTCCGCCGCCGGGCATCTCGTCTTTATCGCCGAGTAGTTCTAGCCGCAGCTCAAGCGGATCGCGGCCGCCGGCATGGGCGAGCTCGTCGATGAAGCTGTGGATGACCCAGGCGAACACACAGCTACCCGGAGCCCGCCACGGGCCCATGGGCCAACCCGTGTCGAACATGGTCTGTTCTGCCTGATAGTTGGCGATCCAGCGGCCGGGGAATTCGTCGGGGCTGAGGCCGCCGCCGCTGCCGGGGCTGCCACCTTCTCCGAACGTGAAGAAGTGGTTCTTCCAAGCGACGACCTTGCCCTTGGCGTCGACACCACCCTTGAGGAAGTGCAGACCGCCGGGGCGATATTGGTCGTGGCGAAGATCGTCTTCACGCGACCAGGTCAGTTTGACGGGCGCCTTTAATTTGTGGGCGATGGCGGCCGCTTCGATCAGGTAGTCGGCACCGATTCGCCGGCCGAAGCCGCCACCGGCGCGGGTGATGTGAAGCTTAATTTTTTCGGGGGCGATGCCGAGGACACGGCTGACGAGGCCGGCGCCGATCGTCGGGATTTGGGTGGGAGACCACACCTCCATCACGCCATCGTTCCAATACGCCGTGGTATTCTGCGGCTCCAGGTTAGCGTGGGAGATGAAGGGATAGACGTAATTGGCTTCAACGACCTTGGCCGCACTCGCGAGCGCGGCATCAGGATCACCGTCTTTACGCAGCGTGCGCTGACCGGGTTGGGCGGCCTTTTCCTTCGCCTGGGAAACAAAGTTTTCCCAGCTCTCACTCGCGACCTTGCCCTCGTCCCAGACAACCTTGAGTTGCTTGCGGGCGCTGAAGGCGGCCCAGGTCGAGTCGGCCACGATCGCGATACCGGGAACGAGCTCCTTAACCTTGCCGTTGCCCTCGATGACGAAGGCGTCTTTGACGCCGGGGAGGGTCTTGATCTGGTCGAGATTTGCGCTGACGACTTTGCCGCCGAAGGCCGGGCATTTCTCGTAAACGGCATAGAGCATGCCGGGTAACTTCGTATCGATGCCGAAGAGTGGCTTGCCGGTGACAATCTTGGGCGTGTCGAACTGCGAGATGCGTTGGCCGAGGAGTTTGAAGTCCTTTGGTTCCTTGAGCTTCACGGCTTCCTTGGCGGGCACCGGGAGCGTCGCGGCCTTGGCGGCGAGTTGGCCGTAGGTGAGCTTCTTGCCGCTGGAGTGGATGACCGTGGCATTTTCAGCGCGGCACTCGGAAGCGGGGACGCCCCAGGTTTGAGCGGCGGCCTCCACGAGCATCGTCCGCGCGGTAGCGCCGACGAGATGGAAGTTGTCGTAGTTATTCGGAGTGGAGTTGCTGCCGCCGGCGCCTTGATTGCCGTATTTCTTTTCGTCGAAGTCGCCCTGTTCGATCGTGATATCTTTCCAGGCCACTTCGAGCTGCTCAGCGATAACCATCGGGAGCGAGGTCTTCACACCTTGGCCCATTTCGGGTTGTTTCGAGACAATCGTGACCGCGCCCGTCGGGGAAATGCGGATAAACGCGTTGGGGGCGAAATCGGTCGCGGAATCGGCTGCGACCGCATCGCCGCCTGATTTGATATAGAACGCCAGTGCGAGGCCTCCACCAGCGAGACCGGTGAGCTTCAGGAAATCACGGCGATTCACGGGGGCATTGAGAGTCGAGATACTCATTTCGAGGTCTCCTTTCCAGCGTCAGCAATGACGGCGGCGCGCTTAATGCCTTGGCGAATGCGCATGTAGGTGGCGCAGCGGCAAAGATTACCTGCCATCGCTCCGTCGATGTCCTCATCCGTGGGCTTGGGGTTGTCCTTGAGCAGTGCGGCGGCCGTCATGATTTGGCCAGCCTGGCAGTAACCACACTGAGCAACATCGAGCTCGGACCAAGCCTGCTGGATGGGGTGAAGCTTGTTGGCGTCGGCGGCGAGCCCTTCAATCGTTGTGACTTTCATCCGGCCGACGGTCGACACGGGCGTCATGCAGGCGCGGGTCGGCACGCCATTGAGGTGGACGGTGCAGGCGCCACACGCGCCGACACCACAACCATACTTCGTGCCGACCAGTTCGAGGGAGTCGCGAAGCACCCAGAGCAGCGGGGTGTCGGGAGCCACGTCCACGGTGCGGGACTGGCCGTTAACAGTGAGGGTGTATTTCATAAGCTTAGTGGGGGAAAACGGGCAACGGGGCCAAGCAATGTAATCTGTCCTGTAGCAAAGCAGAGGCCAGTTTTTGTGCGGGTCAACTCGTTCGAGGGGTTAAATCATGAGTCGACCACAGAGGCGTATTACTGAAGCAACCGACGGAATGGCAACGAACATTTAGACGCCGGGAGGCGCCACCCGTTGTGCGCTGTGCCACAGGTTACGGTGCGTTCTCGAGTCCGGGTGGGGCGTCGCATCCTACGATGGGTGATCGGTGGGCCGAAGGCCGACCATCCTATTGCGCCACGATTGTCTCGATCGCCGTCAGTTCTTCGGCGCTCAAAGAAGGATGCTTCAACGCCGCAAGATTGTCTTCAATTTGTGCCACCTTGCTCGCCCCAATAAGGGCGGACGTAATGACGGGCTGGCGCAATACCCAGGTAAGTGCCATCTGGGCGAGCGTTTGACCGCGAGCTTGGGCGAGGACGTTGAGTTTTTGAACCTTCGCGAGGACGGCGGGAGTAATCTGGCCGGCTTTGAGAAAACCGTGCGCTTTGGCGGCGCGAGCGTCGGAGGGAATCCCGTCGAGGTATCGATTCGTGAGAAGGCCCTGCGCCAGCGGGCAGAATGGAATGCAGCCGATGCCCTCATCTGAAAGAACTTTGGTCAGGCCGTTTTCGATCCAGCGTTCGAAGAGGTGATATTTCGGCTGATGAATGAGGCACGGAGTGCCAAGATCGCGGAGGATCTGGGCGGCGCGGGCGGTTTGCTCGGCGTTGTAGTTGGAAAGGCCGACGTAGAGGGCTTTGCCGGAGCGGACGGCATGGGCGAGGGCCCCCATGGTTTCCTCGAGCGGGGTATGAGGATCGGGACGGTGGGAGTAGAAGATGTCCACGTAGGAGAGACCGAGGCGGCGCAGGCTTTGGTCGAGGGAAGAGAGGAGGTATTTGCGTGAGCCCCAGTCGCCGTAGGGGCCGGGCCACATGGTGTAGCCGGCCTTGGTGGAGATGATGAGTTCGTCACGGTGCGCGGAAAGGTCGGCGCGGAGCATCTTGCCGAAGTTTTCCTCCGCGGAGCCGGGCGGCGGGCCGTAGTTGTTGGCGAGATCGAAGTGGGTGATGCCGAGGTCAAACGCACGGAGCACGAGGGCGCGGCTGTTTTCGTAGACGTCGACGCCACCGAAATTGTGCCAGAGGCCGAGTGAGAGGGCGGGCAGCTTCAGACCGCTGCGGCCGCACCGGCGGTAGAGGCTGGGCGAGTCGTAGCGCGTGGGGGCGGGAGAGTAGGGCATGGAAGGCGAAAGAGGGAATGGCCCCGGCGGGTAAGCCGGGGCAACGAGAATTCACGGCATGAAAAAGCCCCGCCTGAAGAGGGCGGGGCCGTGAGTGAATGCGATGACGATGAACCGGTCAGACCGCCTTCGGCAGTGCGACATCGAGGTCGACGGCGTGAAGGTGATGGCGTTTAGCGCGCTGCAGTTGGTGGCGGCGGGCGAGCATACGGTCGAGTTTGTCGATCAGCATCGCGACGGCCTTGTGGCATTCGTCGGACTCGACGGTGGCGTTCATGTCGGGACCATGGATGGCGATATGGCCCTTGGCCTTGAAGCGGGTGGCGACGGTTTCCTTCGGGTCGCACTCCAGCTCCACGCGGACGCGCACGATGCGCTCCTCGTGTCGAAACAATCGCTCGGCTTTTTCGCGGACAAAGGTTTTGAGCGACGGAGTCAGCTCGAGATGAATGCCGGAGACGATCAGTTCGTGGTGGTTTTGGCTGTTCATGTTTCTGCGTATGGTTTGGTTTGAACCGATTCCGGCGGTAAAGCCGGCTCGGTGAAATTCGATCCCAACAACCTCTCCCCTCGTGCCCTCGCTAAGCGAAGAATTGAAATCATACACGACCGTCATCGTGACGGGGGGATCTTCCGGTATAGGAAAATCTTTCATTGAGGTGATGGCGAAGCTGGAGGAGCGGGTGGTGTTTTGCAACCTCTCGCGTCGTAAACCTGACATAAATATCTCGCCGGAAAGATTGAACCATTTCCCGTGCGATTTGTCCCGCGCGGCGGACGTCGAACGGGCGGCCGGCGAGGTGGAAGCTTGGCTGAGGCGGGAGCGGCCGGTGGGGCGGGTATTGCTCATCAACAATAGTGGATTCGGCTCATATGGACGCTTTCCTGAGCCCAATCTCGCGCATCAGCTCGAAATGCTGGACGTCAATGTGCGGGCGCTGGTGCAACTCACGGGCCTGCTGCTGCCGCTGCTGCGCGAGCGCGGCGGCGTGGTGATGAATATCGCATCAACCGCGGCCTTTCAGCCGACGGCCTTTATGGCCACCTACGGCGCCTCGAAGGCGTTTGTGCTCAACTGGAGTTTGGCACTGAACGAAGAACTCCGGGGCACCAATGTGCGCACGCTGGTGGTATGTCCCGGGGCGACTTCGACCGAGTTTTATCTTCGAGCCGGGCTCAAGAAGGGCAGCGTGGCGAAGTCGCTGAGCATGGAGACGGAGGAGGTCATCATGATCTCGCTGCGGGCGCTGGCGGCCGGACGGGCGCAGATTGTGACCGGCTGGAAAAACAAACTCACGGCCTTGGCGGGTTCGCTCCCGTCGCGGCCGCTGGCGGCGAGGATGTCGGCTAAAGTGCTCGCGCGCTTTCGGCTGAAGCAGGTGAGTCGGTGAGCGCTCCGGATCAATCTACGGAGAAAAAGGCGGTCGGCCCGGCGGAATGGGATTTCTCGGCTTACGAGGGGCGGGCATGTGCCTGGCCGCGTCAGGCACCGCGCCCCGTCCGTGTGCGGATGATCGCGCCCGAGGAGGTTCCAAGTTGGATAGTCTACGAGGACGAGCGGGTGCTGGTAGTGGATAAGCCCGGCGATGTCGTCTGCCACCCTTCAAAAGCGGGGCCGTGGTCGAGTCTCGTAGGGGCCGTGCGGGAATACACGCAACTGGCGACGGTGCATCTCGTGTTTCGGCTCGATCGTGAGACGAGCGGGATCGTCGTGCTCGCGAAGGATCCGGAGATGGCGAGCCGGCTGCAGGTGGCGATGCAGAAGCGAAAAATTGGAAAAGCCTACTTCGCGGTGCTCAACGGCGAGATGGCAGCAGCGGTGACGGTGGATCAACCCCTCGGTGACGATCTGGCAAGCCCGGTCTTCGTGAAGACCTGCGTGCGGCCGGATGGTCAGGCGGCGGTATCGCACTTTACGCCGGTGGGTGTGGGCGGCGGCTTCTCGCTCGTTCGCGTGGTGACCGACACCGGCCGAAAGCATCAAATCCGGGCCCACGCGCAGTGGCTCGGCCATACCATGGTGGGCGATAAGATCTACGGACCGGATGCGCGCTGCTATTTGGATTTCATCGATCACGGATGGACCGAGGCGTTGGCGGCGAAGCTGTTGTTGCCGCGGCAGGCGCTCCACTGCGCAGAGATCGATCTCCGGAGCGCGGGCGTGGATCGAGTGTTTACAGCGCCCCTGCCGGCCGACCTCAGGGAGTTTTGTGGAAGTCGCGGGATAAGCCTGTGATGGCGGCCTCGA
>CANGHW010000087.1 GCA_947453695.1 Opitutia bacterium
GCCCAGATCAGGGAGACGAGGAGGAGGAGAGGCATGCCCGGAGGTGGCCTAGTCGAGATGGTGGAAGGCGAATGCGCCCAAGGCGAATAGGACGAGGCCGAAGGCGAGGAAGACCGCATGTTCCTGGGCTCTAAACCACGAATCCATCACGACCGTGCGCGAGCCAGTTTTACCCAGCTGAACCGTGTCCCCGATCGTAAAGTGTCTAGGCAAACAGCCTTTGCCCTGAAGTTCGCGATTAAATCCTTTGGGGTCTCGATACTGAAAAACGGGATAGTCGAAAAAAATCATACGGCGGGGCTTTGGGCTGCTGTAGGGCGGCCGGTCATCGATGCGAACCACGATGCCGGAGGTAAAGGACGTGGCTGGCCCAGCGGCGAATTCGTTATACCAAGATATCGCACCCACGATCACGAGGAGTCCTCCGAAAATCATGCCGGCGGCACTTACCCGTCTGGAAATCGAAAAAGGCGCGGGAGGTGGCTCCTGAATCTGAACCATGCTCATACCCGGAAAATAGCCCCGAGCTTTTTCCCGAGAAGTAGGCTAATCCCGACGATGGTGACACCCAAGAATACCATCGCCCAGACGCCGAGGGCGCTGGCGATGAACTTGCCGTCGCCGAGCAACTGGAAGAGCTCCATGATCGCTTTGGTGATCGGGTAGAAGACCTGTTTTTGGGCGAGGATGAGGGAGTCGCTCACCTCGAGCATGGCGAAGGCAAAGGCGAGGAGACCGCCGGCGAGGAGATTCGCCGCGATCAACGGGAGGGTAATCTTGAAGAGTGATTTGAGCGGAGGGCAGCCAAGGTTTTGGGCGGCTTCTTCGAGGGTTTCGCTGGTCTGCTGGAAGCCGGCGGCGGCGGAGCGCACGACGTAGGGTAAGCGGCGGACAGAGTAGGCGATGATGAGCAGAATCGTGGGATCGCGCACCGGATTCAGGAACGAGAAGAATTTTCCGTCCTGCGACATGGCGAGGTAGCCAAAGGCGAGGACGAGGCCGGGGACGGCGAGCGGAAGCATCGCGAGGAAGTCGAGGATTTGGCGGCCGGCGAGCTTGGTGCGGACGACGACGTAGGCGATGGCGATACCGAGGACGACGTCGATCAGCGTGGAGATGCTCGCGAATTTGAGGCTGTTGGCGATGGCGGGGACGGTGAGGTCGTGGCCGAGGGCGAGGGCAAAGTTGTCGAGGGTGTAGTGCTGCGGCAGAGCCGTGCCATACCAGTCGCCGGCGAAGGCGACGAGAACGACACCCAGATGCGGGAGCACGGCGAGGAATGTGACCCCGGCGAAGAGGGCGGTGCAGGCCCACGCTTGGGGGCGGGGGAGGGCGCGGGGGCCGCCGGAACTGGTGGCTTTGGCCATCATGGCGTGCCCGGCGCGGCCAAAGAGACCTTTGCCGATCGCGTAGAGCGCGACGGAGCAGACGAGCATCACAGCGACGAGGGCGTAGGGGAACGGATTGCCGCCGATGTCTTTGAGGCCATAGAAAATCTGGACGCTGGTGACCTGAGCGTAGTCGAAGACGAGGGGCGTGCCGAGTTCGGTGAACGACCAGATAAAGACGATCGTGCCGCCGGCAAAGAGGCCGGGCATGATGAGCGGCAAGGTGATTTTCCAGAAGCGGCGAAGGCCGGTGCAACCGAGGTTTTGCGCAGCTTCTTCCATCGCGGGATCGATGTTGGCGAGGGCGGCGACCGCATTGAGGTAGATGATCGGGTAGAGAGAGAGGGCTTCGACAGTGGCGACGCCCCAAAATTGATGGACGGCGAACCAATCGATGGTGGCGGACGGCGCCAGCAAACCGAGGTGGTGGAGGAGGGCGTTGAAGGCGCCGTATTGACCAAAGATTTGTTTGATCCCGATGGCGCCGACGAAGGGCGGCAAGATCATCGGGATGAGCACGAGAGAGCCGAGGAGTCCCTTGAGCGGGAAGACGAACCGATCGGTGATGAACGCGAGTGGCAGGGCGATCAGCAGCGCGAGCGTGGTGGCGGCGCAGGCGAGGAGGAAGGAATTGCGCAGGCCGCCGAGGTAGGTCGGATCGGTGAGCAGGGTGCCGAGGTAGGCGAACGTGACGTGGCCGTCGGCGTCGATGAAGCCGCCCCGGAGAATCTGGGCGATCGGCCAGAGGAAAAACGCGACGAAAAACGCGGCGGTGAGACCGAAGACGAGGCGCGCGAAGGTTTGCGACATCGAGGCGGATTTGGGCGGGGCCGGAAGTCGGCGGCAAGGGGGAAACCATCGGTCGGGTGGTGATGACTTTGGGCTGGCTGAGCGGCGGTGGCCGGTCGGACACTGGTTTTCCCCTCATGAAACCAATCCCCTTCCTCGTTTGTGTTGTCGGCTGGTTGGTCGCGCCACTCGCCGCTCAGGTGACGGAAACTCCCGACACGGTAGCGCCCGGGAAATTTTTCATGCGGATGGATGCCATCTCGGTTGGGGTAAATCGCGACACGACCGAGCCGAACACGTTTACCGCACTCGGTCTGGCCACGACGGTGCTATCGACCGGCATCACGCGCGACGTCGATGCACAGGTGGGCGTGCAGTTTTTCCTTCGCCAGAAGTATCAATTCCGGGGCGGCAGTGCGACGCGCTCGGGCGTGGGCGATGTTACCGTGCGGTCAAAGTGGACCTACTGGCGCAATCCCCAGCTTGGCGCGGCGGCCGCGGTGATTCCGTTCCTAAAGATCCCCACCAGCTCCGGTGGCGTGGGCAACGACCATTTCGAAGGCGGAGTGATCTTTCCGTGGGCGATGTCGCTGGGGTCGGGCACGGTCGCGGGCGCGATGGCGGAGTGGGATGTCCTGCGCAACGACCAGAACGACGGCTACGATTCGCGCTGGTCAGCGAGCAGCTTCCTCCGCCAGCACATCGTCGGGCCGTGGGCGGCGTATGCCGAGCTAACACTCGGGGTATCGTCGGCCAGTTCGTCCAGTTTTACCGGCGGGGCCGGCGCCGGGGTAACGTGGGATTTATCCAAGACCCTGCAGTTGGACTATGGAGTGAGTCGCGGACTGGGAAACCGCGCGACCGACTGGCTCAACACCCTTCGGGTGCGCTGGCAGTTTTGACGGGATTAACGCGCGGGTTGGACGAGGATCTTGCCGGCGGCAGCCAGACTAAGGATGAGCGGGCGGCCGGTGGTCTTTTTAACACTGACTAAGCCGGCGGCGAGATTGCGTTCGGTGACCCGGAGCGACGCGCCGGGCTGGAGACCGTTGAGGTCGGCAAACTGGAGAAACTCGGCCGATTGCTCCGTGATGCGGACGACGCGCAGGCCCTTTTCCACCACGCAGGTGGCGAGCGTGGCGTAGACCTGGGAGTCAATTTTCCCCTGCCGGCTCGGAATGGGATCGCCGTGGGGATCGGTCGTCGGGTGGCCAAGAAGGGCATCAAGCCGGTCCAGCACCTCATCGGAGATGGCGTGCTCCAACTGCTCGGCTTCAGCGTGGACCGTGGCCCAATCCATCTTGAGCACGTTGACGAGGAACGTTTCGACGAGACGGTGTTTCCGGAGGACATTGAGCGCGACCCGCCGCCCCTCGGCGGAAAGCCGCACGCCCTGCCGGGGGCGGTGCTCGACGTGGCCGGAATCGGCGAGGGATTTCACCATCGTGGTGACGGTGCCCGGCACGACGGCGAGGGCCTCGGCAAGGGCGCCCATGGGCACGAGTTCCTCGCCTCCCTCGGAGAGGAGCAGGATGTGCTTGAGGTAATTTTCAACCGTGCTCGTGGCCATGTTGGAGTCGTAAATGTTGGGGTATTTGAAGCAACTAAAGATTTATTTTGACTATTCAAAATAGGTCGGCCTTGCTGGCCGGGTCTGTTGCCGCGCACGCCATGCCGATTGAATCCACACCGCCCAAACCCAACGCCGAGCCCGGTTGGCGCCAACGCACCGGGGGCCAGAGTTTACCGGAAGCGCATGGCACGGTGGCCGTGCCGGCGGGGGCGAGTTTCTGGCGCAAGCTGCTCGCCTTTTCCGGCCCCGGCTATCTGGTGGCGGTGGGCTATATGGATCCGGGCAACTGGGCGACGGATATCGCCGGTGGCTCGCAGTTTGGCTACACGCTCCTGAGCGTCATTCTGCTGTCGAATCTCATGGCGATTTTGCTCCAGTCGCTCTGTGCGAAGCTGGGGATCGTGACCGGGCGGGATTTGGCGCAGGCGTGCCGCGACCACTATTCGAAGCCAGTGGCCATGGGACTGTGGGTCATGTGCGAAATTGCGATTTGCGCGTGTGATTTGGCCGAGGTGATTGGCACAGCCATCGCGTTGAACCTCCTGTTTCACATCCCGCTTGTGTGGGGTGTAGTGCTTACGGCGCTGGACGTGCTGGTGGTGCTCTGGCTGGCGCGCCGGGGATTTCGCTGGCTCGAAGCGATCGTGGTCTCGCTCATGCTGCTGATCGGTGTGTGCTTCGGGCTGGAGATTCTGTTCTCCAAACCGGCGGTGGCCGACGTGCTCGGCGGCTTCCTGCCCACGACAGAAATTTTACGGAATCCGGCCATGTTGTATGTGGCGATCGGCATCCTTGGTGCGACGGTCATGCCGCATAATCTCTATCTGCACTCCTCGATCGTGCAGACGCGGAAATACCAGCAGCATGCGGCCGGGAAGCGTGAAGCGATTACATTTGCGACGATTGATTCGACGGTGGCGCTGATGTTCGCGCTCTTTATCAATGCCTCGATTCTGATCGTGGCGGCGGCTACTTTCTACACGCAGGGCAAGCATGATGTGGCGGAGATCCAGGACGCCTACAAACTCCTTGCGCCGATGCTGGGGGTGGGAATGGCGAGCACGCTCTTCGCCGTGGCGTTGCTGGCTTCGGGGCAAAACTCGACGCTGACCGGCACGCTGGCAGGGCAGATTGTGATGGAAGGATTTCTCAATATCCGCCTCCGCCCCTGGCTGCGCCGGCTGATTACCCGGGCGATCGCGATCGTGCCGGCGGTGATTGTGGCGGCGCTCTATGGTGAGAGTGGCACGGCCAAGCTGCTGGTGTTCAGCCAAGTCATTTTGAGCCTGCAACTGCCCTTTGCGGTGATTCCGCTCGTCATGTTTACGAGCGACAAGCTGAAGATGGGCGAGTTTGTGAATCCGTGGTGGGTGAAGCTTCTGGCCTGGGTGACCACCGCGGTGATCGTGATCTTGAACGTCAAACTGCTGCTCGATTTCGCCGGGATCACCGGTGGCGAGTGACCCCTGTGCGCCATGTATAAACGTATCCTCGTGGCCTTGGAGAATGGTCGGGCGGATGACACGCTGGTGCCGCATATTGCGGAACTGGCGCTCTTACTGGGCTCGGAATTACTCCTCGTGCACGTCGCGGATGGGTGGGTGGCGCGCAACTTTGACCAACTTAAACTCGCGGAATCGGATGAGATGAGAGCTGATCGGGCTTACCTCGAAAGCATCGCCGACCGGCTGAAGGCGTCCCACCTCGTTGTTTCGACCGTATTGGCGCTGGGTAACCCGCCCACTGAGATACTCAAGGTCGCTTTAGCGAGGGAGTGCGACTTGATCGCCATGACGTCGCATGGACACAAGCTGCTCGGCGATTTCTTCTATGGCAGCACGATCGACAAGGTGCGCCACAATACCGCGATCCCGATCTTGGTCCTGCGCTCGGGAACGGGGACCGCATCGCCGTTTCCGGCCACGTAGACCGGGGCATTGGGGTAGGGGGGCGGAAGCATGCCGGAGATATATGGTCGATCCATCGATCCGGCCGCCGGTGCAACGACGAATATTTCGCTGATTCGCACCACCTTTGACGATTTGCTGCGTCTCTAGAAAAGCGTGTCCGTGCCTTGCTTTGCCTCTCCCACCTCTCAAGCTCCGCGCATGAGCAATCGTCAGCCCCTGAACGTTGCGTGCACCCTATTGCGGTGGAGCCTCGTCGTCGGGATCTTCAGCGGATTGGTCGCGGCGCGAGGAGCAGAGGTCGCAGACGTGCGTCGCGAATTATCGGCTGGAAACTATCCGTTTGTGCTGACGGAAACGGACGTCGGATTGAAGAGCTCGCCGGGAAATAGCGACTGGCAGTTCCTGCGGGTTGAGGTGCTCCTGACCACGGGTCGATATCCAGAGGCGGCGACAGTGGTCGCCGGCGCCATGGCGGCGGATCCGGCCAATATCAAACTGCGCTGGCTCGCTCGCGAAGTGGCCCTGGCCAATGGCCGCCCGGAGGAGGCGGCGCAACGGGCCGAGGAGATCGCGCGCATCGTGCCCTCACGCCGCTGGGCCTATCGGCAGCCGGCGGAATTGGTGGTGTTCGGTCGGGCGGCGCTTTTGGCCGGGGCCGATCCGAAGGAGGTTTTGGAACAACTTTATGCCGCGGCCCAAAAGGCGGAGCCCAAACTTCGGGACGTCTATCAGGCCCGGGGTGAACTGGCGCTCGAGAAACACGACTATGGCCTCGCCGCGAAGGCCTATGAGGAGGGCCTGAAGCAGTTGCCGGACGATCCCGAACTCCACTTCGGCCGCGCCCGCGCCTACGAAAACGGCGACCGGGAAACGGCGCTCGCATCGCTCACGGCCGCGCTGAAGGTCAATCCCCGGCATGTCCCGAGTTTGTTGCGATTGGTGGATCACCGGATCGATGCGGAAGACTATGTGGCGGCCGGGACCTTACTCGATGACGTGACAGCGGTGAATCCGGTGCATCCGGATGCGTGGGCCTATCGCGCGGTGATCGCCCACCTGCGCAATGACATCCAGACCGAGGCGACGGCCCGGGCGACGGCATTGCGCACCTGGCCGAAGAACCCGCGGGTGGACTTCCTGATTGGAAAGAAATTGTCCGACAAATACCGCTTCGCCGAAGGGGCCACTTACCAGCGGCGGGCCCGGGAGTCAGATCCCGGATATCTGCCGGCGGCGGCGCAACTGGCCAGTGATCTTTTGCGTTTGGGTGAGGAGGACGAAGGTTGGGCGCTCGCCAAGGCGGTGCACCAACGCGACGAGTATGATGTCGAGGCCTTCAACCTCGTCACGCTGCAGGAGACGATGGCGAACTACACGACGCTGAACAACGGCGACTTCGTCGTGCGCATGGCGGCTAACGAAGCGGCGATCTATGGACCGCGCGTGCTCGACCTCCTGGTCAAGGCCAAGCGCACGCTCGCGACCAAATACGACATCGAGTTGGCGCGGCCGACCTACGTGGAGATTTTCGCCGACCAAAAAGATTTCGCGGTGCGCACCTTTGGCCTGCCGGATATTCCGGGCTTCCTCGGCGTGTGTTTCGGCCGCGTGGTCACGGCCAACAGTCCGGCCGCACACGGCGGCAATGCGACCAATTGGGAAGCGGTGTTGTGGCATGAGTTTTGCCACGTCGTCACGCTCCAGATGACCAAGAACAAGATGCCCCGCTGGTTGAGCGAAGGTATCTCCGTCTACGAAGAGCGGCAGGCAAGCCGGGCGTGGGGCATGCGGATCGATCCGGGCTACATGGCGATGATTCGGGGCGATGATTTGGTGCCCGTCAGTAAACTCAGCGGGGCGTTTCTGGCTCCGAAGTCACCTAAGCATCTCCAGTTTGCCTACCTGCAGTCCTCACTCGTGGTGGAGTATATCGTGCAGCGGCACGGCATCGACAAGTTGCGGGGCGTGTTGCGCGATCTGCGCGAAGGCACCGAGATCAACGCCGCGCTGGCGAAGAACGTCGCGCCCATGGAGACGCTGGAGAAGGAGTTTGCGGCTTACGCTCGTGAGGCGGCCGATCAAGTGGCGCCGAAACTCAATTGGGAAAAACTACCGCCGGAATTGATGCTGCCCGCGGCGGCAGACGAACTCGCCCAATTCGAGCGAACCCACCCGGATAACTATTGGGTGCTGCGGTTCCGCGCCCAGCAATTGACGGCCGCCAAGCAATGGAAGGAAGCGCGCGCCATTTTGGAACGGCTCGTCGAAGCTTATCCCACGGGTAAGGGCGGATCCACGCCCCATGGACTGCTCGCCAACGTGCTGCGGGAGCTGGGTGAGACCAAGGCCGAGCGCGAGGTGCTCGCGACCTGGGCGGCAGTCGACGATGAGGCGACCGAGGCCTATCTCCGTTTGATTGAGCTCGGCACGACTGCGAAGGACTGGCCGGTGGTGGCGAAGAATGCGGACCGATTTCTCCAGGTGAATCCCCTCGTGCCTGCGCCCTGGCGGGCGCTGGCGCAGGCGGCCGGAGAACAGGGAGAAACGCCCACGGCGATCCAAGCCTGGCGCACATTGCTCAAGCTCGATCCACCTGATCCGGCCGGGGCCCACTTCCAACTCGCCCAACTCTTACGAAAGAACGGGGAAGTCGGCGAGGCTCGCGGGCAGACGCTATTGGCCTTGGAGGAGGCTCCGCGTTTCCGTGAAGCGTTGAAGGCGCTGGGTGAATTGAGTCGTTCGGGAGTCGAAGCGGTCATTCCGGCCGAAGACAACAAAACGGCATCCGGTCCGAAGGCGAAGGCCTCGCCCAAGAAATGAGGAAACTGGTTCCACTTCTCAGTCTCTTCCTCTTCGTCGCTGGCCTCGTGATGGCGCAGCGGCGATTTGGCGGAGGGCGGGGTTATGGCGGAGGCTGGGGGGAGGGCGGCTGGATCGGTGATGATGTGCGCACGGCGCGAGAAGTGCCCTCGCACAGCACGGGCACCCCGGAGTGGAAGAATCCCAAGGGATTTGAGAAGGACGTGTTCACATTTGTGCGAGTGCGCCGCGGCCGCTCCAACTACGGTCGGGGCGCCTCGTGGCAGACCGACACACCGGACAGCGATCTCAATTTCTCCTACCGGCTGCAGCAAATGACCGCGATGAAAGTCGATCCGGATGGACGCTTCATCCGGCTGACGGACAAGGACCTTTCGGACTATCCCTTCATCTATATGGTGGAGCCCGGCAGCCTCTATCTGACGGACGAGGAAGTGGTCGCCCTGCGCACCTATCTCCTCAATGGAGGATTTTTGATGCTGGACGATTTCTGGGGTGAGCAGGAGTGGGCCAATATGGCGGCGGTGATGAAGCAGGTGTTTCCTGATCGCGCGTTTACCGAGCTACCGTTGAGCCATCCGCTCTACCACTGTGTATTCGAGATCAAGGCCAAGGGACAGGTGCCCAATGTGCGTCTGGGTGAATCGAGTGAATTCGACGGTGTAACTTGGGAGCGCTCGGACGCACGCGAGGTGCATCACCGCGTGATTTCCGACGACAAGGGCAGGATCATGGTCATCGCGACTCATAACACGGACAACGGAGATGGCTGGGAGCGCGAAGGAGAGAACGATTACTATTTCCGGAATTTTTCCGAAAAAATCGCCTATCCGCTCGGCATTAACATTATCTTCTACTCCATGACCCACTGACATGGTGCCGACGCGACAATTCTTACTTTGGACGACAATCATCGCGCTGGGCGCGGGAGCCATGCTGGCTCAAGTCCAGCGGATGGGGCCGCGTGGACAGCGCATGCCCGCGCCCGGCGAGTTTGGCCCGTTTCCGCCCGAGCCGCCGCCCTATGTGCCAATCGACGAAGGCGGATCTCTCGTTCGCGGAGAAGGTGGAATTCTCATTGACGAACAGACCGTGAAAACCGCCCGCGAGGTGGCCTCGCACAGCACCGGCACGCCCGAGTGGAAGAATCCGCCCGGCTTTGAGAAGGATGTGTTCACGTTTGCGCGCATCCTCTTCAAAGCGACCGGCAATCCCGGCATTAACGCCCAAGGCTGGGGCCGCGGCCGGCACTTGAGCTGGTGGGTGGATTTTCCGGACGCCGATCTCAATTTTTCCTACCGCACGCAACAACTCACATCGATCCGCACGGATCCTGACGGCCGCGTGCTCCGGCTGAGCGATCCGGATCTGACTCACTACCCGATGGTCATCATGGAGCACCCGGGTTATATCGGGCTCAATGACCGGGAACTCGTCGCGTTGCGCAATTACCTCAAGAATGGTGGCTTTCTCCTCGTCAGCGATTTTTGGAGCCAACTTGAGTGGGATGGCTTCGCACGGGAAATGAACCGTGTGATGCCGGGGCAAGCGTGGGTGGATATTGGCACCGATCATCCGATCTTCCATTGCGTCTTTGATCTCAAGGGGCCGCTTCAACACATGCAGGTCCCGACGATGCAATTCTGGAACCCCGAGCATAACCCCAACGACCCGACCTCTCCGCCGCTGCAAAAAGTTAACCGTGGAGCCGGTTCGGAGAAGATGTCGATCCGGGGATGGTTCGACGAAAAAGGCCGTATGATGGCCCTCGTTATGCACAACACCGACGTTCCCGATGGCTGGGAGCGCGAAGGTGAGGATGACCGCTACTTCCGCACGTTTTCCGAGAAGATATCCTATCCCCTCGGCGTAAATATTCTCTTCTACCAGATGACCCACTAATGAGCACCGAGACCCCTCCCGAACTGACGCCGCAAAACAACGCTCCGGTCGATACCTACGCTCAGGAGCGTGAGACGGCGGAGAAACTGCTCGCCGGGCGCACCCGCCTGGAGGCTGAGCTCGCCAAAGTCATCGTCGGCCAGCGCGACGTCATCGACCAAATCATCCTCGCCCTCCTCGCTGGTGGACACTGCCTCATCACGGGCGCTCCTGGATTGGCCAAGACGCTGCTCGTGAAGTCCATCGCCCAAGTCTTCCATCTGGAGTTTCGACGCATCCAGTTCACGCCCGACCTCATGCCGGCCGATATCACCGGCACGGAGATTCTGCAGGACGGCGATGGTGGACGGAAGCTGACGTTCGTGCCGGGGCCGGTGTTTGGAAACATGATTCTGGCCGACGAAATCAATCGCACGCCCCCGAAGACCCAGGCCGCGCTCCTCGAAGCGATGCAGGAGCATCAAGTCACCGCCGCGGGTGTGCGCCATGTTCTGGCGGAGCCGTTTTTCGTGCTCGCGACGCAGAACCCGATCGAGATGGAAGGCACCTATCCGCTGCCTGAGGCGCAGCTGGATCGTTTCATGTTCAACGTCGTGATCGATTACCTGCCGGAATCCGACGAAGTCCGCGTCGTCCAGCAGACGACGTCAGGCCGGCCCGCGCCGATCGAGCCCCTCTTCACCGGTGAAGACGTGCTGCGTTTCCACGACCTCGTGCGCAAGGTGCCCATCGCCGAGGAAATGGTGCGCTACGCGGTGCAACTCGCCGCTTCCTCCCGGCCGCATCAGGCGACCACGGCCGATTTCGTAAATGAGTGGGTAAGCTGGGGCGCGGGCACGCGCGCCGCACAATTCCTCGTCTTGGGTGCTAAGGCCCGTGCGCTGCTGCAAGGCCGCGCACACGTCACGGTGGAAGACATCCAAGCCCTGGCCGCGCCGGTCCTGCGCCATCGCATTTTGCTGAACTACAAGGCGGAGGCGGAGGGCGTCCGCGTGGAGGATGTCATCAAGCGCTTGGTGGCGGCGGTAAAGCTGCCGGTAAAGGCGGCCTGAGTTCATGGCCACAGCCGCCCCAGTATCGACTCCCACAGGCTCGCTCATCGACGCGCAGGCGTTGATGGGTATTCGCAGTCTTGAGCTGCGGGCGCGCTCCGTCGTCGAGGGATTCATCAGCGGTATGCACCGCAGCCCTTACCATGGTTTTTCCGTGGAGTTTACCGAGTATCGCCAATACTCGCCGGGCGATGATCCGCGCTACCTCGACTGGCGGGTGGTGGCACGGAGCGACCGCTACTTCATCAAGAAATACGAGGACGAGACGAATCTCCGCTGCCATCTACTCGTCGATCAGAGTCGTTCGATGGACTACGGCACGCGGGGCCACACGAAGTCCGCTTATGCAGCGACCCTCGCTGCGACTCTGGCATACTTCCTCCATCTGCAGGGTGACGCCACGGGCCTGCTTACTTTCGATGACCAAATGCGGGAGTTTTTGCCGGCGCGTCATCGTTCCGGGCATCTTCGCCAACTCATGCACGCCTTGGAGCGCACGCCTACGGGGCAGTCGACCGACCTCGGCGCTCCACTGGATCGCATGGCCAATCTCGTCCGGAAACGAGGGATGGTGGCGTTTATCTCCGATTTTCTCGCGCCTCTTGAACAGCTGGAGAAGAAGCTTCTCGTGCTCACGGCCTGCGGCCACGAAGTCGTGGTCTTTCAAGTGCTCGATCCTGCGGAGCTGAATCTCGGCCTCGAGCAGCCGGCAATGTTCGAGGACATTGAATCAGGTCGCACCCTCTACCTCGATCCTGCGGCAGCCCGAGCAGGCTATGTCCAGAAACTCGAAGCCCATTGTGCCGGACTGCGGGCGACCTGTCGCAAGCTAGGGATCGGCTACCACCTGCTCGCGACTGATCAACCGCTGGAACTCGCGCTCTTTGGCTTCCTGCAGGATCGCATGAAACGGGGCCGTCAATTTCGTCCCGGTGCGCGAGCCGCCGGCGCAGGAGGGGGCGCGTGAATTTCCTGACCCCGCTCTTCCTGCTCGGTGGGCTCGCGCTCGCGGCGCCGATCATTTTTCACCTGATCCGGCGAACGACGCGCGAACGCGTCTCGTTCAGTTCGCTGATGTTTTTGCTGCCGACGCCGCCACGGCTTTCCAAGCGGAGCCGGCTGGAGCACCTGCTGCTGCTTTTGCTGCGATGCCTCGCGCTGCTCCTACTGGTGCTGGGATTTTCGCGGCCCTTCTTCAAGGAGACACCCCTCTTGGATCCGACCGCCGCTCAGCCGACGCGCACGGTGGTCTTATTGGACGTCAGCGCCAGCATGCGCCGAGCCGGGGTGTGGGCGGCGGCAAAAGAGCGCGCCGAGGTAGTCGCCCGCCGTGCCGGACCGGCAGACCAAGTGGCGATCTATACCTTTGACCGGACGGCCACGCCTTTGCTGCCGTTTGAAGAATGGTGCCGAACGGCCGCGGGTGACCGGGTCGCGCTAGCCACTTCCCGACTCTCCGCCACGGCGGCTGGTTGGGGCGCGACCCAATTGGGCGCGGCGCTTATCACTGCCGCGGAAGCACTGACGGAAAACGATGGCAAACCAACCCCAGGACCACGGGAAATCGTCTTGGTGAGCGATCTGCAAGCGGGCAGCCGGCTGGATGCTCTGCAGGCCTATGAATGGCCGAAAGGCGTGCGCCTCATCGTCGAGGCAGTGAAGGCGAAAAATCCGACCAATGCTGGTTTGCAACTCGTCGCCGACAGCGCAGATGCCAGCCGGGCGGCGGCTTCCACCGTGCGGGTGCGGGTGACCAACTCGGCGGATGCCCAGCGTGAACAATTTAAGCTGAGTTGGGCTCGCATGGGCGCGACCGGGGCGGTCGAGATGGTCGAACCGACGATCAATATTTATGTGCCTCCAGGGCAGAGCCGGGTAGTGGCCATGCCGGTGCAAAAAGACGCGCGAGGTCTCGACCGCATTGTGTTGCAGGGAGATGACGAGGATTTTGACAACACGGTGTATGTGATCCCGCCGACCCAGCAGAAAATTGGGGTGCTCTGGTTCGGCAGTGAATCGCCCGAAGACGCACGCCAGTCGCTCTTCTTCCTGCGTCGTGCGCTGGCCGAGACACCCAAACTAGCCGTTTCGGTGCTCGCCCGGCTGCCATCGGCAGCACTGCTCCCTGGAGACATCGAGGCGGCGAGTGTGATTTTCATTACCGAGGCACTTTCGGCACCGGCTGCCGCCGCTTTACGTGAGCAGGCGCGGGCGGGAAAAACTTTGGTTTTCGCCCCGAAATCCGCTGCGGCCGGGGTGACACTGGGAGCCTTGGTGGGAGTAGACGGGGTGGCCGTGACCGAGGCAAAGCCGACGAACTATGCGATGTTGGCGGAAATCGATTTTAAGCACCCTCTGTTCGCGCCGTTCTCCGATCCGCGCTTCAGCGACTTCACGAAGATACACTTTTGGCGTTATCGGAAATTCGATCCGGCGAGTCTGCCAGACGCCCGGGTGATTGCGAAGTTCGACAGCGGTGATCCGGCGGTAACGGAAATTACTCTAGGCAAAGGGCGACTATTGGTTCTGGCCGCAGGCTGGCAACCGGAGGATAGCCAGTTGGCGGTGTCGTCAAAGTTCGTGCCATTACTTTGGTCGCTTCTGGACCTTGGAGGTGGGACGATGGGGGCCCCGGCGCAGTGGTTGGTGGGCGACACGGCGCCGCTACCCGCGGGAGCGACGGAGAAGGAGATCCGCTTCACGGAACCCGGAATCCGCGACGCCAAGGCAGGGGAACTTTCCGTGCGCTTTGCGGTAAACCTCGATGCCAATGAGAGCCGCACGGCGCCGCTGTCCTCTGATGAGTTGGAGCGGCTCGGTGTGCCGGTGTCGGCGCCCGTTGAGACCAAGACTCCCTCAAAGGAAGACAAAGTATTGCTACAAGGTATTGAGGCTGAAAATCGCCAGAAGCTCTGGCGCTGGCTGATCGCGGCGACGCTCGCCGTGCTCGTCATTGAATCAGCCTTGGCTGGATGGGCTGCACGCAAACAAAGCTTAAAGACGGAGGAGTCCCCCACATGAACCACGATTTTCTCAAAGCCAAACTGCATCGGGTGATTCGTCGGCATCAGTGGCTCGGATTGTGGCGGAAGCTCGCGCTGTGCTGGGCCGGTGCCGCGGGGGTGGCGGCGGCACTGGTGGTGGTGGAAGCACAAACGGGATGGACTTCACCCTTCGCGCTGCCGCTTTTGGCGGCGGCGACGGCGGCCGTGGTAGCTGCGGTGGCGCTGAAGCATTTTGAGAAAACCCCCGATTTTCGCTGGGCCGCGCAGACGATCGAAGCGGCCTATCCGGAATTGAAAGGTGTGCTACTGACGGCGGTGCAGCAAAATCTGGCGCCAGGAGCGCAACCGGGCTACCTGCAACATCGCGTATGGGAGGAAGCGGTGGCGCGGAGTCAGGAACGAGACTGGCGCCAAATCGTGCCAACGTCGCGAGTCGCGGTGACGCAAGTGATGCACCTAGCCGCATTGGTGTGTTTCGCCTTTGCTTTGACGCAAATCTCCGTGGTGAGTCCGACCCAGAAGAAGAACTCCGCGGAGCCCGTGTGGCGTGGCGCCGATGGGCTGTCGGTTTCTCCGGGCGATACGAGTATCGAGAAAGGGGAGAGCCTCGTCGTCCTGGCTCGATTTGGGCAATCGCTGCCGCCGACGGTTGGCCTAGTCGTGCGGGAGGATGGTGCAGCGCCCCGGACAATTCCGCTGGTGAAGAGTCTCGCGGACCCCGTGTTCGGCGGCAGTGTGCCAGAAGTTGCCAAGAGTTTTACCTATCAACTGGAATACCGCGGTGAGCGCACGCGGGAGTTCAAAGTGGAGGTGTTTGAGCATCCAAAGTTGGTTCGATCTGACGTCGATCTTAAGTTTCCCGACTACACCCAGTTGCCGCCCAAACATATCGACGACACGCGCCGCTTGAGTGCGGTGGAAGGCACGAAACTCGATTTGTCGCTCGCGTTAAACAAGCCCGTGGCGAAGGCCCAGCTCGTGGCGCGTGACAGTAAAAAGACGACGATCCCGCTCACCGTGACGAACGGCAAGGCCGCGGCGACGTTGACCAATTTCGAGCTGACCAAGTCGCAGACCTACGAGCTGCAACTCTTGGATGCCGAAGGGCGCGCCAACAAAGTGGCGTCGACCTTTGTAGTCGATGTGCAGCCTAATCGTGCACCGGAATTGAAGCTCCAGACCCCGCGCGGCGATGTCCGGCCATCGGCACTCGAGGAAATCGCGTTTGAAGGCACGGTCTTCGACGACTTTGGGGCGCCGAAATATGGCATTGCTTACGCGATGGCCGGCGGGGAGCCGAAGTTCATCGAACTGGGTGGCGGCACGACGGCGAAGGAGAAACGATCCTTCTCCTACATGCTTAAGCTCGAGGAAATCGGCGCGAAACCCGATGACCTCGTGTCGTGGTTCGCCTGGGCGGACGATATTGGACCGGATGGTAAGGTTCGGCGGACGAGCAGTGATTTGTTCTTCGGCGAAGTGCGGCCCTTCGATGAAATCTTTCGCGAGAGCCAGGGCATGGATTCGGATGACCAGCAGCAAGGCGCCCAGAGCGGGCAGGGAAACCAAGCACGCAAGCTGACTGAACTACAGAAACAGATTATCAACGCCACCTGGCGGCTGCAGCGCGACGCGGCCTCGCCGAAGTATAGCGAGGATGCAAAGGTCGTGGCTGATTCGCAGGCGCAGGCCCTCGAGCAGGCGCAGAAAGCGATGGCCGAAGCGCGCTCCCCGCGGGCGCAGGCCTCGTGGGTTGAGGCCACGAAGGCGATGGAGCAGGCGATCGACAAATTGAAGGAGGCAGAGAAATCCCCGACTCCGCTCGCTCAAGCGCTGCCGGCGGAGCAGGCGGCTTATCAGGCGTTGCTCAAGCTACAGGCGCGTGAAACCAACGTGACCCGTTCGCGCAATCGCGGTGGGCAAGGGGGAGGCGGTCAACAGAACCAACGGCAAATCGACCAACTGGACCTTACTCAGTCGGAAAATCGTTACGAGACCCAGCGTCAGGCGCAGGCGCCGCAAAACAAGGAACGCACCGAACAGCTTCAGGTAATGAATCGGCTCCAGGAACTCGCGCGTCGGCAACAGGACCTCAACGAGCGATTCAAGGAACTCCAGACCTCGCTGCAGGAGGCGAAGAACGAGCAGGAGCGCGAGGAGATCAAGCGCCGGCTCAAACGTCTGCAGGAGGAGCAGCAGCAGATGCTCGCTGATGTCGACGAAATGCGCCAGCGCATGGATCGACCGGAAAACCAGTCTCGGATGGCGGATGAAAAGCAGCAGCTCGACAAGACCCGCGACGATATTCAACGCGCGGCCGACGCCGCGGCGCAGGGATCTGTGCCGCAGGCAGTGGCTTCCGGCACGCGAGCCCAGCGGCAGTTGCAGCAGTTGCGGGAGGATATGCGGAAGCAGAACTCGAGTCAGTTTGCCGACGACCTGCGTGAGATGCGGCAGGAAGCCCGCGAGCTCGCCCGTGAGCAGGAAAAACTCACCCAGCAAATCGAGTCGCAAGGCGCGACTCCGCAACGCAAGTCACTCAGCAGCACTGGCACGGGCGACCGGAAGGAGCTGATCGACCAGCTTGCATTGCAAAAAGAGCGGATGAACAAACTCACGGAGCGTGCCCAGCAGATTTCAGAGCAGGCGGAGAACACCGAGCCACTCCTCTCCAAGGCACTTTACGATAGTGTGCGCAAGGTCAGCCAGGACGATGCGACGAGCGTGAAGGAGACTCGGCAGGAGTTGTTGCGCGAGGGGTTAATGACCCGCGATCTGCTCGATCGCATGCAGAAGACGGCCGACCGCGAAGGCGGCGGCAAGACGCTCGATGTCGCCTCCGACATGCTACGCGAAGGCTATTTGCCGCAGGCTGGACAAGCGGGACGGCGGGCGCGAACCGGGGCCGAAGAGCTTAAGCGCGGCGTTGAGCGGGCGGCGGACAGTGTGCTGGGGGACGAAGCGGAGCAGTTGAAATTGGCTCAGTCGGAGCTCGATGCCGTAACTGATCAACTTACGCGAGAGTTGGCGCAGGCCCAGGCGCAGGACGCGACGGGACAACCGGGTCAAGCCGGGCAGCCCGGAGGCAAGCAAGGGCAACGTGGAGCGAGCGGCAAGGAGCCGGGCACCGCGGACAGTGAGCGCACTGCGCAAAATGGACAACCGGGTGAACAACCGGGAGAGGGGCAGCCGGGGCAATCGCCCGGCGGACAGCAGCCGGGGAACCAACCCGGTGGCAAGCAGGGTGGGCGGGGAGGTCGTGGGGTGGCCAATGCTGGCCAGCCGGGCGGACCCGGCCAGCCCGGGGGCGAGCAACCAGGCGAAGGCAACGCGCCCGGCGGGAATACTCCGGGAAATGCGACGGCACAGAACGGCGAGGGGCAATCCCGGGGCGGACAACAGCCGGGAGCCGACGGCAATCCTGAGGGACAAAATGGACGGCCCGAAAATCGCCTCGCCAACGGGCGTGGGGCAAATGGACAGCGTCCCAACGGTGGCAACCAGCGCGGAGGCTTTGATTTGGGCGGTGGTGGCGATGGCGGCGGTGCTTCCGACAACCGGATCGGTATCGGTGGTGAAGTCGGCGGAATGTATCGCGGTGGACCGTTCGTCGGCGGAAACTTTGAGCCATGGAATGATCGGCTGCGAAACGTGGAGGAGTTGCTCGATGCGCCAGATCTGCGGAATGCCGTGACGAACGCCCGCGAACGGGCGCGTCAGCTGCGCCGGGACATGCAGGACCGGAAGAAGCCGGATTGGGCGGTGGTGCAGTTGCAGATCCTAAAGCCCCTCGTCGAGGTGCGGGCGCGGGTGGCGGAAGAGCTGGCTCGCCGCGACTCGAAGGAGTCCCTGGCGCCGATCGATCGTGATCCGGTGCCGCCGAGGTTCGCCGAGTCGGTGCGCCGCTATTACGAAGAGCTCGGCAAGGATAAACCCGATTCCAAGTGATGCCGTCCGCCACGCTTACCTTCTCGGGACTCAATTGGCTGCTGCCGGCTGCCGTGCTCTTGGTGGGCGCGGCCTTCGCGCTGGCTTGGAGCTATCGCGCGTCCTCCACCCAGCCGCTGCGGAAAGTGTGCTTTGCGCTCAAGCTGCTGGGGATTGTCGCGTTAGCGCTTTGTCTACTGGAGCCCTTGTGGCTGGGGCAGCGGGTGCGGCCCGGGGCGAACTTTTTCGCCGTTGTGGCGGACAACAGCCAGGGCCTGCAAATTCACGACCGCGGTGACACGCTGAGTCGCGGTGATGCACTGCGAACGTTGGTGGAACCCGGCACCGGCACCGGCTGGCAGTCGGCTCTGGCGGATACCTTTGAGGTGCGGCGGTATTTTTTCGATTCCCGCCTGCAGGCGACCGGTGATTTTCATGAGCTCAATTTTGACGGTCGATCGACTGCGCTGGGAACTGCGCTGCGCTCATTGAGCGACCGATTCCAAGGGCGTCCGCTCGCCGGAGTGCTGTTGTTGACGGACGGAAATGCGACCGATCTGCCGAACGGCGCGCTGCCGGAATTGAAGGGGATGCCTCCGATTTATCCTGTGGTGATTGGCCGACGCGATCCCGTGAAAGATATCGCCGTTCAGCAGGTGCACGTGAGCCAAACCTCATTCGAAGATGCGCCGGTGACGGTGCAGACTGATGTGGTCGCATCGGGCTATCGGGGGCAGGCAGTGGTGGCGCGTCTGGTCGACAAAACCGGACGCGTCGTGCAGGAGCAAAGTGCCGAGGCGCGGGGCGATGGCGAGGCAGTGGCCTTTCGTTTTCAATTGAAACCCGAGCAACCGGGGCTGTCATTTTATCAAGTGCGGGTCGGCTCGCGCGGCGATCTTACAGCGGGCGCGCCGAAGAGTGAAGAGGCGACGTTGGCCAACAACGCGCGCGTGATCGCGGTCGACCGAGGGCAGGGGCCTTTCCGCATCCTTTACGTATCGGGGCGGCCGAATTGGGAGTTTAAGTTCCTGAATCGCGCACTGCAGAGCGACGAGCAGGTGCAACTCGTCGGTTTGATCCGGGTCGCGAAACGTGAACCGAAGTTCGATTTCCGGGGCCGGGCCGGAGAGACCAGCAATCCGCTATTTCGTGGCTTCGGCAATCAATCGGCGGAAGAAGTGCAGCGTTACGATCAGCCGGTGCTGGTGCGCCTGAATACGCGCGACGAAGTAGAACTAAGGGCTGGGTTTCCGCGCACGCCGGAAGATCTGTTTGGCTACCATGCCGTGATTGTGGACGACCTTGAGGCGGAGTTTTTCGCGCCGGAACAGGCGATGTTGCTACAAAAATTTGTATCTGAGCGCGGCGGTGGCTTTCTGATGCTCGGAGGCATGGAGTGCTTTCAGGAAGGGAAATATGCCCGCACTCCGGTGGGGGACATGTTGCCGGTTTACCTCGACCGTGATGAAGCCTCTGTGACGCCACCCGGGGAAGTGCATCTCCAATTGGCCCGTGAGGGTTGGTTGCAGGCGTGGGCCCGGCTGCGCGACAATGAAAATGACGAACGCGCCCGGATTGATGCGATGCCTGCGTTCGAAGTCGTTAACCGCGTGCGCGGTCTGAAGCCGGGCGCCAGTGTCATCGCTACGGTGCGAGATCAAAAGGGCGGAGAATTGCCCGCATTGGCAGTGCAGCGATTTGGTCGCGGCCGCACGGCGGCGTTGACGATCGGCGACATGTGGAAGTGGGGCATGAAGGATGCCGCGGCGCGCACCGATATGGAGAAAGCATGGCGCCAGCTTGCACGCTGGCTCGTGACGGATGTGCCGAACCGGGTAGATTGCACCGTGGAACCAATCGCCGCAGACGCCAACGGAGCGGTGCGAGTGCAGGTGCGCGTGCGGGATGAGAAGTTTCTGCCGGTGGATGAAGCGAGCGTCTCAGTCGAGGTGCAGCCAGTCGTATTTGACGGAACTGCCGGCGCGGGAGGGGCAGCAATCAAAGTGGAGGCTGAGGCGGCATTGAGCGAACCGGGCTTGTATCAAGCGACCTACGTGCCTCGCCAAACGGGTGGGTTTCGAGCGGTGGCGACCGTGAAGAACTCGGCTGGGGCAGATCTTGGGCGAGCTGAGGCCGGCTGGAGCACGGATTTGGCTGCAGAAGAGTTTCGCTCACTCACGCCGAACGTAGCGCTCCTCGAAGAGTTAGCGCGCCGCACCGGCGGGGAAGTGGTCGCAGCGGCTGAGCTGGAGAAATTTGCCAAGCGCCTGCCGCAACTCAGTGCGCCCATGATGGAGACATGGTCCTACCCGGCTTGGCATACGCCGCTTATGTTCGGTTTCGCCCTTGCCTGTTTACTCGCCGAATGGGGCCTCCGTCGCTGGAAAGGAATGCCATGAGAACGCTTTTGCTCGCGCTCACCTTTGCGCTCAGCGCACTTCGCCTTGCTGCGCAAGAGCGTGCCTCCGTAGTGGTGGTGGTTGGGGCGCCGGGTGAGGACGAGTATGCAGAGTCTTTTACTCAGCAGGCATTGACCTGGGGCAAGCTCTGCCAACAGGCGGGGGCCAGGTGCACGGTGATTGGGACTTCTTTGCCGGGGGCCCAGTCTGATCGCGAGGAACTGAAGGCGACGATTGCGTCTGAAGTGAAGGCTGGCGGTGGTGAGTTGTGGATTGTATTGGTCGGACACGGCACCTTCGACGGACGGGAGGCGAAATTCAATTTAAGGGGACCGGATTTCACGGCGGCAGAAATGACGGAGTGGTTGAAGCCGTTCACTCGTCCGCTCGCAGTGGTCGACACGGCCTCGGCAAGTGCACCTTTTCTTGCGAAACTAGCTGCCCCGGGGCGCGTGATTGTAAGTTCCACCCGCAGTGGAAATGAGCAGAACTATGCGCGCTTCGGGAAGTATTTTGCCGAGGCTATTGGCGATCTGAAAAGTGATTTAGACAAAGATGGCCAAGTTTCACTCTTGGAGGCGTTTCTCGGTGCCGCCCAGCGCACCAACGAATTCTACAAGACGGAAGGACGCCTCGCCACTGAACATGCGCTAATCGACGACAATGGCGACGGCCTGGGCACTCCGGCGGAGTGGTTTCGCGGGATACGCGCAACCAAGCAGGCCAAGGATGGGGCGACGTTGGATGGGGCACGGGCCCATCAGTTTCACCTAGTGCGGAGCCCAGTCGAACGGCAGCTATCACCCGAGGTGCGGGCGCGACGGGACGCACTTGAACTGAAGATCGCACGTTTGCGTGAGAACAAGGCGAAGATGGAAACGGCTAAGTATTATACGGAGTTGGAGCAACTGCTGTTGGAGTTGGCGGTGGTTTACGAAGGCACCTGATCGTATCTGGCGCGTGCGTAATTAGGCGTGACGCGGTGGCGCGCAGGTTGCTTGAGTGGCGATATGTTAACCCGCTTTTCCGTCGCACCCCTGCATA
>CANGHW010000088.1 GCA_947453695.1 Opitutia bacterium
CGCCGGCGACGCGGATGGACTTCGAAAACACGATGCCGTTGAGCGAGATGACGGCGATCTCGGTGGTGCCGCCGCCGATATCGACGATCATGTTGGCGGCGGGTTCGTCGATCGGGAGGCCGACACCGATGGCCGCAGCCATGGGTTCGGGGATGGTGATGACGTCGCGCGCGCCGGCGTGCATGGCGGACTCCTTCACGGCACGTTTTTCCACCTCGGTGATGCCCGAGGGGATGGCGATGACGACGCGGGGCGGAGCGCGGAACGAGTTGTTGGAAACCTTGCGGATGAAGTAGCGCAGCATCGCCTCGGTGACGTCGAAGTCAGCGATCACACCGTCCTTCATGGGGCGGATGGCGGTGATGTTGCCGGGAGTGCGGCCGAGCATCTTTTTCGCCTCATCGCCGACGGCGCGGACCTTGCGGCTGACGGTATCGAGCGCGACCACGGATGGTTCGCGCAGGACGATGCCCTTGTCCTTCACGTAAACGAGCGTGTTGGCGGTGCCGAGGTCGATGCCGATGTCGTTGGAGAAGTAGCCGAAGATGTTGGCCATGATGCGGGAGCGAGGAGCGAAAAAAGCGGCGTCGCCGCCGAGGGGAACGAATCGGCGGGGGGTGGGGGTGTCAACGAGGGAAAGCGCCCGGCCGGGTGGGTGGCAGCGGAATTGTTGCACAGGGTGGTTTGCAATCCGGGAGGCCGCCGGCACGCTGCGCGCGTTTCGTAAATTCCTCCACCCATGAAACTCACGATAAATGGCAAATCTGTCGAAGTGCAGTCGGCTGCGGACACGCCCTTGCTTTGGGTGTTGCGCGATGAACTCGGGATGACCGGCACGAAGTTTGGCTGCGGCATGGGGTTGTGCGGGGCCTGCACGGTGCATCTCGGCGGCGAGGCGGTGCGGTCGTGTCAAACGCCGGTGGGTGAGGCGGCAGGCAAAGCGATCACGACGATCGAGGGCCTCGCGAAGGGAGCCCAGCTGCATCCGGTGCAGCAGGCCTGGATCGACCAGGATGTGGTGCAATGTGGCTACTGTCAGTCCGGGCAGGTCATGGCCGCGGCGGCGCTGCTGGCGAAGAACGCCAAACCCGATGATGCGCAGATCGACGAGGCGATGGCGGGCAATATCTGCCGCTGCGGGACGTATGAGCGCATCCGGGCGGGAGTGCATCATGCCGCGGAGTTGGCGGCGGCAGGCGGCGCGAAAGGAGGGAAATGACCATGAACCCGATTTCCTCGAGACTGGAACAGGTAACGAAGGCGGAGCAGGCCGAGACCAACGGGGGAGTTTCCCGGCGGAATTTCCTGCGGAGCGCGGCGCTGATCGGTGGTGGTTTGGTCATCGGTTTCCGCCTGGCGCCGAAGTTGGCGGCCGCGGAGCCGGCGGCGACCGGGGCAAACCTCGCGCCCAATGCGTTTCTGCGGGTGGCACCCAGCGGAGCGGTGACGATCCTCGCGAAGCACTCCGAGATGGGCCAGGGGGTCTATACCTCGATTGCGATGTGTGTAGCCGAGGAGCTCGATGCCGACTGGGCGAAGATCGTGGTCGAAGCGGCGCCCGCGGCGCCGGTGTTCGCGCACACGGCCTTTGGTCTCCAGATGACCGGCGGCAGCACGAGCACGTGGGAGTCCTACGAGCAGATGCGCAAGGCCGGAGCCACGGCGCGGGCGATGCTCGTGCAGGCGGCGGCCCAGAAATTCGGCGCCCCTGTGGCAACGCTGCGCACCGAGAACGGCGCGGTGATCGCGGGCGATGGACGGCGCGCGACCTATGGGGAACTCGCTGAGGCGGCGGCCAAGCTCACGCCTCCGACTGAAGTAAACTTGAAGGACGCCAGTCAGTTCAAATTGCTCGGCAAACCGACCAAGCGCATCGATTCGCGCGACAAGGTCACTGGCCGTGGCGTATTTGGCCTCGATGTAAACGTGCCGGGCGCGCTTACGGCACTCGTGGCCCGTCCGCCGGTGTTTGGTGGCAAGGTAACGAGCTTCGACGCGACCGCTGCCAAGAAGATCAAGGGCGTGAAGAACGTCGTCGCGGTGCCGAGCGGCATTGCAGTGCTCGCCGACGGGGTGTGGGCGGCCAAACAGGGCCGCGAGGCGCTCAAGATCGAGTGGGACCTCGGTGCACTCGCGACCCTCGATACGGCGAAGCAGGGAGCCGAGTATGCGGCCCTGGCGCAGAAACCGGGTGCGACGGCGCGCAAAGACGGAGATGCGGGTGCGGCCCTGGCCGCGGCTGCGACCAAGATCGAAGCGACGTTTGATTTTCCCTATCTCGCGCACGCGGCCATGGAGCCGCTCACGGCCACCGCGCACGTGCGCGCGGAGGGCGTGGAGATCTGGGCGCCGACGCAGTTCCAAGGGGTCGATGTGATGAACGCCGCGCAGGCGGCGGGCACGACGCCCGACAAGGTAACGATTCATACCACCCTGCTGGGCGGCGGCTTCGGCCGGAAGGCGAACCCGACGTCGGATTTCATCGTCGAGGCGGTGCACGTGTCCAAAGCGGCCGGCGGCGTGCCCGTGCGCGTCGTGTGGACGCGTGAGGATGATATGCGCGGCGGGTTTTATCGTCCGCGCACCGTCGTGACGGCGAAAGTCGGAGTCGATGGCGCGGGCAAACTGGTCGCGTGGGAAAATCACATTGTGAACCAGTCGATCATCAAAGGCACCGCCTTCGAGCCGATGATGTTCAAGGACAACGTCGACGCGACGCAGGTCGAGGGACTCGCCGATCTACCTTATGCCGTGCCCAACGTGCGCGTGGATTACCATGTGGCGCCGGTCGGCGTGCCAGTGCTGTGGTGGCGTTCGGTGGGGCACTCGTTTTCTGCCTTCGTGAAAGAAACGCTCATCGACGATGCGGCCCGGGCGGCGAAGCAGGACCCGATTGACTACCGCATCTCCCTCCTCGCGGGCCATCCGCGGCAAGTGGCGATGTTGAAACTTCTCCGCGAGAAATCGAACTGGGGCAAGGTGCCGCAAGGCCGGGCGCAGGGCGTGGCGATCCACGAATCCTTTGGCTCGATTGTGGCGCAGGTCGCAGAAATCTCGGTCGGCGCAGGTGGCGCAATCACCGTGCACAAGGTCACTGCGGTGGTCGATTGCGGCACCGCGGTAAACCCCGCGGGAGTTCGGGCCCAGATCATGTCCGCCGTCGTCTACGGCATGAGTGCTGCATTGCTGGGGCAAATCACATTCAAGGACGGTCAGCCCGAGCAGTCGAACTTCCACGACTATGCGGTGACGCGCATTGCCGAGGCGCCGGTAGTCGAGACGCACATTATCGACAGCGGAGCGAAGATGGGCGGCATCGGTGAGCCCGGCACGCCGCCGATCGCGCCGGCGATCGGCAACGCGATTCTGGCGGCGACGGGGAAGCGGTTGCGGACGCTGCCCTTCAAACTCGCCTAGTCGGCCGCGCGACGGGCGTCGTCCTCCACACTTGACCTGCAGACGGCTTCGTCGCGTGGTCATGCGCGCGTCACCATGCACGGACTTCACTTCATCCAAGACCTCGCCGTCGTGCTCGTGGTCGCGGGCGTGGTGGGATGGATCTGCCAACGCATCGGCCTTTCGGTGGTGGTGGGTTTTCTCGTAGCCGGCATTGTGGCGGGCCCGAAGTCTCCGCCGTTCACGCTCGTCAAGGATGCGGGCAGCATCGAAACGCTGTCCCAAGTCGGCTTGGTGTTCTTGATGTTCTCCATCGGTCTGGGCCTGAGCCTGCGGAAGATGCGGCGTCTCGGGCCGGGCCTCATGCTGGCGACTTTCGGCGGGGCAATCGTGATGTATTATTTGTCGCGGTTGCTCGGGATCTCGCTCGGTTGGTCGGGCACCGAAGGGCTGTTTTTGGCCGGCATGCTGATGGTCTCGTCGTCGGCCGTGATCAGCAAGATTCTCCACGAGACGGGTACAAATCACGAGCGCTCGGGACAGCTGGCGATGGGCGTCTCGGTGCTCGAAGACGTGGTCGCGGTGGTGATGCTCACGTTGCTCAACTCCGTTGTGCAATTCGGGGCGGGCGGTGGGGCGAAGCTCGGGGCGACGCTGCTACAACTCGGCGCGTTTGTCGTGCTCGCGGGCATCGCGGGCTTGCTGCTGGTGCCATGGCTGCTGCGGCGCATGAGTATCGCGGCGGACGAGGAGCTGCAGACGCTCGGGCTTGCGGCGATATTGTTCGGTATGGCGGTGGTCGCCGAGCGGGCGGGCTACTCGCTGGCGCTCGGGGCGTTTTTGCTCGGCACGATCGTGGCCGAGACGTCGCATCGCCATCAGGTAGAGCGGACGTTTGCGGGCATGCGCGACGTGTTTAGTGCGGTATTCTTCGTATCCATCGGCATGCAGATCGACGTGCGGGAATTGTGGGGGGCCGCGGGGCTGATCGTAGTTGTCGCCACCTTTACGCTGGTGGCCCGACCGGTCGCCGTGACGACGGGGCTGACGCTGATCGGGACGCCGCTGAAGGACGCGATGCGCACGGGACTCACGGCAACGCCGATCGGCGAGTTCTCCTTCATCATCGCGCAACTGGGTGTCGCTGCGGCGGTGGTGCCGGCGAAGTTTTATCCTATGGCGGTCGGCGTATCGTTGATCACCGCGCTGGTGTCGCCGTTGCTCACCCGGCGCTCGGAGGCGATCGCGGCGGGTGCGTTGCGCCGCCAGCCGAAATGGTTGTCGGATTGGGTGCGGATTTACCACGATTGGCTGGAAGGTCTCCAGCAGCGCCGGGCGCGGAATCTCCTCTGGCAACTCAGCCGCAAGCGTCTGATTCAAGTAAGTGTGGGCGGATTATTCGTAACGGGTGTCGTGGTATTTTCCGGTCAGTTTTTCGATATGGCCGAGGAATTGATCGGCCGCGGACGGCTGTTCCCCTCCGATCTCGATGTGATTTTTTGGACGGTGATCGTGTTGGTCACGATCGCGCCGCTGGTGGCGATTTGGCGCAACGTTTCCGCGATGGCCATGCTCTACGCCGAGGTGGCCTCGAAAGGGCGTGCGAACGCGAAACAGTTGCGGCCCGTGATCGAGACGGGCCTGCGGATCGTGGCCGGCGCGATAATGTTTGTGTGGCTCGCGGCGATCTTGCCGGCGGAGGGGACCACCCGATGGTTGCTCGGGTTCAGTGCTCTCCTCGCGGTGGCGGCGCTGTTTTTTCTCCGTCGCAAACTCATCTACTGGCACAGCGAACTCGAAGTGGAGCTGCTCAGTGCCATTGAGACCGGCGATCACCGCATGACGTCCACGACCGCGCCGTGGCTCCAACCGCACGGCGAGTGGAACCTGCACATGATCGAGTGCACGCTGCCCGATCTGGCGGATTGTCAGGGCCAACGCATCGCGGACCTCAAACTGCGGACCCGCTTCGGCTGTTCGGTGGTGGGGATTGAGCGTCAGGGCTTCATGATTCCCTTGCCGCCGCCGGAGGCCGTGCTCTACCCGCGGGACAAGGTGCTCCTGCTCGGCACGTCGGAGCAGATCAATGCGGGCAAGACCTTCCTCGCCGCCGTCACGGGTTCGCCGGTATCCGATTCACTGTTCGAAGAAGTGCGCATGGAGGCGGTGAAGATCCCCGCGTGGAGTCGGGCGGCGGGGCGCACGCTCGCGGAACTATCGCCCGCCCAGCACCACGGAGTGCAGATTGCCGGGGTGAACCGCAATGGCGTGCGCATTCTCAATCCGACGGCGCGAGAGACCATGCGTGCGGGCGATGAGGTGCTCGCGCTTGGCGGCCCAGCACAAATCGCCGAATTCAAAGCGTGGGTGCGGGAACGCGTGGAGCAGCGGGAGACGTTCGGCGAGGACGTGAAAGCCGACTAGGCGCGGAGGTCCGCCCGGGCACAAAAAAGCGCGCCGGGAGCGGCGCGCTTAAAGTTGGACGGGGAGTCGGCTTAGTTGGAGCCGTGAGTCTTGGCGGGCTCGGGCTTCTTGGCCTCGACCGGGGCGGCGGCCGGTGCTGCGGCGGCGGCCTTCTCCTGTGGATCTTCTTCTTTGGACGCCTTCTTAAATTCCTTGATGGATTGGCCAATGCCCTTGGCGAGGCCCGGGAGTTTGCTGCCGCCGAAGAGCACCAGCAGGATGACGAGGATGATAATCAGCTCGGGGCCACCGAGACCAAGAACTCCAGCAAATAAGGGTGAAAGCGATGCCATGGTGGGGAGAACGTAGGCCGGCTCGGAGGGCTGTAAAGAGGGAAAGCGCGCGACCGGCGATTGATGGCTGCGACGTCAGCGCTCGCGGAAAACCACTTCATTTCCCGGCGAAGGCTGCCCGGAAACGATTTCCGTCCCGAGGGTGCGCGTGCGCAGGTATCGGGAAGCGCGGAGTCGGCCGGTTTCGCGCAGGTCGTCGGTGCGTGTGAGCAGTTCTGCTCCCGCCTGCAGAGCGGACGCGGGAGCATCGGAAAAGAGATCGATGATGGCGAAGCCACGCTCGCGATCGATCGCGAGCACGCGGCCGACGAGACGATGGGGACTGGTGCGGAGGGCGTCCGGGGGAAGGGGAGGCGGGGGTGGAGGCGGATCGCCGCGACGGACGATGGGTGAAGGTGTAAGTGGCGCGATGCGACCGCAGCCGGCCAAACATGAAATCACCGCCAGCAGCGTGAGCAGTCTGGCGGTGAAAATCATTCGCACGAGGGGAGGAGCGGAAGACCGCTCACCTGGGCGGGTCAGAGCTTCGGCGCAGGGAAGCCAAGGCCGCCGGGCAGGCTGCCGGAGCCGAGGGGACCACCACCGAGCGGGCTGACGGGGGCGGCCGGAGCAGCGCCGCCGGGACGCGAGGTCGCGGCGATCTTCATCAAGTTTTGCGCGTTATCGATCTGCTCGGCATCGAAGAAGCCGTGGAGCTGACGGATACGCGTCGGGTGACGCATCTTGCGGAGCGCCTTGGCCTCGATTTGACGGATGCGCTCGCGGGTAACCTTGAACTGCTTGCCTACCTCTTCGAGCGTGCGGCTATAGCCGTCGACGAGACCGAAGCGGAGGGACAACACGCGGCGCTCGCGCTCGGTGAGAGAATCCAGGACATCGACGATCTTTTCGCGGAGGAGCGAGTAGGCCGTCATGTCGTAGGGATTTTCGGCGGACTTGTCCTCGATGAAGTCACCGAAGGAGGTGTCGTCGCCATCACCGACGGGCGATTGGAGCGAGATGGGCTGCTGCGCCATCTTCATGATCTGCTGCACGCGTTCGACGGGCAGATTCATCTCGTCGGCGACCTCGTCGGGTGTCGGCTCGTGACCGTATTCCTGCAGGAGCTGCTTCTGCACCTGCATGACCTTGTTCAAGGTCTCGATCATGTGCACCGGGATGCGGATGGTGCGCGCCTGATCAGCGATCGAGCGGGTGATGGCCTGACGGATCCACCAAGTGGCGTAGGTGGAGAACTTGTAGCCGCGACGATACTCGAACTTCTCGACGGCCTTCATGAGGCCCATGTTGCCCTCCTGAATGAGATCGAGGAAGGAGAGACCGCGGTTCGTGTATTTCTTCGCGATCGAGATCACGAGGCGAAGGTTGGCCTCCACCATCTCGGTCTTCGCCTTGTGGGCTTCGCGAACGTGGACAAAGGTCTGGTTGACCACCCGCTGCAGCTCGGCCGGAGCGATGCGCTGTTGGGCTTCGATCTGTTTGAGGCGCGTCTGGATGGCCTTGGAGTCGATGGCCGCATCCTTCTTGGTCTTGGGATGTTTGGCGCGCTCCAGCTGCTGGTGGAGCGACTCGATCTCTTCGAGCGTCGGGCGGAGGTTCTCGAGGTATTCCTCGTAGACCTTCAGCTTGAAATAGAACTTGGAGAAGAATTCGCGGAGGTCCTTTTCGCGTTTCTTGAACTTGGCGTAGACCTTCTTCTTTTCGGCCTCGCCCTTGGCTTTCAGGAATTCGTCCCAAGCTTCGGCCGTCTTGGCTTCCTTTTCCTTGGTATTGCCGACGAGTTTTTCGAGACCCTTGAAATACGATTCACGGGAGTCGATTTTCTTGTCGATCACGACGCGGTCGAAGCGCTCCGTGCGGTCGATGAGCTTTTGACCGAGGGTGCCGATGTAGCCGCCGACGGCAGAGGCTTCGAACAAGGCTTCCTGCGCCTTTAGCTCCGCGGTTTCGATACGCTTGGAAATTTCGACTTCCTGTTCGCGAGTGAGCAGCGGGACCTGGCCCATCTGCTTGAGATACATGCGGACGGGGTCATCCAGAATGTCGTTCTGGGAGGAGCGGCTCTCCTCTTCTTCGGCTTCTTCCTGACGAGCCTTGTAGTCTTCGACTTGATCGGGCTCGAGGATCTCGATTTCGAGGTTCTGGAGAATGGAGAGGACGTTATCGATTTCCTCCTGGTTCTCGACGGACTCTGGCAGGGCCTCATTGATATCGTCGAATGTGAGGTAACCCTGCTCTTTCGAGAGCCGAATGAGGTGACGGATCTTGTCGTTAATGCCGCCGGCCGGGATATCGGCTCCGGGCGTGCCACTGTCCGCGCCGGATGCGCCGACCGCGGAGGTTTTCTCAAGAACAGCTTCAACAGCTTCGGAGTGGGAGGATTCGCCGGAGGCGGACGACTTGGGCTTACGCGACATGGTTTGAAAAGGGTCTCTATATATACGCGAAAAACAGCGGCAAAATTACAAGGAGCGCCAAAACGGCCCAGTTTAGGTAGGCGGAAGCACCAGCGCGATGGGCTGGCGGAGCAGGCGTTGCAGGTCTAGACGTTCTTTCAAGAGAGAAATTGGGTCAGAATCAATGTCCGCACGGGGGTTGGCCAAAGCAAGTTCTATTTGCCGTAGGCGGGGCTCGAGCGCCCGGGCGCGAAGCTGCTTCAGACCCTCTTGGGCGACTTTATGGGGTTCGTCAAAACCGGGGGTTTCAAACAGGAGCGTGGCGACCATGGACCGCTCGACATCCGTTTCAAGGAGAGAGTCGAGGTGGTCGCGGCCGGGCCAGTTGTCGTGTTCGAATTCGCCGAGGAAGCGGTTGAGCAGGACCCCGGCAGGGTGGCCGGTATCGATCCAATCATGGGGGAGGGAGAGACTCAGGGTCTTCCCAAACGGCTCGAAATGAAGGCAGATGAGCAACAGGTCGCGTTCCGAGGAATGGGAGGTGTGGTTCGACACCGGGGGAGCGTCACTGGCGGTCGGGGGCGGGGCGGGGCGGGCGGCGGCCTGGCGGTTCTGGCGCTGCAGGAAGGTCTCGAAGTCCTTCTGGGCGGCCGCGAGCGGCAGGCGGAGCTGCGTGGCGGCTTCTTTGACGAATTCTGACCGCGCAACCGCGCTTTCGGCGTTGGCGATGATCTCGTAGATCGTCTGGGCGGCGCGCGTTTTGAGTTCCGGCGTCGCATTCTGGGAGTCAGGGAGGGCGGCGTCGCAGGCGAAAGCCATGGCGCTGCGGGAGGCTTTACGCACCTCGTCGTAGGCGGCCAGGCCCCGCTCGAGGAACAGCAGATCAGGGTCGACCTTGCCATCGCCGGCGAGGGTGAGAAAGCGCAGTTCTAGTCCGGCCTTGAGCGCCATCGGCAGAAAGCGCAGCGCGGCCTTCTGTCCGGCGCCGTCGCTGTCGAAGAAGCATTCGACCTGCGTGTGGTAGCGACGCAAGAGGACGAGTTGCCCGTCGGTGATGGAGGTGCCCTGGGGCGCGATGGCGGTCTTGAGCCCGACCGACCAGCAGCGCAGCGCGTCGAGCTGACCCTCGACCATGACGAACGGCTTGCCGTCGCCGACCGCAGTGCGGGCCCGGTCGAGGTTGAAGAGTAGATTGCCCTTCGTGAAGATCGGCGTCTCGGGCGAGTTGACGTATTTGGCTTCGCGCGCCGGATCATCGGCCGGAGTGAGGTCCGTCTGGCGGGCAGTAAACGCGCAGACGCGACCCTGGTGGTCGCGGATTGGGATCATCAGGCGCCCGCGAAAGCGCGGGCGCACGGTGTGCAGCGAGATCGCCGCGTCGTCGTAGATGAAAAACAACCCACAGCGGCGTAGCGCTTCTTCGGAAAATTTCCGGCGAAGGATCGCGTTGACGAGCCCGCTCCCCGCGCCGTCCACCGCGCCGATCTTGAATTCATCGGCGAGCTCGGTCGTGAAGCGGCGTTTTTCCGTCCAATAATTCCGCATGTAGTCGCCGGTCGCGTCGTGGGCCTTGAAGGCCTGGTAAAAATGGTCGGCGGCCACGTCGTGTAGATCGAAGACCTCCTGGCGCAGCGTGCGGTCGGCCGTGCTCGGGCCGCCGGAGCCTTCCTCGTATTCGATGACGATGCCAAAGCGTTTGCCGAGTGCCTCGACGGCCTCGGTGAAGTTCAACTGCTCTGTTTCGCGGACAAAGGAGATGATGTCGCCGGCCTTCCCGCAGCCGAAGCATTTGTAGAAGCCTTTGTCGGCATCGACGTTGAAGGACGGCGTCTTCTCGTTGTGAAACGGGCACAGACCCTTGAGCCGGGCGCCGCCTGCTTTGCGGAGTGTGACCATGCGCGAAACCACATCGGCGAGGTTCACGCGCAACTTCAGGTCGCGCACGCAGGTGGGTTTGATGACGGGCATGTAACGTGGAAGGAGCCGCGAAACTCCGCGACAGCAACCAAGGACGCAGCGCCGGCGGAAAAAGAATGCACTTTCAACCGGCAAGTCCCGCTGTCAAGTTCGCGACCCTTTGCGGAAGTTTCGCGGTTTCCGAGGAAACTTCACCCGCGTTCAGGCGACATATTCACATCCATGCGTTTCCCCGTTCTCCCGCTGCTTTGCGCGACGTTTCTCGCCGCTGCCGGTGCTCTGCGCGCCGCCGCCCCCGTCGCGCCGAAAGCGTTACCCCCGCAGGAGCCCGTGTGGCAGGTCGGCCTCCCAAAGTTTGACGAAGCCAGCTATACGGAGCAGGTGGAGCGGCTGTTCGCCAACTATGAGAGCACCTCGGGCCGCAAGCTCGTGCCGGGTGCGAAGAAAAAGGTCGGCCTGAAGGTGTATGCCGACTCCGGTCCGGGCCTCGCGACGCCGGTGCCGCTGGTCAAAGCCGTGATCACCGCGCTCGCGCGCCGGGGTTTCGAAAACCAAAACATCTTCCTCGTCGGTCTCAATGCCCTGCGCCTGCGTATGACGGGTTATCTCCCCTCGCTGGTGTCGGGGCAGACTCCTTTCAATGGCAATCCGGTCTACGTGCTCGAGTCCGGCCGTTTCTACGATCCGGTGTGGTTCTACGATTCACCGCTCCCGCAGCGATTCGATCCGGTCTTCGCCGAGAAGCAGACTGAGGGCGTGGCCAACAGCTCGACGAAGGACGAGGACCGCAAGAGCTTCCTCGCGACCCCGCTGTTCCTCGATGCCGATTTCTGGATCAACCTTCCGGTCTACACGGATCACCCGACCCTCGGAGTCAACGGCGCGCTCGTAAACGCCACCCTGTGGAACGCCTCCAACACCGCCCGCTTCTTCCGGTCGCCGGCCAATGCACCCGCCGCCGTCGCCGAGATGAGCGCCATCCCGGAATTGCGCCAGACCTGGGTCTTCACGCTCGTGAGCCTGCAGCACTACCAGTTCATCGGCGGCCCGTTCTTCAATTCGCTCTACACCGCGTCGGAGCCGTTGCTCTGGCTCAGCACCGATCCGGTCATCCTCGATTCCCTGCTGCGGGACCGCATGAATGCGCAGCGCAAGAAGGGTGGCTTCATCGATATTTCCGACGAGATCCGCACGCTGGAGTTTGCGGAATCGCTGGGCGTAGGTTCGACGCGGACGAAGACCGTCAAAATTATCCCGCTGGAGTGATCGTCGAGCTGGTGTCGGGCGCAGGTCGCCGACTGATCGCGCTTTCGGCCAAATTCCCTCTTGCCGCCCGTGGGGGGCTCGCCGCAAGTTAGGCGCGTCCTTCTGCCATGACTTCTGCCGATTATCTGCCGTTCCTCATTCAAGCTTTGCTGGCTGCCGCCATCACCGGCGGGGTGATCGGCGCGAGTCACTTCTTCGGCCAGCGTTCGAAGAACTCCAAGATCAAGGACTCCGCCTATGAGTGCGGTATCCCGGCAGATGGCGTGGTGCACACGCGTTTTTCGGTCAAATTCTACCTCACGGCGCTCCTCTTCATGCTCTTCGATCTCGAGATCGTGATCTTGGTGCCGTGGACGTTCATCTACCGTGAATTTCTGGCCAACAACATCGCGATTCTCGGCCCGATTTTGTTCTTCCTCGGCGTGCTCATCCTCGGGCTCTTCTACGAGATCAAGAAGGGCGCGCTGGAGTGGGAGAAGTGATCGGCCGCTCACGCCTTAGCTGACCCCGCCCCACGGCCATGCGGTTAGACAAGATTATCGCCCGCGGCCGCATCGTTGATCTGCGGAGTCACGACCTCGAAGGTGCCCTGCAGGAGCTCCTCGCGGTCTGTGTCGAAAGTTTTTCGGACCTCAAGCCCGACGCGCTCCTCAAGGGCCTGCTCGCCCGCGAGAGCACGATGACGACCTACCTCGGTCTCGGCGTCGCGCTCCCGCACGTGCGGGTGAAGATGAGCCGCCGCTACATCCTCGCCATCGGGCGCAGTCGCGTCGGCATTCGGCACGACGGCGCAGCAGGCGACGAGCGGGTCCATCTGATTGTCATGTTGATCGCGGGCGAGAAAGCCCGCGACTACCTGCAGGTGCTCGCCTCCATCGCGCGGCAGGTGAAGGAAAAGGAGCTCGTCGACCGGCTGGTCAATGCGTCCGACCTCGATGCGTTGCACGAGCAACTCGTCGGTGGCTTTGGTGGGATCCGCCCGGTGCAGGCGCAGCAGAATCGCGTGAACCGCCTCATGTTCCGCGAGGCCGAGCGCGTGGCCAAAGGGGCGGGCTGCCAGGCGATCATGGTTTTCGGCGACACCTTTATCGGTGGCATTGAGCGCGGGGCGATCGAGTCGAAGCTCAAGACGATCCTCGTCACTCGCAATCCCATCGAGCCCGGCGAAGACGAGCGGGCGTTTGCGGAGACGATTCAGGTGCGGTCGTTTTCCAATCAGCGCATGGCCCAGCTCCGCAGTGCGATCCTCGTCGCGCTGACGCGTGGCGTGATCAAGTTCACTGATCGCATTTGCTGCCTCGATGGCATGACGGGGAGCAACCAGTTCGACACGCTCGTTGTCGTCGATATTGAGCGCGAGTTTCAGACCCTGTTGACCGGCCAACCCTCCGACCTCCTCCCGGAGGATGTGAAACCCGAGGTGCTGGAGCGGGTGATCGCGGTCGCGACAGAGCTCGCCGTCGAGGGACGCGAGGGCCGTCCCGTCGGCTGTCTCTTCGTGGTGGGCGATACCGAGAAGGTCAAATCGCTGACCAAGCCTCTCGTGCTCAATCCGTTTTACGGCTACAAGGAGGAGGATCGCAATATCCTCAACCCCTTCATGGACGAGACGGTGAAGGAGTTTTCCTCGATCGATGGCTCGTTTATCATCCGCGGGGATGGCGTCGTCGAGTCGGCCGGCAGCCTGATCCAGGCCACCGATAGCACGCACGAGCTGCCCAGCGGCCTCGGGAGCCGGCATGCGGCGGCGGCGGCGATCAGCGTGGCGGCCAACTGTATTTCCATCGTCGTCTCGTCGAGCACTAGCCAGGTAACCCTTTTTCGGCGCGGGGTGATGCTGCCGTTGACGGAAAAACGCCGCTGAGGAACCGGCGGCGGGGCGAAGTTTGGGGTTGCACCGGCCGGGGCGCACCCTTTCCTCCTCACCTTTCAACCATTTAAAACCATGCAAGAACTCGTCACCCTAGAGTGCACAGAAGCCAAAAAAGAGGGCAAGCCCGTCTCCCGTTACCTCACGTTCCGCAACAAGAAGACCGTGACCGAGCGCATCGAGAAGAAGAAATACAATCCTCATCTCAAGCGCCACACCCTCCACAAGGAGATCAAGTAACACGTCGCCGCGCCCTGCGCGTCGTCTCCCTTTCAAAGCCGGGCTTCACCGCCCGGCTTTTTTTGTGCACTGGCCGGCAGTCGGGCGGTGCGGCCGGCGCCGGGGGCTGTTTGTTTCGAGATTGGGGCCGGGCGCAAAAAAGCGCGCCAGAGAGCGCGCTCAGGGATCCGCCAGGGAGATCGCGGGATCAGCTCCCGGTTTTCTTTTCGTTGACCGCCGCGGTCGCAAACGGGGTGGCCGAGCCACCGAGGTTGTTTTGTTGGCGGCGGGCTGCACGCCAGCCTTCGCGGTGCTTCCGGATCCAATCGAGCAGGGCGCGCTCGAAGCCGATGTCGTAGCCGAGTCGTTCAGACTCGAGCCATTTGTGTTTTAGAATCTCCTCCCGCTCCGCCAGGAACTCTTGGTAGAGGCTGGATTGTTTGACGAACTCGCGGGAGTTCGAGGGCTCTTGAGCGGGAGAGGTCATGCAAATCATGCAGTCGAACAGCGTGGCGAAATGAGAGGGAGCCGGAGCGGCGTGTCAATGCCTGCAATTTTTCCCAATCGTCACACCCGCGGGGCGGCCGGTTTTTCGAGCCGCAGCAGCATCTCCTGCGCGATGCTGCGGAAGGTCTGGCCGGACTCGCTGTCCGGTGCGCCGACCACGATCGGGGTGCCCGAGTCGCCGCCCTCGCGAATCTCCGGGACGAGCGGGACCTGGCCGAGGAGGGAGGTGCCGAGTTTTTCCGCGGTGAGGATGCCGCCGCCCGCGCCGAAGAGCTGGTGGCGGATGCCGGCGGGATCGGTGAAGTGGCTCATGTTTTCTGCGACGCCGATCAGCGGCACATTGACCTTCTGGAACATGAGGCCGCCCTTGCGCGCGATATTCGTCGCGGCGGGCTGGGGCGTGGTGACAATGATGGCGCCATCGAGCGGGATCGTTTGCACGAGGGAGAGCTGTGCGTCGCCGGTGCCGGGCGGGAGGTCGATGAGGAGGACGTCGAGCTCGCCCCATTTCACATTTTGGACGAACTGCTGAATCGTCTTCATGATCATCGGGCCGCGCCAGACGACGGGCGTGTTGTCGTCGACGAGGAAGCCCATGCTCATGACCTTCACGCCGTGGCGCTGGAGAGGGACGAGCGACTCACCGTCCACCTCGGGGCGACCCTGGATGCCCATCATCAGCGGCACGCTCGGACCGTAGATATCGCAGTCCATCAGGCCCACGCGGCCGGGGCGGCCCGCGCGCGTGAGGAGCTGCGCGAGGGCGCAGGCGAGGTTGACGGAAAACGTGCTCTTGCCGACGCCGCCTTTGCCGGAGGCGATGGCCACGGCATATTTGATGGTCTTGGGCGCCGCGGTGTTGCCACCGAGATTACCGCCAGTGGCGCCGGCGGCCGCGGCGGGAGCTTTGCCGGGGGCGACTGAGACCTCGACCAGCGTTTCTTTCACACCGGGGATCACGCGCAGACATTTTTCCACCTCGGTCTTGAGATAGAGCGGCACCTTCGGATCGCTCGTGGTGAGGGCGAGCGACACCTTGGCCACGCCGTCGAAAATCCCCGCCGATCGCACCAGGCCGAACGACACGATGTCGCGGCTGAAGCCCGGATATTTCACTTGTTTCAGATGCTCTTTGATTTCGTCGGTGGTCACAGGGCGGAGAGGGTTTACGATTGTGAACAAATAAGAGTTGTTATGCTTCGGGGCCGCGCAAATAGAAATGCGGCTTCGGCCGGATCATTCGCCGCGCTTCTTTACTCATGAAAACACTTTCGTGCTTCTTCCTTGCCCTGATTTTTTCCGCCGCGGCCTCGGGTGCGCAGCAGCGGGTCGATCTCGGTGATGTGACGGTGGGCATCAACAAGAGCGTCGTGCAGGTGCGCGTCTCGGCCAGCACGCCCGAGCTCAATGCCCTCGCGCAACTCGCATTCTCCGCGCACGGCCGCTACAAGGTCGTCTCGAGCGGTCACGTGTTCGACATCAAGTTTACCGCGGTGGGCGGCACGCAGGTGCGCGTCGATATCACCAAGGGCCTCGGCGGCTCGCCGGTCGCCTCCGAGACCGTCACCGGCACGAGCGCGCGCAATGCGCTCTTGCGCGCGGCGGATATCGCCGTCGAGAAAACCAATGGCCTCGGGCTCAAAGGATTCTTCGCCTCGAAAATCACCTTCATCCGCGATCAGGGCAGCGTGAAGGAGGTCTGCACCGCGGATTTGTTTTTCGGCGAGGCCAAGCAACTCACCCACCAAAACGCGCTCGCACTCATGCCGCGGTGGACGCCGGATGGCGCGAAGATCGTCTACACGAGTTTCTACAAGTCGGGCTTTCCCGATATCTACCTGCTCGATGCCGCGTCGGGCCGCCCCGAGACCTTTGTCAGCGTGAAGGGCACCAATCAGGGCGCGCGTTTCAGCCCCAACGGCCAGCAGGTCGCGATGGTGCTGAGTGGCGAAGGCACGCCGGAAATCTATGTGAGCAATGCGCAGGGCCGGCAGATCTCGCGTAAGACCCGCTCCGATCAGGTGAAGTCCTCGCCATGCTGGTCGCCTGATGGTTCGCGCCTCGTGTTTACGATGGAACCCGGTCCGCAGCTCTACGTGATGTCGGCGGCAGGTGGCACGCCCCAGCGGCTGGCGAGCGGCTACAGCTACACGGCCGAGCCGGATTGGAGCCGGGCGAATCCGCAGAAGATCGCCTGCACCGTGCGCGTGCCGGGCAATCGCTACCAGATCGCGGTCTATGATTTTTCGAAGGGCAAAGCCGAGGTCGTGTCGAAGGCGGAGTTCGACGGCGTCGAGCCGAGCTGGCTCCCGGATGGGCGTCACCTCGTCTACACGGCTCGCGATCGCAATTCGAGTGTGCTGAGCATTCTCGATACCGAGACGGGCAACAGCCGCCGCATCTCCGCGACGAATCTCGGACCCGTCGCGCAAGGCAACGTCTGGGGGCGCTGAGCCCCGGGCGTGGAGCATCTGGTTGCGATACAAAAAAGCCGCGCCTTCGAGGGCGCGGCTTTTGTTTTGTCGAAAGGCGAGGGGATCAGGCGATCGCGGCCGCGTAGTTGGCCTCGACGGCTTTCCAATTAACGACGTTCCAGAAGGCCGTGATGTAGTCGGGACGGCGGTTCTGGTAGTTGAGGTAGTAGGCGTGCTCCCAGACATCGAGGCCGAGGATCGGCTTACCTTCGATGCCGGCGACGGCCTTGCCCATCAGCGGGCTGTCCTGATTTGCGGTGGAGCCGATGGCGAGTTTCTTGTCGGACGTAACGTAGAGCCAGGCCCAGCCGGAGCCGAAGCGCGTGGCGCCGGCCTTGGCGAAGTCTTCCTTGAACTTGGCGAGACCGCCGAGCTGCGCATCGATCGCGGACGCGAGGGCGCCGGAAGGGGCGTCCTGATTGTGCGGGGCGAGGACGGTCCAGAAAAACGAGTGATTGGCGTGACCGCCCGCATTGTTGCGGACGCCACCGCGGATGGCCTCGGGTACCTGGCTCAGATCGGCGATGAGGGTGAGGACGTCCAGCGCGGCGAGGGCCGGGTGGTCCTTCAGGAGATTGTTGGCGTTGGTGATGTAAGCCTGGTGGTGCTTACCGTGGTGGATCTCCATCGTCTTCGCATCGATGTGTGGAGCGAGGGCGTCGAGGGCGTAGGGCAGTTTCGGGAGTTCGAAGGGCATGGGAGGAATGGGTTGCGGTTGAGCGGGAAACGCGAGTGCGGACCCCAACAGATGCACCGGGTCTCCCGGGCGTCAACTTTCAGGTGTGGCTTAGCGGGGCTTCCGCCGACGAATCCTGCCCGCGTGATCTAGCCGAAACCAAGTGGTAAACGCACTCGCCTGCGATCCGGAGGTGGCTGGCCGGTGGCGGATATCGGTGTGCACGGGGCCAAAACTGCCGATCGACTCGATGTTCCCGTCCGATGCAGGTCTGGCGTTGTGCGCGGGGTGATATTCGTGCCCGGTCGTTGGGCGGAGCGGGTAGCCACTCAATCGGACGGCCCGTGAGGGTGGCGGGTTGGCTGACGTCGGAGGCGGAGCGGTCGAGTAGCGGGACGATCTCAGCGAGAGGGTGCTGGGACAGAGCTCGCGCGAGGCCAATCGGGTCTGGCGAGGTGTAGATCGACTCGGGCGCGGTGCAGATCGTGTTTGGCAGAGTGCGGGACGGCGCTGGCGTGATGCAGATCGGGATTGTCGCGGTGCAAATCGACGTTGGCGGGATGCAAATCGGGATTGTCGTGGTGCAAATCGTGATTGGCAGGATGCAAATCGTCGCTGTCGGGGTGTAAATCGGGACTGTCGCGGTGTAAATCGTCGTTGGCGCGGTGCAAATCGGGATTGGCGGAGTGTAAATCGGCGCTGTCGCAGTGAAGATCGACATTGGCACGATGAAAATCGTGTCTGGCGCAGTGCAAATCGTCGTTGGCGAGATGCGGATCGGGATTGTCGGGATGCAAATCGGCGCTGTCGCGATGCAGATTGACGTTGTCGGGGTGTAAATCGGCGTTGTCGCAGTGCAAATCGAGATTGGCGGGATGCAGATTGGCGTTGTCGGGATGCAAATCGGAGCTGGCTAAGGGGCGGTCTGAGTGATCGGGATGCGGATCGCCTCTGACCTAGCCGCGTAACGCCCAAAATGATCCGCAAAAGCCAACGTGCGCCGGCAGGCGCCACTTGAGACAGGCTAATCTAACCCGCGCCAGCTGCGCGCTACTGCGCAGCAGAGCACTTTGGGGATAGGCTTCTATTCCTTCATGCGAGTTCAACTTCGCGCTCAGGTGAGCCCGGAGGACCACGCCGAATCACTACGCAGCCCTCTTTGCAGAGCGGGTAAGCTCTCAGGACTGCCTCCACTCCCGCAAACAGCTTTTCCGCGTCCGGGTCATACATGTAGAGCAACGTCCCTTCAGGGCCATGCTCGTTGCCATCAAACTCTCCGAGCTGATACTTTTCGACGACCTCCCGCAATTGGTCTTGGAGCGTAGAGATGTCATACGTCTCATAAACTTCTTCGGGGAGGCCAGTCCCACGAATGTGCACGATTACCGCCTGTTCGGGAAGCGGCCCCCGGGGCTTTTTCTTTCGGAATAAGTCGAGTAGTCCCATGTCAGAATCATTTGCCTAACTTCAGCAGGCGTCCACGCGCGAAGCGCGTTGGGCTGTGGTGCTTTGGATCGGCTCCGTTCTTTTCATATCTTCAGTTTTCCCGTGAGCCACCAATCGTAGAAAGTGCCAAGAGATGGTGCTATCCATGAGCGACTATCCACCTCGTGGTTCCAGACAAAAATATCGGATCGTCTGACTTCACCCTGGAGAATCGAAAATGCGAATTGATCGCCATTCCCAGCGTCACCGAAAAAAAGCAGGCAGTCGAACGGCATGTAGAGTGTCCGGAAGTCTTTAGAACCACGAAACTCCAAATTATCTCTCTGGATTTGTGAAACCGGCCAAAGAAGCGCGAGCCCATATTCACCACTTACGCCGTCGGACTCTTGCAAAAGTGATGCTAGCTCCGCTGGGAAACGCACGCCAAGCGCTACCTCCGCGCCGGCAATCGAACTAGCGCTAGCCTGCGGTGAGAACGTCGCCGCTGCGGAAAGGGACCTTATGCGTTCGCGCAACATGTATTTCCTCCGTCGAACTTTTCAGAGGTCAGCCATGCGCGAAGCGCGTTGTGCTGTAGTGCGTTTGGGCTCTTTTCTGAATTTAGTATTTCGGCAAGATGCGAGCATCTCGTCGAACTGTTCTTCGGTCCCGTGATAGAGGAAAACCGGCTTCATCCCTTCGACATCCTTCTTCGCTAACCACCGCCCAATATCTCTTCGCACTTCTCCGTGCCGTGGTAGGTGCTCGAAAAACGAAACGGTGATGATCGTCAAAAGATCGTCGGACGCGTCCTGTCCGCGTGGAGCATCTTGGCACCACTTCGCGTAGTCGTAGATTCGGCGAATCAAGTCTTCTTCCCTATCAAGATAGGCTCGGTAGAGCCGCTCCGCCATTTCGCCGTGAAACAGATAGGCACTCTTCTCTTCTTGGAGGAGCCCGCGAAACTCGGGAAAACGTTCGAATGCTTCTTTGCGCCAGCGTGCCATGATCTTTCGTCGCCCAGACATTATAGCAGTGCGAACAACGCAGCGGAAAATGATGGGGCTTCTCCCCGGGGGCGCGGGTTGCGCCGTCGGGAGCAGGAGCCTAGCGGGCATTATTTATTCAGCATCGCGTCGCGTTTGGCTTTGAACTCGGTGCCGGGTTTCCACTCGGGCCACTGGGTGGTGTTGGCGACTTCGTGGCCGAGGTCGTAGAAGAGGCGGGTGTCGGTGGCGGCGCCCTCGAAGTCCCACCAGGGTTTAATCTCGTCGGTGACTTTGTGGTAGTCGGCGGCGGTGTAGTCGTCGCTGCGCTTTTTGCCGTAGCCGGCGGGTTGGCCGAGGATGTCTTTGCCGGAGTGGGTGTAGAAGGCAGGGACGCCTTCCTTCGCGAACTCGAAGTGGTCGCTGCGGTAGAAGTAGCCTTTTTCGGGCTCGGTATCAGGGACGAGGACGCGGTTGGATTTTTTCAGGATGGCGGCGGCGAGGTCGTCGAGGGTGGAGTTGCCGTAGCCGATCACTTCGATGTCGCGCGAGGGTCCCTTCGTCTGGGCGCCGTCCATGTTGATATTGGCGACGGTTTTCGCGAGAGGGTAGAGCGGGGTCGTGGCGTAGTAGCGGGCGCCGAGGAGACCTTTCTCTTCGCCGGTGACGGCGAGGAAGAGGAGGCTGCGCTTGGGGCGGGCGGTGGCGGGGAGGGAGGCGAAGCCCTGGGCGAGCTCGAGGAGGACGGCGGTGCCGATGGCGTTGTCGGCGGCGCCGTTGAAGATCTGGTCGCCGGTGAGCTTGGGGTCGCGGCCGAGGTGATCCCAGTGGGCGGAGTAGACGACGTATTCGCTGCGGAGCTGCGGATCGGAGCCGGGGAGGAGGGCGACGACGTTTTTCGAGGCGACCTCGCGGGTGGTCTGCGTGATGGAGAGGTGGGCTTGGGCGGCGAGGGTGACGGGCTTGAACTCCTTGGTGGTGGCGGCGGCTTTGAGGGTGTCGAAGTTTTGGCCGGCGGCGGAAAGGAGTTGTTTGGCGGTGTCGAGGGTGAGCCAGCCTTCGACGGCGACGCGGCTCGCGTTTTTGTCGGGCGTGACGAGGTCGAAGTTTTCGCGACCCCAGCTGCCGCCGACGACGGCGAAGGGATAGCCGGCGGGTCCGGTCTCGTGGATGATGAGGCAGGCGGCGGCGCCCTTCGCCGAGGCGATCTCGTATTTGTAGGTCCAGCGGCCGTAGTAGGTCATGGCGGCGCCCTTGAACATGGACTCATCGAGCTTGCCGGTCGCGGTGGTGACGGCGGGGTCGTTGATGAGCATGAGGACGGTTTTGCCGCGGACATCGACGCCCTTGTAGTCGTCCCAGCCATATTCGGGGGCGACGACGCCGTAGCCGACGAAGACGATGTCGGAGTTTTTCACGTCGACCTGCGGGGTGACGCGGCGGGAGAGGGCGACGTAGTCGGTGAGCCCGGTTGGGCTGAGCGTCTTGCCGCCCACGGTGAACGTGACGGTGCTCTTCGACGTGATGCCGACCATGGGGACGTTTTGAATAAACGTGCCGTTGGGATTGCCGGGCGCGAGGCCGAGGGCGCGGAATTCGCGCTCGAGGTAGGCGACGGTTTTTTCCTCGCCGGGCGAGGCGGGGGCGCGGCCCTCAAATTCATCGGAGGCGAGGACGGTGGTGCGAGCCTGGATGCTGGCGGCGGAGATCTTCGGGGAGGGCTCGGCGGCGGAAACCGCGAACGCGGCGGAAGCTGCGGCGACGGAGAGA
>CANGHW010000089.1 GCA_947453695.1 Opitutia bacterium
GACGGGAACAGGAAAGCATGGGCCAAGCAGAGCAGGGGGCGGGCCGGGTGCAAGCGAGGCTAGCTGAAGTGCGCGGAGCGAATCAGGAGTGGGAGCGCAAAGACGGAACGAGGTATGATTATCCGACCGAGAGAAAGGCTGGCGGGTTTCAAACGAGAGATGCCCGCGGAGGGCGGTCGCGCTGGGAGATCAGTGACAAGAGGGCGGGATTCTCGAGCGGAGATCCAGGATGCGCGTCGAGGCTCGATTGAGCGTCAGATTGTAGGACGCACCCTCATCGAGAGAGTTGGATCTAACCTAGGCGAGCGGTGGGAGCCTTGGATGGGCGGCACGGTCCTATCGGTCGAGTGGGGAAGCTCAGAGGAGGGGCGTGGGCTTTTCGTAGACGCTTTCGCGGAGCAGCTTCATCGCAGCGCGATATTCATCGGACGTCGTGCCATTACTAAGGAGGGTGAAGACGGCCATGCATCCGCCCCAGGCTTTAATGCCGGTGGTGGAGTTGAGGAATTCACCTGGGGGTAGTTTGGATTTGCCGACGAGGGATGCATCGGTGAACACGCAAAATGTGCCGTGGCCCGTGCGGGGTTCGAGTTCCTCGAATTGCATGGCCTGCTCGACCGAACCGTCGACGTAGAGCTGAAACGTTTTGGCCATGAATTCCTTGCGGCCACGGGAGGTCGCGATGTCGCCATCCGTATCGGGCAAGAAGGAAATCTGCAGGGTGATGCGCTCTTTGGGGTCGGAGAGTTTGGCGGTAATAATGCCGCGTTCGTCCTTCCCGCTCGAATAGATGAAGCCCTCCGGAACGGAGACGCTGACGCGTCGTTGCTGGAATAGAAGGAGGGTCTCTTCGCGGGCGGGTTCCTTCGCAGAAGCTGCGAGCGAAACGAGGAAAGTGAAGGCCACCAGACGTAGCAAGAGGGTTGGGCGCATGGTTGGGGAGGGGATCGCTGCGAGGCGAGGGCCCTTAGTCTGGGAAGTGTTGGCGGACGATCTTCTCTGCGCGGGAGAGGTCTGGTTCGGCGACGAAAATGAGAATCTTCGCGCTCTCAGGATTCACGCCGAATTGAAGGCCGGAGAAATCGTTGGAACCGGAAAAGGCTGATTGGTCCGTCTCAATCTCGAAGGGAATTCCGCTCTGTTCGAGGAGCTCGGCGAGCCGCGTGGCGGCGGGAGGATCGTAGGCGCCGAGTTGGTGAAGGAGGGGTTCGTCGTCGGGCATAAACTTAGGGTGAATGAAAATAGGCGGGGAGCAAACCCGCACGTCAGTCGGCAAGACCTAGCGGGCAGGCTTGATACCGGTGGCGAGGAGCGTTTCGAAGTGCGGCTCCGTGGACTCTTTGGCGACGGCGGTGACCTCCACTTTCGCAAAGCCGGATTTTTTCAGGAAGCCGTGGAGGGCACTCTCCTTGAAACCGAGCCAAACATCGGCGTAGAGCTCGCGGGCCTTCTCGAAGGTGTGCTCGTTGAGGTCGAGAATCAGGACCTGTCCGCCGGGACGCAGGATGCGGAAGGCCTCGTTGACAGCGTTCTGCGGATGCGAGGCGTGGTGGAGGGCCTGTGAGAGAATGGCGAGGTCGACCGAGTGATCAGCGAGAGGGACCTTCTCGATGTCGCCGAGTTGGTAAGAGAGATTGTGGAGACCGTTTTTGGCGGCGAGCTCGGTGCCGACCTCGACCATGCGCGGGGAGTTGTCGATACAGCGGACCGAGCGGGCGCGGTGCGCGAGGAGTTGGGAGACGAGGCCCTCGCCGGCGCCGAGGTCGGCGATGTCGATCGCGGGGGTGAGGCGGAGCGCGAGGTGACCGATGGCCTCCCACGAGCGGCCGGGGCAGTAGTTTTTCCCGAGGCGACCGGCGATGAGATTGAAATACTGTTCCTGCGTGCGCCGGCGTTTCTGCAGAATGCGGTCGAGGTTATCGCGGTCTTCGGTGACGACCGGGAGCTCGGAGACGGAGTCGATGGCGGAGCGGAGGAGGGCGAGGGTCTTCGGGGTGATGCTGGCGCGGAGAGAGTAGAAAGCTTTTTTGCCTTCGCGACGGTCGGTGACGAGGTTGACCTGACGGAGGAGAGCGAGCTGCGAGGAAATGCGCGACTGGCCCATGCCCAGGATTTCCTGGAGCTCGGCCACGGAGAGTTCTTCGCGCGCAACCAGAGCGAGAAGGCGCAGGCGGGTGGGATCGGAAAGAGTTTTGAGGATGTCCCAGGAAGCGTTCACGCGGGGCGAAGGTGGGAAAAACGGGAGGCGCCTGCAAGCAGGCTCCTACACCAGGCGAAAGAGTTGGTAGAGGCCGAAGCCAGCGATGATAGCGCCGGAGCAGACATTGAGGACGCGGAGACCGCCAGATTGCAGGCGGGTGCCGACGGCGGCGGCGCAAAGGCTGAGGGCGAGCCACCACGCGGCGGAGCCGAGGAAGATGCCGAGCACGAGCAGGAACGGGGAGCTGGAACCGGAGTTGAGGGCGCCAGTGCCGGCGAAGAGACCGACGAACGAGAGAATCGTGAGGGGACTCGTGAGAGTGAGAACGAGGGTGGAGAAGTAGTCCGCGGAAAGGGTCGTCGATGGGGCCGTAGAAACGTGGGTGGATGCGGCCGGGGTGCGGAGGATTTTTACACCGAGGTAGAGAAGAAAGAGACCGCCGGCGATTTGGAGGGGGCGTTGGTAGGCGACGAGGAAATGTGTGACGGCCGTGAGGCCCAGGGCGGCGACGAGGCCGTAGACAGCATCGGCCGTGGCGGCGCCGAGACCGGAGACGAAGCCGGCGAGGCGACCCGCGGTGAGGGAGCGGCGGAGACAGAGCAGGCCGATGGGGCCAACGGGGACGGCGATGGAGATACCGAGAAGGAGGCCTTGGAGTAAGGCAGACATGGCGGTGCGTCTAGGTGGGCAAAGAAAAACCCGCCTCGGGAAAGAGGCGGGTTTTCGGCTGAGGGTCGCGCGGAGACGCGCGACGCGCTCAGCGGGATCAATTCTTGTCGGCGTAGCGGGCGATGCTGACGATGGTGTAGTCTTCGTCGCCGGAGCCGGCCTTCACCTTGACGGTGTCGCCGACTTTCTTGCCGAGGAGAGCGGCGCCAAGGGCCGTCTTGTAGGAGATGATGTTGTTGTCGGCGTCGCCGTCCCACGCACCGAGAATGGTGTAGGTGATGGATTTGCCGCCGGTCTTGACCGCCACGATAGTGCCGATGCCGGCCTGCTCAGTGGTGGCTTCCTTGAAGTCGGTGACGCGGGCGCGGCCGAGATCTTTCTCGAGGAGGGTCTTCTGGGCCATGAGGACGGACTGGTCCTGCTTCGCCATCTTGTATTCGGAGTTTTCCTTGAGATCGCCGTGTTCGCGGGCGGTGGCGATCGCGGCTTTGTTCTCCGGGATCTTCACGCTCTTGATGAGTTCGTATTCCTTGACCTTGCGGTCGTAGCTTTCGCGGGAAACGAGGAGCTGCTCTTCCTTGCTCTCGGCATCAGCGGCGACGAGCGACTGGATCTTCGGGAAGATCTTAATGAAGCGGGCGAGGAGGGACTTCTTGGTGAGCTCTTCGAAGCCCTGATTCAGCATCAGCGTGTTCGCGAGATCGCGGGCGGTCTCGGGATCGGCCGTGGAGAGAAGGTCGGCGATGAGGTCGGTGTCTTCGCTGAGAATATCACCGAGCGGGATGCGGCGCGCGCTGGCGGCCTGGAGCGCCTCGTAATCGATCGCGAAGAAGATCGCACCGAGGAGGCGGGGGGTGATGAGGTCGTTGAGGAGCTTCGCGAACTTCTTCGAGTGGCGATTCTTGACGATCCAGAGGAGGACGGGAGCGCGGAGGTTTTGCTCGGTCTGCCAGCGCTGAAGGGTGGCGGCGAGTTCGTCGGAGTGGTCGTGCTCGACGAGGAAGTTAATGCACTCGGTCGTGAACTTACCCTGCGAGGTCTTCAGGAGGTTGAAGAGGATGTCGCGGCTCTCGATCGGGTGAGTCTCGTGAATGAGATCGAGGAAGCGGGATTGGAAGTGAACCGGGATCTTTTCCGCAATGGTGGGGAGATCGCGGACGCTGGCGACGAGGGAAGCTTGGGTGGGCTCGAAAACAGTCTCGTCGTTGAGATATTTGGCGAGGTCGTCGCGGACGGCAGCGCCGTAGAGGCGCTCGGAGGCGTCGATCTGATTGGAGTCCTTGACGGCATCGGCGACGCCTTTGAGGACAGAAGATAGGTCGGCTTTGACGTCCTTCTTGCCAGTGGCGGCCATCAGTTCCTCGGCGAGGGCGATGCGGCGGCGGGCAGAGCGGGTGCCGGTGAACTGCTCGAGGATTTCATCTTCGGCGGAGACCGGGACTTCGCGGACGACGTAGCACTCGGTCTTCTTTTCCGGAACAGAGATGCGCGGGTCCTTGGCGACGGCCTTCTTCGCGACGGACCACCATTTCTTGAACTTCTCGTCGCCGATGACCTGAGCGAGGACGATCTCGAGCTCGATGACGGTGGCGGCGTTGTTCGGGTAGGCCTGAAGGGCTTCGACGACGAGTTGGGCGGGATTGTCGGCGATCAACTCATTGATCTTCTTGCTGTCGGTTTCCTTGCGAACGAGGAGGTGATTGGCGGGCAACACGTCCATGGTCGTGATGCAAAACGCCGGATCCATCGGATGCTTTTTCTTGTCCTTGAAGTCGATAAGGAGGCGAAAGGCGGAGTCGTCGTAGCTCTTGATTTGGCCGAAGCCCCAGCTGCGATGGACGACGTAGGCGCCCGGCTCCATGGCCTCAAGTTTAGCTTTGGACGCCTTGAGGGACGGGTTTTTGGAGATGAGCGCGGAAACAGCTTCGGAATTCATGATTGCGTGTGGTCGGGCGTGAACCGGAGAGTTGAGCGGACAATGACTAGCCTTGTCAAACTGTGTGTCGAAACGATGGCGGAAGCCGCCAAAACGAGCCGTGGAGGTGCGCGATGAGCGCGCCGGCGGCATCGGGAGCGTGGCTGGCAGCCGTTAACCTGCTGGCGCGTTGGCTGGAGCGGTCGGAGCGGCTGGATACGCTGCTGGACACATTGCCGGCGACCCTGAAGGGCGCGGAGCGGGCGCGGTGTCAGCATTTGGTTTTCGGGGTGGTGCGCCACTATGGGCGGCTCGATGCGGCCTTGGGCCGGTTGATCGCGCATCCGCCGCGCTTTTCGACCCGCGCGGTGCTCTTTGTTGCGGGGTTTGAGCTCATCGAGTCGGCCGGCAAGCCGGAGGCAGATGGGTTGGTGGCAAAAATTGTCCACCATGCCGTCGAGCAGACCAAGACCCTGGCGAGTCCGGCGGAGGCGCGCTTGGTTAACGCTGTCGTGCGCAAGCTCGCGGCAGCCTTGGCGGTGGCTGCGCCGGCGAAGCCAATGAATGGCCGGCCGGCCGACGCCGCAGCACTGGCGGAGTATTTCTCGCACCCGGAATGGTTGATCAAGGCCTGGCTGGCGCAGTTTGGTGCAGAGGCCACGCGGTCGCTGCTCGAGTGGAATCAACAGCCGGCGACGGCGTATGCCCGTTGGCGCGGGGCGGACGGGATACCGGTGCCGGAGTTTTTGAAGCCCACAGCGTGGGCGGGATTTTATGAAGTGGCGTCGGGGCACTGGAAAGAGGTCGAGCCGCTGCTGAAGAACGGGACGATCTACCTCCAGGACCCGGGCACCCGGTTGGCGGTGGGGCTGTTGGCCCCGCAGGCCGGTGAGTCGGTGCTGGATTTGTGCGCGGCGCCGGGCGGCAAAAGCCTCTTGATCGCGGATGCGATGAAGTCAGGTAAACTCGTCGCGATGGATGTGCCGGGCGCGCGTATCGACCGCTTGAAGGAAAATCTCGCGCGGGTGCAGGGCGTGGAAGTCGCCCTCGTGCAGGCCGACGTGTTGGAGGCCCCGACGCTGGCGCTCCGCGAACACAAGCTCGCCGAGGAATATGACGCGGTGCTGATCGATGTGCCGTGCTCGAACACGGGGGTGATGCGCCACCGCGCTGACGTGAAGTGGCGTCTGCAGGAAGGTGATTTCAAGAAGCACCCGAAGCAGCAACTGGCGTTGTTGCACGCGGCGGCACGGTTGGTGGCGCCGGGCGGTCGGTTGGTCTACTCGACCTGCAGTATCGACAAGGGGGAAAACGAGCGGGTGGTAACCGAGTTCTTCAACAGCCGCGCGGGTGGGCCGTTCAAGCTCGTGGATAGCGTGCAGAGCTTCCCGTGGGTGACAGGGCACGATGGAGCCGGAGCGTTTTTGCTGCGGCGGAGCTGAGTGGCGGCAGTCGTTTGTTGAGAGACGGCAACAGACGTGCACGGGCTGGAAAGCCCGTGCCACACTACTAAGGGAGGAGAACGAAGACTCGGACCGTTTTCTGTGTCTCCTGTGAGCCGGTGAGAAAGGTGAGGGCGACCTCGTCGGCGGTGGCGATGAGGCGGTCGAAGCGATTGAGGTCCCATTTGGCGACGGGTTCGCCATTGAGGTGCGTGAGGAGATCGCCGGTCTCGATTCCCCGGTCGGCGGCGGAGGAGCCACGGATGACGCCGGCGACGCGCCAGTAGGCGGGGGTCTTGGTAAAACTGAGGCCGAGGCTGCGGCGCGCGGGCGTAGCGATGGGAGCGCGGGAGTCGCGGAAAAAGCTTACGCGATCCCTCTCCTGGTCAAAGGTGACGCTGAAGTTTTTCAGAATCTCTCCTCCGATAGAGGAGAGTTCGTCGGTCAGATCGACGAGCGGGCGGGAGAGGGAATAGTCGCCGATGGTGAGCGTGTCGGTGAGACGGGCAAGTTGTTGGGGGCGATCGCCGGTGAGCGTGCCGACGGTGGCGCCGGGACGGGGGGCGGTGGCGTAGGAGAGATTGAGGCCGACGGGATTCAGGTTGAAGGGCGCGTCGCTGCCGGAGTCGATCAGGGCGGCGATGGTGCGGTCGCCGACCCGGACGTTGATGAGCGGGGTCTTGCTGGCGTCGTTGAGCGGAATCGATTGGCCGGGCGGCAAGGCATCGGTGCCGCGCGGCTGGAGGAGAATCCGGCTCTTGGGGTAGTCCAGCGTTAGGATTGTCTCGCGGAAGAGCGGGAAGCCGAGAATGCCGTCGATCTTTACGCCGAGGTGAGCGGTGAGTGAGGCACAGTCGTAGACCAGCGCGAAGACGTCGTCGAAGTGGGCGTCGCCGACATCAATTCGTCGCAAAACGGTCGGGGAGAGCTGGGTGAGTCGCCCGTCGGCGGATTGAACGCGGACTTGAGGCGCGTCGGAAGGTGGGGCGTCCTTGGAGGCGAAGCGTTTGGCGAAAGCCGGAGTGACAAGGGTAACAGAGGAGCCGGTGTCGACGAGGAAGCGATAGGGACCGGAGCGGTCCATTTTCACTTCGAGGACGAGGAAATTGCCGATGCTCTGGGCTGGGATGATAACAAGTTTCGAACCGAGCGTGGTGCGGCCGGGGCGGGGGGGCGTGCGACGAAAGGGCGACGGGAGGGAATTGAGGGACACGCAGCCGGCGAGCAGCAGCAGCGCGGCGCAAGCGATGAGCAGCGAGACGAGGCGCTTCATGGGCTACTTCACGGGCTTGGGCAGCGTGGAGCTGAGCGCGAGCGCGAGGACGGAGAGCACAGCGGCGGCGGCAAAGAGGGTGCCCGCGCCGAAGACCCAGAAAATGATGCCGGCCAGTAGCGGCGTGATGGCGCGCGAGAGCGAGCCGAGGGAGCGGAAGATACCGAGGACCCGGCCTTGCTCGGAGGCGGTGGCGTAAAGGGAGATGAGCCCGGTGGACGCGGGGTTTACGAGGCCGGAGCCGGTGGCGAGGATGGCGAGGCCGAGGTAGAGGAGCCACGGCTGGGCGGCGAAACCGACGCAGAGGAGGCCGACGGCGGAGGCCGCGAGGCCGGCGGCGAGGACGCGGGTTTCACTCTGGGTTTTGAGCAGCTTGCGCACGATGTAGCCCTGCGTGACGATGGCACAGAGGCCGAGGAAACCGAGGAGGTAGCCGTTTTGGCGGGCGGTGTAGCCGAAACGATCGGAGGCAAGGAAGGTGAGGGAGGTCTCCATTGCGACAAAGGCGACGGAGAAGACGAACGCGACGGCGTTGGTGCGACGGATCGCGACGTTTTCAAGCGAAAGAATGGCGCGGAGGGGATTGCGCGTGCGGGGCTCGCGGGCTTCGGCACGTGAGGCGTCCGAGAGCGTTTCGTTGAAGCGCAGGGAAATCCAGATGAGGTTCACCATACACAGGCAGAACGCGATGAGGGCGGGGACGGAGAACGGGTTGATGCCGTAGCGGGCGAGCTCGGGGTGATCGGCGAGGAGGTTAATGTGCGCGGTGAAGGCGCCGATGGTCGGTCCGGTGACGAGGCCAAGGCCAAAGGCGGCACCGACGAGCCCCATGGCCTTCGAGCGCTCGGCGCGCGAGGTGACGTCGGCGACGGCGGCGGTGGCGACGGAAAGATTGCCGCTGAAGGCGCCGCTGACGACGCGCGACAACAGGAAGAGCCAGAACGAACCGCTGAGCGCCCAAACGAGATAGCCGAGGGCGGTGCCGGCGACGGTCCAACGGAGGACCCCGCGGCGGCCAAGGCGGTCGGAGAGCGAACCCCAGAGCGGCGCGAAGACGAATTGGAGGATCGAGAAGATCGAGCTGATGACTCCGCCGAAGAGGACGGCGGCGAAGTTGGAATCTTTGCCGAGCGCGCGGGCGAGGGCGTCGAGCTGGCCGAGGAGCGAGCCCAGGAGTCCGCCGGTGCCCTCGTGGCTAAGGTAGTGGGTGAGCAGATCGGGACCGATCGGAAAGATGATCGAGAAGCCGATAAGATCGATGTAGAGGGTGAGAAAGATCACGCCGAGCGAGGTGGCGCGAGGGGCGGTAGGTGCAGCGGAATTGACGGGAGCGGAAGACACAGTTGAGCGGGAGACGAAAGCGAATCGGCGTGGTAACGCCAAGGCACAAACGGAAGTTCCGTGAGGGGCCGGGAGACAGAGGAAACTGACCGCGACGAGACCGACGCGCTACGGAGCAGAGGGCTCGGACGGCGGCTTAAGCGCCGCTGCGATGGTTTGAAGGCCGAGTTGGGTGCGGAGTTTTTTCGTGAGCTTCGCGACGACGAGGTCGTAGCTGCGGCGGATGCGGCGATCGAGGTCCGCGGGTGGAAGAGCGGCGAGGTCGCCCACGCGGACCCAGTGGCGTTTGGCGCAGTAGGGAGCTTGGGTGATGCCGTCGAGGTCGACGAGATCGTCGAATTCTTCGGGCGTGCACTTGAAGATCACGCCGTCGACGGTGTCGCCGTCGAGCGCGAGGAGGAGAAACATTTTGCCCGCGACTTTGAAGACGAGGCAGTCACCCCATTGCTTCACAACGGTGGTGTGGGGAAGGGCCAGGGCGAAGGTCTTGAGGTGGGCGAGGCGCAAGTCGGCAAACGGAGAGCGAAAGTGAGCGTGAAATTGGGCGGATGAGGTGGAAAGTGGCAGGCGGAAAGCCCGCCCCACAATACGGCGGAGGACGAATCGGAGGCCGCGGGTAAGTTCAACGCGCGGGGAATTTGGCCATGAGGGTAGTGAGCTCGAAGGGTTTGGCCATGAACTCATCCACGCCGAGGGCGGCGCAGCGTTGCATGGTGTCCTGTTCGCTGAAGCCGCTCATCACAATGACGCGCAGGGTGGGATTTTGAGCGCGGAGACGGCGGAGGGTCTCTTCGCCCGAGAGTCCGGGCATCGTGAGATCGAGGAGGACGGCGAGCGGCGGAGTGGGTTGACTGGCAAAAAGTTGGAGGGCTTCGATGCCGTCGCAGGCCACAATGGGGGCGAGGCCGAGGCGGCGAAGTGCGGCCGCGGCCACATTGCGAACGGGTTCCTCGTCGTCGACAATCAGCACCGAGCCACGCGGGGTGGTGGCGGGTGGGAGCGCGGGCGGGCCAGCCGAGATGGGCGCAGGCGAGCCGACTGCCGGAGCGGGCTCGTGGCTCGCCGGCAAAAAGAGACGAAAAACGGAGCCGCGCCCCAAGGCGGATTCGACGAACAGGGCGCCGCGGTGACTTTGCACAATGCCGAGGACGGCGGCGAGGCCGAGGCCGCGGCCCGAGAATTTGGTGGTAAAGAACGGTTCGAAGATGCGTGCGAGCGTCTCGGGACTCATGCCGCTACCGTTGTCCGAGACGACGATGCTCACGTAGGTGCCACCCGGAAGCTCGGGCTTGTGGATCGCGGTGCGGAGAAATGCGGGATCGACCTCGCGCCGGGCGGAGACGATGGAAATCTCGCCGGGCGCATCGCCGATCGCGTCGGCGGCGTTGATCACGAGATTCATCACGATCTGTTGAAGCTGGGAGTGATCGGCGAGGACGGCGGGAAGTTCCTCGGCGAGATGAAGGGTGAGGTGAGTGTTTTTCCGAATCGAAACGGCCAGGAGGGAGGCGGTGGATCGGACGAGTTCGGAGACCGACAGGGGGCGAATGACGAGAGGGCGTTTGCCGGCGTAGGCGAGCATCTGCTGGCAGAGGTCCGCGGCGCGGCGGGCGGCCTGCTCGATGTGATCCAAGTGGGCGGAGGCGAGGTGGGATGGATCGAGCGTGAGGCGAGCGAGCGTGGCATTGCCGAGCATCGCGGTGAGCAGGTTGTTGAAGTCGTGGGCGATTCCGCCGGCGAGGACGCCCAGGCTTTCCAGTTTTTGCGTTTCGAGGAGCTGGCGTTCGAAGGCGAGCTTTTCGGCCTCGGCGGACTTGAGCGCAGTGACGTCGATGGCCAGACCCTCGAGGAAACGCAGTCCTCCCTGGTCGGTGAACACGGGGCGACCGCGGACGAGGACCCACTTTTCACGGCCGTCGCGGTGCTGAAAACGATATTCGACTTCGAAGTTATGGCGTCCGGCGATCGCGGTCGAAACGGCTTTACGGATGGCCGGGCGATCCTCGGGAAGGGTGAGCTGGGCCAGATGAACGCGACCGCCGAGGAAGTCCGCCGGGGCATACCCGGTGAGTTGCAGGAGGCCCTCGGTGCCGAAGAGGAGCGTCATGCGATCGTCGAACATGCAACGAAACGCCGCACCGGGCAGCTGGCCGAGGAGGTTGCCGAGCTGGCGGCGACTTTCCTGCAGTTCGGCCTCGGCACGTTTACGAGCGGTGATTTCGGTGGCGATACCGCAGAGGGCGTAGATCTGACCGGTGGCATCGCGCAGGGGAAATTTTTGCACGATGTTGATGCGGAGGCCATCGGGGGAATCGTTGGTTTCCTCAAATTCCATGGGCACGCCGGCATCGAGGACCAGGCGGTCGTTCGTGCCATACATCGTCGCGTAGTATTCCGGGAAGATATCGATATCGCGACGACCGAGCATCTGCTCACGAGTGCGGCAGACCAAGACCTCGAAGGGGCGGTTGAAGAGAATGTAGTAGCCGGCGGGGTCTTTGACGAAGATGGCTGCTGGGCTGTGCTGCAGGATGGCCTGGAGGCGGGTCTCGCTGTCGCGGAGGCGCTGTTCGGCTTCTTCACGGCGGCGAATATCGGTCTCGAGGAGCTGTTGGGCGGTGCGCAATTCCGCGGTGCGGAGCGCGACTTGGCGCTCGACGTGGACCGAGCGGCGTTGGTTGGCGAAGATCCACGTCCCGGCGAAACCGGTAATGGCCAGTCCGAGGGCGAGGGTAAGCCAACTGCGGACGTTGGATTGCTGGGCGAGCCATTCCGGGGTGGGGCGGCACCATAGCTCCCATTGACGCCCGGCATGAGCGACGCTGACGCTGAGGTGGAGTCCGGCGGAAATCTCCGCGACGGTGGGAGGAGTGGTGCCCGGAGCGAGGCGGGAGGAACCGGAGCGATAGTGCAGGAATTGTTTGTCGGCCGGCGCTCCGCGGTCGAGGAAGAGCACCTCCAGCGCGGGTGGATCGCTGGGGGAGAAGAACGAGTCGATCAGGTCGCCGATGTTAAAGATGCCGAAGACATAGCCACGGAGCTGGGCTCGTCGCGCCGCGGGAGTGGTGGCCTCGTCCGGATTGGCGTAAACCGGGAGCTCCATAATGTAGCCCGTGGTCGGGCTGCCACTGCGGTCGAGCAAAGGAAGTGAGCCGGAGGCGGCAATTTCACCCGTAGCGGCGATTTTCTCGAGCTGCGGCCAAGTCGTGCCGGAAGCGAGATCGAAGCCGAGTGCCGGTTCGTTGCCGACGTAGGGTTCGATGTAGAGAACCGGGAAATGTTCCGGGCGAGGAGAGGCGGGACGCAGTGAGTTGACCATCTCGGCACTGGCGCGCTCGCGAATGGTGAAATCCGTGAACCCTTCGGCGCGGACGGCGTTCTCGAACGCGGTGCGCCGGGCGGACGGCACGCGCTCGATCCATTCGAGGGCCTGCACGCCGACTTGGCGGGAAATTAAATCACGGGCCGCGCCGGCGAAGTCCTGCCGCGTGACCTTGCCGGAATAGTGAAACAGATTACGGAGCGCGTAGAGCGTTTCCGGGTGGCGTTGAAGGCGATCGGTGGCGAGGGAGACAAAGGCGCGGGTGCGGCGTTCGAATTCTACCTCGGAGCGGTTACGCTCGCGTTCGCGGACGAAGAAAAAGGCAAGTGAGCTGAGCACGCAACCGGCCGTGAGGACGAGGAGGGCGGCGCGTTCACGAAGCAGGGTGGAGAAGAGGCCGGGTGATTCAAACGGAGCGGGCGTTGAAGAGGCCGGGGTCATCAGTGATTCGACGGAAAACGAAGAAAAATAGGCGTGAGGCTAGCCGAGGAGACCACGAAGTTTTTCGGCAAGCGAGCCGCGGGTGAAGGGTTTGGCCAAAAAGTCGAGGGTGCCGCGGGCGGGGCCGAGTCGGCGGAGCAAATCAGCTTCAGGGTAGCCGCTCATGAGCAAGACGCGCACATCGGGGCGAATCTTGCGGAGGCCGGCCAGGATCTCTTCGCCACCCTGCCCGGGCATCACGAGATCGAGCAGGACAAGATCGATGGCGCGGGGATTGACCCGGAAAGTGGCCAGGCCCTCGGCGCCATCCTTCGCCACGATCGCATCGAGGCCAAACGACGTGAGGGCCTGCGTGGCGAACTGGCGCACCGTCTCTTCGTCGTCGATGACAAGAACCCGGCCGGCATGAGTCCAGGTTGCGGGAACAAAGGGGGCGCGGGAGTCGCGCGCGGGACCGGAGGCGGTAGCGGCGGGAAGAAGGAGTTGGAACGACGAACCTTGGCCGGGGTGGCTGTCGACGATGAGGGCGCCATGGTGGCCGCGCACTATGCCCAGCACGGCGGCGAGCCCGAGGCCGCGGCCCGAGAACTTCGTGGTGAAAAAAGGATCGAAGATTTTGGCGGTGACGTCGGCCGGCATGCCGCAGCCGTTGTCGCTGATCGTAAGGGAGACGTATTCGCCGGCCGCGAGACCGGCACCGGTGGCGGAGGCGTTGAGCCGGGATTGATCGGCATGCAGGAGCTCGGTGGAGAGCACGATCTCGCCGTCGTCGATGCGGCCGGCCGTAGCGATGGCTTCGGCGGCGTTGATGACGAGGTTCATCAGGATCTGGCGAAGTTGGGTGGCGTCGGCGAGAACCGGGGGCAGACCGGGGGACAATGCCAGACGAAGGCGGGCCTTGCGTCCGAGGGAAATCTCCAGGAGCGGCACGAGTCCCCGGGCAAGCGTGCCCAGATCGACGGGCTCGACGATGAACCGCCCTTTGCCGGCGTAAGCGAGCATTTGCTTGCAGAGGTCGGCGGCTCGCAGGGAGGCCGTCTCCATGGCTCGGAGCGGTGCTTCGAAGGGCGAACCCGCGGGCAGCCGGCTGCGCATCAGCGAGGCGTGGCCGAGGATGCCGGTGAGGAGATTATTGAAATCATGCGCGATGCCGCCCGCGAGCAGACCCAGGCTCTCGAGTTTCTGGCTCTCGAGGAGTTTACGCTCGAGGGCGAGGCGCTCGTGTTCGGCTTTTTTCTGGGCGCTGATGTCGATGGCCAGACCTTCAAACGCTTCGAGTCGACCGTTGGCCGCATAGACGCCACGACCGCGGGAGAGGACCCACGTCTCGGCCCCATCGGCGCGGCGCAGGCGGTATTCGATCTCGAAGTCGCGATACTCATCGAGCGCACTTACCGTGGCGTCGCGGACGCGGGCGAGATCGTCGGCGTGGATCAGATCGCGGAAGTGGGCTCGCCGTGAGGTAAAGTCGTCGGCGGTTCGACCGGTGAGGGCGAGCACGCCATCGCTGACGAACAGCACGGTGAGTTCGTCGTCGTAGCGGCAACGGTAAGCCATGCCAGGGAGGGCGCGGAGGATGTTGGCGAGTTCGCGGCGGCTGGCGGCGAGTTCGGTGGTGCGAGTCTCGACGAGGTTTTCGACCAAAGCCGTGCGCCGTCCGAGGAGTTGATAGAGGCCCGCGACCATACCGGTGAGCGTGAGGACGCCGCAGAGGCGGACCCAGGCGAGGGGCGAGTATTGTTCTTCGATCCAGCCGGGGCGTGGACGGTAAACCACGCGCCAATCGCGGCCGCCGATCAAGAGGGTTTGTTCATGATGAACTCCGCGGCGAAAGTCTGCTTCACTGGGAGTCGTTTGGGCCGGAACGATGTCATCCGCGGGGCGAAAATAGAGGAGACGTTTGCTGGGATCGGTTTCGGACGCGTCGAGGTAGAGCATCTCGAAGATCGAGTCCCGGTAAGAAGTGCGGGTGCGCTCCAGCAAATCGTGCGTGCGAAATACCGCCTCGATGTAGCCCACGAACTCGTCGGCCGGCTTTTCGCCCGCCGGCGTCGCCCGGGGCGGGCGAAACACCGGGGCAATCATGACCAAGCCAAAGTGGTCAGCGGATTTTTCCTGCACGAGACGGATCTGGCCGGTCAGGGTAAGCGCCCGTTCGGCGCGGGCGCGATCCAGCCAAGGACGGGTGCGCGCATGAGTGATGTCGTAGCCGAGGGCGGATTCATTGCCCGCCAGCGGTTCGACCAAGGTGACGGGAAGATAAAAAGGCTGGTCGGCGGCCCGGCTGGGGCGGCCGGCGGCGTCGATCTGACGGATCTCGAACGAAGGCTGATTTTGGGTGGCGCGGTGAAAGGCTTCAAATTTTTGCCGGTCGGCCGAGGTAACGAGCGGGACCCACTCGAGCGCTTGCATGCCGGCATTGCGGGACTCCAACTGGCGGGCGACTCCGCGAAACTCCTCCGGGGAAAGTTCTCGATACGAGAACTGGGAGGCGAGACTGAGCATGGCATCTTCGTAGCGGCTCAGAACCTCGCGAGTGAGCGCGTGGCGGACGCCGGTGCGGCGGATAAACTCGGCTTCAGCGCGCTCGCGTTCGCGTTCACGACTATCGCGAAAGGCGAGCACGGAGAGCGCCACACCGGCGACGACGACCGCCAAAATGACGGTGCGGCGGGCGGCGGAGGAGGGCTGGCGCGACGGTTGATCCATGCAGCGGCGGCGTGACGATGCGCGCGGCGAAAGGCGGAGCAAATGTTTACGCGATAAAGCGACGCGAGACTGGCGCGCAAAAAAAAGGCGGGCACTCACGAGTGCCCGCCGAAAGAAGGAGAAGCTTGTCAGTCTGTCAGGTCAGCGCGCGTAGGGCAGTGGGTAGCGGGCGGCGAGCGCGGCGACGCGGACCTTCACGCTCTCGATGGCGGCGGCTTCGCCGGGCGTGCCGATGGCGGCGAGCACGGTGTCGATGCAACCGGCAATCTCGGGCATGTCGGCCTCGACCAAACCGCGCGTGGTGATGGCGGGCGTGCCGAGACGGATGCCGGAGGCCTGGAAGGGCGAGCGGGTCTCGAACGGCACGGTGTTCTTGTTACACGTGATGTGCGCGCGATCGAGGGTCTCCTGGGCGACCTTGGCGGTGAGCTCGGGAAACTTGGTGCGGAGGTCGACGAGGAAGAGATGGTTTTCGGTGCCGCCGGAGACGATCTTGTAGCCCTTGGCGAGAAACGCGGCGGCGAAGGCGCGGCTGTTCTTCACGATCTGCTCGGCGTAGGTCTTGAACTCGGGCTTGAGGCACTCGCCAAAGCAGACGGCCTTGGCAGCGATGACGTGCATGAGCGGGCCGCCCTGACCGCCGGGGAACATGGCGGAGTCGATGGCCTTGGCGTGCGCAGCCTTGCAGAGGATGAGGCCGCCGCGGGGACCGCGGAGGGTCTTGTGCGTGGTCGTGGTGACGAAGTCGGCGTAGGGAACCGGCGAGGGGTGGACGCCCGCGGCGACGAGGCCGGCGATGTGGGCGATATCGGCGAAGAGATACGCGCCCACGCTCTTGGCGATCTCGGCCATGCGGGGGAAATCGATCACGCGGGAGTAGGCGCTGGCGCCGACGGTGATCATGGCGGGTTTCTCGCGCTGGGCGACGGCGGCGAGCTCTTCGTAATCGATGAGGCCGGTGTCTTCACGGACGCCGTATTGGACAAACGTGTAGTGCTTGCCGGAGAAATTGGCGGGATTGCCGTGCGTGAGGTGGCCGCCGTGGCTGAGATTCATGCCGAGGATCTTGGCCCCAAGCGGGAGGACGGCGGTGTAGACGGCGAAATTGGCCTGGGAGCCGGAGTGGGGCTGCACATTGGCGTGCTCAGCGCCGAAGAGTTTCTTGGCGCGCTCGATGGCAAGGGTCTCGACCTTGTCGACGTGTTCGCAGCCGCCATACCAGCGTTTACCCGGATAGCCCTCGGCGTATTTGTTGGTGAGGACGCTGCCCTGCGCCTCGAGGACGGCGGGATAGGTGAAGTTTTCCGAGGCGATGAGCTCGATGTGGCTCTCCTGACGGGCACGTTCGGCTTTGATGGCCGCGTAGATTTCAGGATCGAGGGTGGCGAGAGGCGTGGAGTTCAGCATGACGTGAAAGAGAAACGTCGAGGCTCACGCATCGGATGCCGGTGGCAACGGATTTTTGCGTCAGCCCTTCGGCGCGATCTGCGTCTTAATGAATTCCAGCAAACTCGGGATCGCTTCGACCATCTCGTCGCGGGTGGCTTCGTAGAGTTTGATCGGGCCGCCGAAGGGGTCGCCGATTTCCTTGTGGCCGTGCTGGGGCATGAATTCGCGGAAGAGATGGACCCGCTTCGGCACTGGCTCGGCTTGAAGCTGGATCATCTGGCGGTGCGACTCGGTCATGCCGAGGACGAGCGAAGCGGAGTCGAGCATCTCCTGGGTGAGGGCGGTGCTCTTGTGATTGGCGATGTCGAGGCCGACTTTCTTGAGGGCGAAGACGGAGTTTTCAGAGACGGTGTCGCCGTTGCGGGCGGCAACGCCGGCGGAAATCACGGGGATGGAGCGGAGCGGCTCGGGTTGCGCGGCGAGGGCGTGTTTCAAGAGGGCCGCGGCCATCGGGCTGCGACAGATATTGGCCGTGCAAACGACGATGATGGGTCCGGGCGCGGGCATGGTGGGGAAAGGACAGGGTTTCGCAGGAAAGGCAAAGCTGGATTCAGGGAGGGGGTCGGCTCGCGGGCGCTCTCCGCTACGGAAAGTCGGCACTGCGCGTGGGCGGGGCCAACGGGGCGGGGCGGACGATCCCGCCTCTCACGAGGCGGGCTACACAAGATGTGACCCTAGAGTTTCTTGAGGGCTTTGAGCGCGCGGTGGAGGTGGACGGCGCGCTGGAGGGCGACGTCGATGAGGGCGGCGGGGGGCTTGGGTTTCACGGCGGGCGCGGCGGGAGGCGCGTCGGTGACGTCATCGCTGGCAAGTGTGTTGGTCGGGGCATCGGCAACGCGATCGCGGTCCCGCATGAGTGCGGCCTCGTCGTTGCGGGGCTTGTCGGGAGTTTCGATGATCAGCGACTCAGGCGTGGCGCTGCCGCCCAGAGCGTCATAAGCGCGGCGATCAACCTCGGCGGTGGTCGAGATCGCGATGTCGGGGGTGATGACGGCAGAACCGGCTCCGATCACGACGAGACCGGACAGACGGGGGGACGCGAGGGGGGCGAGCAGCGTCGTGGCGGTGTCGGAGTTGATGAGGAGAAAGACGGGCTTGCGGGGGGAGGCGTGAAACTTGAGCCAAGCATGCAAGGCTTTGGCGGCCGAGGCGTCGCCGGTGGTGTAGCGAAGATCGAGCACGTAACACTGATTGCTCGCAGGCGTCGGGCTGGGGAGATCGCCGGGGAGGGTGCGGGCGCGGAAGTAAGAAAGTCCCTGGCCGAGATCGCGTGTGAGGGCTTCCGCGTGGGACGTGAGGGCGCTCAGGACGAAAACGAGAAGTGAAAGGAGATACGAGGGCTTCATCGGCGATTGAGTTGGCGGGCACCGATGTCGCGGCGGAAATATTTCGAGGCGCACTGGATCTGCTCGCAGGCCGCGTAGGCGCGGTCCGCGGCGGCGCGGAGCGTGGGGGCAAGGGCGGTGACGCCGAGGACGCGGCCGCCGTTGGTGACGATGGCGCCGGCGGCGTTCTTCGCCGTGCCGGCGTGGTAAATGGTCGTCGCGGGCGGGAGGGTGGCGGGAGCCGGAAAGGTGATGACGTCGCCCTTCGAAAATTTCTCCGGGTAGCCGCGCGCGGCGATGACGACGCAGAGGGCGTAGTCGGGCTTGACGACGAGGGGGCCGACTTGGGCGAGCTTACCGGTGGCGGCGGCCAAGAGGAGGGCGAGGAGATCGGTGGCGAGGCGCGGGAGGACGACTTGGGTCTCGGGGTCGCCGAAGCGGGTGTTGTATTCGATCACGCTCGGGCCCGTGGGCGTGAGCATGATGCCGATGAAGAGGGTGCCGCAAAACGCGATGCCCTCATCGGCGATGGCGTTGACGGAGGGGCGGACGATCTCGTTTTCGATGCGGGCGAGGAGGGAGGGTGTGACGACCTCGGCGGGCGAGTAGGTGCCCATGCCGCCGGTGTTGGGGCCGGTGTCGCCGTCGCCGATGCGTTTGTGATCCTGGGAAGTCGGGAGGATGACGTAGTCGCGGCCCGAGACGACGACGAGAATGGAGGTTTCTTCGCCGAACAAACAGTCCTCGACGAGGAGCTGGCGGCCGGCGGAGCCGAACTTGCCGCCGTCGAGCATGTCGCGCACGGCGGCTTCGGCCTCAGGGAGCGAAGTCGCGACGATCACGCCTTTGCCGGCGGCGAGGCCATCGGCTTTGATGACGATGGGGATCGAGCGCGTGCGCAGGTAGGCGAGGGCCGGGGCGACTTCGCTGAAGAAGGCGGCGGGCGCGGTGGGGATGCGGTGCTTCAGCAGAATCTGTTTCGTGAAAATCTTGGAGGCTTCGAGGCGGGCGCCGTCGGCCTTGGGGCCGTAGACGGGGATCTTGAGCTCTTGCAGGCGGTCGGCGAGGCCGAGGGAGAGCGGGACTTCGGGGCCCACGACGACGAAGTCGACCTGCTCGCGTTGGGCGAGGGCGACGAGGCCGGGGACGTCGTCGGCGGCGACGGGGAAGCACGGGGCATCGAGCGCGATGCCGGCATTGCCCGGGGCGCAGATGACGCGAGGCGCAGCGGGCGACGCGAGGAGCGTGCGCACGAGCGTGTGTTCGCGTCCGCCGGAGCCGACGACGAGGAGGGAGCGAGGAAGTGCGGTGGAAGCCACGCGGCGAAAGACTCAGAGCGGCGCGTGCGTGGCAAGGCCGGGCTGCGGCAAGGGGGCCAACTTCCAGGCGGAGTCAGGGAGCGCGACGCGATTGCCAGTAGCCGGGCTCGCGAGAGGGGTGCGAAATGGCGAGCACCAGAATTTGATCCGCGGTAAAGTCGTAGTGCACCAGAAATAGGAACCGCGGAGTTACGAACCGACGCGAGCCGAGCGAACCGGGTCGACCCAGACGGGGGAAGACCGCGATTTGGCGGATCGTGGAGAGCACGTCTTCACGAAGCAGACTACCCCAGCCGCGGCGGGCATTCTCGTAGTGGGTGATCTCAGCCTCAAGCTCAGCACTTGCTTGAGGATGAATCTGAATTGCCGTCATTCGAGCAAACGAGCGGTCGAACGTTCCACTTCCTCCAGCGAGAGCGGTTTCACTTTACCGGAAAGCACCTCTGCGCGGCGGCGCTGGATCTCAGCATTCCACGCGGCGTCGTAGGCGGCGGGATTTTCCGGTCCCGCTTCGCCCACGAGGTAGTCGGCCAGGGCGAGTTTCTCCTCCCGGGAGAGTGCGCTCGTGGCGGCGGTGAGTTCGGCAAGTTTCGCGCTCATGCGGTGACTAGAAACGTAATGAGAATTTTTGCGAGCGTGTGTTCGCGTCCGCCGGAGCCGACGACGGGGAGGGAGCGAGGAAGTGCGGTGGAAGCCACGCGGCGAAAGACTCAGAGGCCGCGTCCACTGGCAAGACTGCCGTGCGGCCACGATGAGCGGGCCGGGGCAGGGAACCGAACGGAGTGGATGCGTTCAAGCGGGGGTGTCGACCTCCCTGCGAATTACATGAAAGCCGGCCGCGCGAGCCGGGGCTTCACGCTGGTCGAAATCATGATCGTCGTGCTGGTGATCGGGATTTTGGCGACGATCACGCTGGCGGCTGTGCAGCGCAGCAACCTGCGGGCGCGGGCTTCGGCTTACCTGAATGACTGCCGGGTGTTTGCCGCGGCGTTTACGCAGTATGCGCAAGAGACGGGCGACTATCCGGCCGACGCCGGGCCGCATTTCGTCCCGCCGGCCATGGCGGCGTATCTGAGCCGCGAAAAATGGATGCGGATCACGCCGCTGGGCGGAAACTATGACTGGGACAACATC
>CANGHW010000090.1 GCA_947453695.1 Opitutia bacterium
AGACGAAATCCAGTGCCCGGCTGGGCAGCGGCGACGGAAATGTCCCGGCGGCGACCGGTTGTAACACATAGTCCGAATAGTCGGACAAATGGCTCAGCAGCGCCGCCGTGGCATCGTTGGCCGTCCCAGAGTTATTAAAATCCCCGCAGATAATCGGCGGCACGGCCCACCGCCCGGCGTGCAAGCGATGCTTCTCGCGCAACCACGCCAGCAACCGCTCCAGCTGGCGCAGGCGCTGCGCCCGCGATCCGTAGTGGAGATGGAGGTTTACGATCGGCACCACCTTTCCGCCCACGTCGAGTTCGACGAAGAGGAATCCCTTCTCCCCGATACTCCGACGCCCGAAGATCACTGTCTCGGAATGACTAATCAGGTGACGGGACAGAATCGCGTTGCCGTAGGACAGATTGAGCAGCCCGGTCCGGCGATTGTTGATGCCGAAGACCGAATAAGGAAAGCGCGTGTGCACCCGGAGGTAATCCAGATGGTCGAAATTCCCAGCCCAGCGGGAGCATTCGTCGATCTCTTGCAGGGCGACGACATCCGGGCTCAGTTTTTCCAGGAGAGCCCCGATCCGCCGCAGGTTTTGCTGGATCTTCCGCTCCGAAGTGAGCCCTTGAATCGGGGTAAGCCCGCGACCGTGGGCGATGTTGAAAGTGACGAGTCGCAGGCGCTGCATGGAACGCCCCCGAGCATGTCGGCGTGATATCGCCGCGCAACGGGAAACGCCCGCTCGCGTCACCGCCCGGAAGCTCCCGCGCGCGGTCTCGCCCCTCGACCTGCTCGGCTACTTCCTCGCCGCCGGCGCTACCGCCACGCATTCGATCTCATACTGCAGGGCGGCCGGCAGGCAGTTCGTGATCGTCGTGCGCGCGGGAAACGGCGTCGAAAAATACTCGCGATACAGTTCGTTGTAGCGGCCGAGGTTGGCCGGATCGCGCACGTAGTTGCGCGTTTGCACCACGCAGCTCAGGTCCGCCCCGGCGCTCTCCAGCACTTTCCGCATGTTCTCCACGGAACGGCGAAATTCGCCCTCGAAGGTATCGGTTACGATCTGGCCGGTGGCGTCGACCGACGCCTGACCCGAAACAAAAATGAGGTCGCCTACACGCACGGCCGGGCTGAACGGCAGATGCGAGACAGGGGTGGAGGGATCGCGGGGATAGGAAACGGTGGAGTTCATGAGAATCGGCAGTGAAAAAGGGTATTGGGATTGAGGGGCCAAACCGGCTGCTGGAGGCGACGCCAGGCAAACGTGCTGAGATTGCTCGAGCAAGGCCCGCGGGTGTCGACGTAGTAGGAACCCTTCGCGATGGGATCGTAAGCCCGTTTGTGCGCCACCGCGGCTTTGACACCGATCACGGAAAACTCGCGCGGCTCGATCCCCTGGCTCCGCAACTGCCCGAGGTCAAACGGCGGCGTCTTTCGACTCGTGAGCAAGATCGTCACGCCCGCACTGCGCACCACCGTGCACGGCCCCATCTCGAAGCGCGCGCCCACCATCGAGGCCAAGTGACTATTGCGGTCCTCCAAATCGAACGTGCCTCCGCTCCGGGAAATGACCGTTACGTCGAGCGCCACCGGACCTTCGTCGAGCTTCGACCCGCGGCCGCCCAAGGCCACCGCACAGGTCTGCCCGATAGCGACCTTCGCCAGCGCTGCGACCGCTTGGGGATCATTGATCACGACCAAGCTTCGCGGCACGCGGTGGACGAGCAGCGCCCGCAAAATCCCGGTGCAATCCCCGGGCGCCCCCGCCCCGATATTGTCGGCTGGCTCCACCAGCAGAACTGGACCGGCTTGGGGCGGTTCAGCGGCGAGGCGCGCGACCACTTCATCGACCGGCGGATACTGGATGTGTCCGCGCTCGCGCAAGGACCACGCGAGCTGCGCGCCCGTCCGCAGCCACACTTGCGCCAGCGGGACGGGCGCCACTGTCACCACGCTGAGCGAAACACCGGTGTCGGGTGTATCGGCAAATGAAAAGCCGGCGGCGATGTTGCAGGCCCACACCTCGGTCTGGGTCGTCTCCAGCTTTTTCGCAAAGAGCTCGAGCGAAAGCATGGGGTCGATCCCCGTGCCCGTGCCGGGCGGCGCCCACACGATCGGCGGCCGGCACCACACCATTCGCGGCAGGACCTTCTCAAATAAACTGCGGCCGAGCAGAGACGTGCCGCGCTTGGCGGCATGTTTTGCGTCAGTATGCGGATTCTCGCGATACATCACGAGGCCGTTGGCCAGGGCACACATCTTCGCCGTCACATTCGCGTGCAAATCCAGCACGCCAAAAATCGGAAGCGCAGCTGCACCCGGCAGGGCCCGGATGCGCGCCAAAAATTCCCCTTCCGCATCCGGATAGGACTCGGTCACCATCGCCCCGTGTAGCACGAGAAAGATGCCGTCGATCCCCGCAGCCAGCGCGGGCCGGGCTCGGGCCTCAAACTCGGACCAGAAACGCTCAAAGGCCGCGTCAGCCAGCGTCCCGCTCGGGGTCGCCCGCGCATCGAGCGTGGGAATGACCTCGAAGCCTTGCCGCTCCGCTTCCTCAAGGAAGCCGTCCGTCGGCGAGCCGTCGCCGCGCTTGCTCAGCACGGCGGCATCCGTCACGACGTCGAAATCCTCCCATCGAGTCACGTCGTCCACGAACGTGTGGGTCTCGTGAAAGAAGCCGGCTGAGAGGATGCGAGGTTTCATGGCTGAATTCAGGCAGGAGCCTGCCACGTGGCCGCATGACGGCGGAAGGCCACCGCGGCGCGCCGCAGGGCCTCGTCAATATCAGGTTGGGCGTGAGCGAGGCTGACCGACCACAGTCCGCGTTCGATCGCTCGCACGCCTTCTTCGAGGAGACAACGGCGCAGGTGCGCCCAGCGTGGCGCGTCATGCCGGCGCACATAATCCCGGTAGTCGCGGATGGCGCCCTCTGAGGCGCCGGGCTTCAGCATCACCGCGTGGAAAATCAGTCCCGGGCCCTGAGGGCGCAGTGGCACGCCGTGCTCCTTGGCCAGGGCGGCGAGTCCGGCCATGAGCGTCCGGCCGAGTTCCTGGCTCTTGACCGGGTGCGCCGCGCCGAGTGCGAGCACTTCGTCGAGGCACCACTTGCTGGCCGCGAGGCACAGCGGGTTGGCATTGAGGGTGCCGGCGTGCACGACTTCGCCCGAGAGAATCTTCGCCATGGCGGCCTTGGTGCCCGCCAGTGCGGCAAAGGGCGTCCCTCCGCCGATCGCTTTGCCGAGCACGGTCAGGTCCGGCTTATAGCCGTAGTAGCCCTGCGCACAGCCCGCCCCGAAACGGAAGCCGGTGATCGTCTCGTCGGAGATCATGAGCATGCCATCGCGATCACAGAGTTCGCGTATCGTAGCAAGCAAGCCGTCGACGGGCTCAAGGCAGCAGGTATTGCAGAGCACGGGTTCAAACACGATGGCCGCAATCTGGCCGCGGAACTCGTCGACGCGCCGGCGCAGGTGTTCGACGTCGTTCCATCGCGCCACGACAAACTGCTCCAACACTTCGGGAATCACGCCCTTGCTGGGGTGCGTGCGCGCGGGATTTTCGTCGTCACCCCAGGCCGCCGCCGGATTGGCGAAGCCCACGAGACCTTCATCGGCCCAGCCGTGATAGTGGCCCTCGAAACGGAGGATCAGCTTCCGGCCCGTGTGGGCGCGGGCGAGGCGAAAGGCCGCGAGCACGACTTCGGTGGCCGAGTTATTGAAACGCACCAGCTCCGCCGACGGGATCATCTTCTGCAGGCGCTCGGCCACCTCGAGTTCCAATTCGCTCTGCGCCGCCCAGTGTGTGCCGAGCTTGGCCTGCGCGCCAATCGCCTCGGCCATGCCTGCCGGGGCGTGGCCGTAGAGCAACGCGCCCTGACCGAGTTGAAAATCTAGGTAGTGATTTCCATCGACGTCCCAAAGATTCGGCCCGCGGCCGTGCGTGAAGTAGAGCGGCACCGGCGCCTCCATCTTGCGGATGCCGCTGTTCACGCCGGCGGCGATACTGTTTTGCGCGCGCTGAAAGAGCGCCTGGGATTTGGTGAAGATGTAGGACATGACGTAAAGACGGGTCAGCGGACCGGGACGCGGTTCCACAGTTTTTCGAGGTCGTTCTGGTAATCGAAGCGGACTTCGAGATCCGTGACCTCGACCGGCTTCGATCCGACACTCGAAACAGAAATCTCAAACTCGTTGGCCCGGCGCAGGACCGCGGCGGGCTCGGCGATCGGCAGATGCAAATACTCCTCGGCGAGGTCCGGCTGCTTCGGAACCGTCTTCACGAGTTGCCGGGTGACAAACCTAGCTCCGGCCGAGGTCGGTCCCTCGAAGAGTATCTGCCCGTTCAGTCGGACGGAAATGCGCGCCCCTTCCGGGACCGCGCGCAAGCCTACGCGGACTTCGCAGATCCGCAGGGGAAAGGGCGAGGTTGATTCGTCTTCAGCGACCTCGAGGGTCACGCGTAGCGGAGCCGCGCTCGGCAGCTTGGCCGGCAGCTGTTTGCCGTAGGCATACGAGCCCGGGCCGTCGAAGTAGTAGCTCTTGGTGACCGCGTAGATGACGGACTGCCCCCGGAGATTTTCCGGCCGGGCGAGATCGCGGAAGACGTGGTAAAGCCGATCGTCATGCGGGCGCGTGGCGCCGAAGGCATTGTAGAAATTGAAGAGGTAGAAGCCATCGACTCCCATCGCACGGTAGTTGGCCGCGGCTCCGCGAATCTCTTCCAACGTGCCATCGCGGCCCGCGGCCGTGCCCGCGTAGCGCGCGTCACCTGTCGGGGGAAAAGGCAGCCGCCACGCCGTGCGCGGATAGAGCGACGGATACAGGCGCACGCCGGTCGTCTTGGCCAGAGCAGCGAGGTCGGCTATCGGCATGTCGCCTGCGAGGGTCATGATCTGCGCCGGGGAAACGAGGTCGACGAGCCCCTCGCGCATCCAGCGCTCGACCTCGAGGCCGGCGGTCGTGCAATCGGTAACCGACGGTGGCACGCGCACGAAGAGATACATCGGCCGCTTCTCCGCGACCGCGAGGGCGTCGAGTCGAGCCCGCACCTGACGCACCAGGTCGGTGATGAGCGGAGCGCCCGCCGCCGCCTTCCCCTTCGGGAAGAAGACTTGGAAGCGGTTGAAATCGAGTTCGAAGCCGTCGACGAGCTCGTGGTTGCGCGCGAGGGCCTCGAACACGGTGTCGAGTCGCAGCTGCCGCACCGCGGCATGGGTGTAGTCGAGCAGGTTCCCGTAGGCGGCCTGAAATGCGAGGGGCGACTCCTTGATCGTATACTCATCCCGATGCTTAAACCAAAACTCACTCGTCATCGCGTGGCCCTCGGGATTCGCCATGAAGTGCGCGTCATTCATGCGCAGGCTGGGAATAAAGCGGAGGCCCAATTGCTTGGCCGCTTCCCCGGCCGTGCGCACGGCGTCGGAGCCGGCCGCGAGGCAAACTCGGGCGTTCTCCATGCGTTTCTCCATCAGCGAGCCCGGCTTCTCATCGGACGATTTCCGCCACCCCGCCCGACTCGCCACCGTCGTGTTGTGGTAGAGTAGATCGCCGCCCATGCCGATGCAGTAGACGAAGGTCTTCACCGGCGTATCGGCCAGCGCCCGCACATTGGCCCGCAGCAACTCCTCGGACTTCGCGCGATCCGGCAGCACAAAGGCGAGGTCAGCATCGTCGTTGAAGACCAAACCAAAATCGGGCCGCACCGGCACCGCGGCCGAAGCCAGTGTCGCAAGCACAAGGATAGCGAGCAGGACGCGCGTTCTCATGGGAGATGCACGGCCAGATCGCCGACCAGCACGCTGCCTTGATCCGCCGCGCCGCGAAACTCCACGCGCAGGTAGTTAACGCCGAATTGAGCCGCCCGCGCCGCTCGCAGCACCGTCTTCTCGCTCCCATCCACGGTCACGCGCAACTCGCCAGACGCATCGGCCCCACTCCACCGCAGGAGTAAATCACGCGCGCGTCCGTCTGCGGGTAAGCCCAGCTTTTCCGCCTCGAACGCAAACACCGCGTGATCGGCCGCCCGGCGGTCGTCGATTCGGTTGAAATGATCGCTCAAACTGAGACGCACGGCTTTCGCCCCGACCGGAATCTGCAGCCGGGCACGGAGCTCGCCGGCGGCAGCGACGGGAAAATTAAAGGCCGCTCCGCAGAGCCCGGTGGCTTTGAGCGGAATCGCCACCGCGCGCCCTCCGTCCTTGCTCGTTTCCACCCGCAGCCCTTCGTCACCGTATTGGGTCCAGCCTGCTGGGCCCGCCGATAAAACGTCACGCACCTCGCGTTCTTCCAGCCAGGTTGGATCAAATGTCACGATAGCGCGCTTTCCTTCCCCCTGCCCGCTCACGACCACGACTTTGCCGTCCATGTTTTCGGCCAAGGCCGGATAGGCGGTGCCGCGATCGCCCCCGCTCACGCTGTCCGTCTCGTGAAAAATCTCCCGAAAGCCGCGCCAAGTCTTGCCGTCGTCGGCGCTGATCGCCGCATGCAATACTTCGCGACCGCCCATCGCGTAGCTGCGTGGGTCCGTCCAGTTCTGGCAGGCATTGGTGAGCAGCACGATTTTGCCGTTGCGGAGCCGGAGGAGCGCAGCGGGGGAATCGGACGAAATAAACGCGGACCGCTGGAGTGGCGGCCACCGCTCACCGTCGGCGGAAATCGCTTCCAGCAAGCGCCCCTGTCGGTCGCGCACCAGCATCCACACGCGACCATCGCGGAGTTCCAGTAACACCGGCTCGATTGCCCCGTAGCGCGTGGCATTGGGCGTCTTGAGTTCCACCGACAATCGATCGGGCGACTCGCGCCATGTGTTGCCCTGGTCGTCAGAGAAATAGACGAACGTATCGTTCCACCCCAAATCCGGTCCGGCTGAAGGCGCCTGCTCGCGCGCGGGGATAGCCCGGGCGACCGCCAACACCAAACGCCCGCTGCGTTGCAGTTGAATGAAGCCGCGGATCGAACCGATGTAGCCGGGCACGATACGCACCGGCGGAGTCCAAGCCGTGGACTGCGGGGCGAGCTTCGTGTGGTAAACCTCGTAGAGTCGGCCGCGATAGCCGCCCGGCCCATCGCCTTGCACATGCACGGCCGCGTGTAGCGCACCGTCGGCGGCCTCCAAAACTTGCAACGCGTAGTAGGCCCTCCCCGGCAGCGAAAACGCCACCTGCGGCTCGGACCAGGTCAGGCCGCCATCGCGCGAGCGCACGACGGTGACCGAATCGCTGGCGGGTTTCGTCACGGAATAGGTTTCCAGCGTGCCGTCGCGCCGCCGCAGCACCGAGCTCTCATTCGTCAAAGCCCCCCGCACGATGACCGGCTCCCGCACTTCCTTGGTCTGCGTCGGTGCCCGCCGCAGTTGCATCCCGAACGGGTTGCCAAACGAGCGAGGCGCCACTGCGGAGGGAAAGTTTCCGCTCACCGCGAGCGAGTAGAGCCGCACGGAACCGGCGCCGGGATCGAAGCCGAGCGCGCTCAACGCCGCCCCACTGCATGGCCCCTGATGCACGATCGCGCCGTTGGTCGAAATCGTGGCGCGATCGTTCTTTCGCTCGATCACGAGCGTGAAACTCTTACCGGCCGCGACGACTGGCGCAGGAATCTCAATAGCCCCTTCGTCGATGCGAAAAAAACGTCCGCGGAGCCGCCAGGTTTTTGCCCCGGCAGCCAGGCCGAGTTCGCTGTCGCCGCCCAAGACCACGATCGATTCGCGGGCCGCCGCCGGCAGACTGAGTTCAACTTCGATTCGAAAATCACCGGTTCCCGGTGCGACTTCGGCGAGCAGACGATGTCCTCGCCCGGTGCCCAACAGGAAGCCACCTTGGTCGGCACTCCAGGGATTGCCGGAATAGCGCACCCGCGGCTTGGTTTGATTCTCCGCGTTGGCCACCAAGGCGAGGGTGGTCGGAGCTGTCTCCTGCGCCACCGCCGTGCCTGCCACCGCGCCCCACAGGGTTGCCCACAGACAGGCGCGGAGGCGGAGGGACGGCGGGATCATCTCACGACGAGCAACTCAAAATTCCGAACGAACGCCAAGCGTCACGAGCGTGCCGAAATTCTGGTAAGACTGTGGACGCGTCCAAGCCGGCGTGTTCGGACCGGTGCGCTCGGTGCGTTTTTCGATACCGGTGAAATTACGCGCACCGCCATAAACACTAAACTTCTTCGCGAAACGATACTCGAAGGACCAGTCCTGCGTGATCTGCGGAGCAACGTAGGAGCGGGTGCCGGCGGGCACCGTCGCACTCGCGGCCACCGCCGCGCCGCTGACGCGGTAAGCGTAAGCGACGTTCCAGCGCAGAGACAGCGCCCGGCGGATGTAGCTCACGCCCCAGTTGATGTTCTTGTGCGCGAACGGGGTGAAATCCGAGGCGCTCTCCCCGCTCACGTGCGAGATCGTGGCATTGGCGTAGGTCGACAAGCCCTTAGCCCACGGCGGGAGAAAGTAGAGCGATTGGCGCCAGCTGAATTCGTAGCCCTCGACGGTCGCATTGCCGCCGTTGGCCGTGGAGATGATGTCGTAGTCGAGGTAGTCGTCCGACAGCCCGAAGCTCTGCAACAACTCCAGCGTAGCCGGAATGCGGGTATCAACGAAGAAGCCCTTCACATCCTTCTTGAAGAGACTGAGCGCAATGGTCGCACCCTTGATTCCGTAGGTCTCGAACGAGAGATCGTAGTTGTCCGCGCTCCACGGCTTGAGGCCGCTGTTGACGATCGTCGCCGTGCGGGCCGTGCCGGTCGAAGCGGGATCGGTGACAGTGATACCAGGGATGATATCGGTCAGATTTGGACGGCCAATGGTCTTGGCATAGGCCAGACGAGCGACGAGCGAATCGGTGATGTAGTAGGTGCCGTTGATGCTCGGGTAGTAGCCGGAGTAGCTGCGATCTGCGACCGCACCGCGCTCGACGAAACGCAGCTTGGCCGTCGCCAAGGCATCGGTCGTGATCGGAATGAAGCGACCGGCCGCATCGCGCAGGAGGTTGCCGTTGGCATCCTGACGGAACGTGGCGCGGAGGTCATTCAGGGGACCTTCCCCGTGATCGTCGGTCTTTTCAAAACGCACGCCGCCCACCAACCAGAGTCGGTTATCGAGGAATTTGATGTCGTTCCGGATGTAAGCGGCCGAGATCGTCTCTTCGAAATACTTCGAGTTGGTCACACCCGATTGGTGCGTGGCGGCATCGCTGATCGTGAACCAGTCCGGATGCTCCTTGAAGAGGTTGTAGTATTTGGTGGGGTCGACCCACTTCACCTTCAGCGTGTCGCTGAAGAACGACTGCGCGGAGAGGAACTCATTGGTGAGATTGTAAGAGCCGGCGAGTCGGCTCACACTGGCCGGCGGAGCAAACGTCCAGGTCTTGAGCACCGAGGTGTTGTCCTTGCGCTGACGATTCACACTGAAGCCGGCCTTGATCGTTGTCGGGACAGAAAAGGCGAAGCTGCGCGAAATATTGCCCGCGACGCTCTTCATATCGGAGAGGATCTCGTTGGGCTGGCTCGTGGGATTGCCCATCGTGAGGTTCGCATTGTCGTAGGGATCGACCACTTGTCCGGCGCGATTCGTGACTTTCAAGGTCGGGGCGCGGCGGTTGTAGATACCATCGAGTCCATCGGCGCGGACAATCAATGAGCCTTGTGAGAACGTGCCGACGCCACGGAAAAATCCATGCTCGAGGTCCTTGCGCTCATCCCAGCTGCGGGAGTAGTTCGCATTGGCGTCGATCTTGTAGATCTTGCCGTCGTGCACGTAGCGGAGCACGGCCGAGGAGGTGCCACGAGTGCGGTCGCCATACGTCATCGTCTGGCGGACGGTGTCACCGCCGGCGGCAGCGCCCTGCGTAAAGGTCGGACCACCGGTGTTTCCCGCGCCCCACGCCGCGGCGAAAATGTTTTGGCGGGTCGGCGTGTTGATTTGCACGTGCTCCAGATTCAGGCGAAGTGAGTTTTCACGGTTGATGCGCCAGTCGAAGGTGGTCGAGGCCAGTTGGCGCTCGGTCGTTTGCGTCACGTTCTGCTCGGTCGAGGTCGTCTGAACGCCGCGAATGAGGTCCCACGTGGGCGAATCGTAGTCCATGTCGTAAACGCGCGTGAGTTGGCTGAGATTCACGGTGAACGCGAACGACTGGTTCACGGGATGGGAGTAATTGATGTCGAGACCGGGCTGAATTGCGCGGGCCTTCGAATGGGAGTCGCTGCCGATGCGGTCGCCCAGACCGGGGGGCTGAAGGCGGTTGTCGGAGTTGTAAGCGCCGTAGGTGTTGATCTTGAGCACGCGGCGTTTGGTGCTGAAGCCGCTCTTGCCGATCACGTTTACGGTGCCACCGACAGCGTTAGCGGGACGGTCAGGAGTCGGCACCTTCGTGATTTCGATACGGTCGACACTGCCCGTGGAACTTGCGGCCAAGTCGAACGAGCGGTCGGCGGACGGCGTGGAGACTTCGGCTCCATCGATCATGAAGACGATGCCGCTGCCAGGCAGACCGCGAATCGAAGCGGTCGCCGCAGTTTGCGGGCCGCTCACGATCGAGAGGCCGGGGGTGTATTTCAGATATTCGCCGATATTGCCGTCACCGAGGTCGCCGATCTCGTCGAGCACGATGACGTTCTTGATGTTCGGCGACATCTTCTGTTCGTTCACCGCGGCGGCGGCGGCCGACAGCGCGGTGGATTCAACCACAAAGCTCTCCAACTTCACCGTGCTCTTGTCGTCGAGCGTGGTCTGGTCGCGGGGGATCGAGAGTTCAAAATCTTGCCGGGCCGTCGTGGCATTCGCGACGACGATGCGCGCAGTCTTCGTCTCCATGCCGGCGTAGGAGACACGCAGTTGGATCGGACCGGCCGGCAGACCGACGAAGCGATACTGGCCATTGGCGTCGGTCAGCGTCTCGAACCGCGTGCCTTCAACGGTGACGCGGGCATTGTTGAGAAAGGCACCGTTGCTCGTGCCGATCACACTGCCTTCGACCACCCCGGCTCCTGTTTGCGCATGCATCGGCGACGACGCCATCACCACGCAGGTCACGCCCAGCACACGGACAGCAATGCTCAACAGGGCCGGAAAGAAACGCGCGCTGATGCCGCGGAGGTGCAGGAAGAAGCTCGGGGCCGACTTGGTGGTGTTCATGAGGGTGCAGCGCATGGTCACTGCGATAGCAGCGAGGTAGGAGCGCATAAGACCGCTCTTAGCGTGCTCTGCGCAGTTGCGCTCCTCCGAGGCGAATTGACAGGTAACAACGTGTGACCAACCCGCACCGGACACGGCGTCCCGCTCAACGCAGCGCCTCAAACGACACCTTCTTGATCCGAATACGAGCGAGCCGATTCTTGTCCAGCTCACCCCCGGCGCAGTAGGCGAGAATCACGCTATTCGACGTGAAATGCATGGCGGTGTAGCAGTAGCCCTCGTCCGCGGCGCCCTGGCCGTCGAGGATTCGCGTGCGCGACCACGTGCCCGTCGAGTTTGTGCCAGTCGCCAGCACCAGCGGCGTGCGGTCTCCGCCGATTGGCTTCACCGGTCGCGTGTCGTAGCTCGGTCCGGGATTCCACAGCGCGAGCAGGCGGTTGGTGTTCGGCAGCAGTTTCATCGAAAGCGGCGAGTTCGGCGACGTGAAACGCGACGGCTGCGGGACGCTCCACGTCTCGCCATTGTCATGGGAAAACATCTCGTATTGCCGACCGAGATCCGTGCGGGCCCACGCCCAAAGCACACCGCCGGCAAGCTCGATCAGGCCCGGTTCCTGAAGTCCGCTTTTCGTGTGCGGGACAGGCAGCGTAGCGTAGCCCCGGGCCTTGCGCCAGGTGCGGCCGTCGTCATCGGAGAGGAAAAACTCCGCGACTCCGCGCCAGTCCACGGCCGAAGCTGCGTTCTTGTCGCCCAAGCTGCGGTGCAACGCCGCCGGGATCACCAGTCGTCCGGAGGCCAGGCGCACGACCCGGTCGTTGTTGACCACATAGTAACCCGCCGCCGGCATGCAGCGCACGGGCTCACCCCACGTCTGCCCCTCGTCGGTCGAACGGCGGCAATACATTCGCATATCATGCCAGCTCCGGCGCAACAGATAGAAGATGCCCACGTCGCCATTTCCGAAGCGCAGGAGCGACACGCTCATGACATTCATCACGTCGTTCTCCTCGGGCGTAACGATCAGCTCATCCTCGGACCAAGTCTCTCCGCGATCGGCCGAACGACGAACTGCCAGGCGGGCCTTGGCTTCGTCGGAAAATGACGTCCCGACAAAACGACTGTAAACAAACAGGATGCGCCCGTCCTTCAGATCGAGAAACGCTCCCTCGCTATTGCGCGGATTCCCCGCCCCCGGCGCGATTTCCAGCACCGTGCGGCTCGCGATTGGCAGTTCGGGCAACGCCGCCGCCTGAGCCCCCTGCCCTGCGCCGGCACTGCACACCAGCAAGGCCATAACCACACACACCTTCACGATCTTTCGTTTCATAATTTGGGCGCGATCTCCTTCACCATCGGCGTGAGCACGCCGAGCATGCGCTGCGCGAGGTCGGCATGGCCCGCTTGATTCGGATGGCAACCATCCGTGGTCCACGCCTGCAAGCGTCGGCCGTGGGCCTGCTCCTCAGTCCACGCGCCAAAATGATCGACGAGCGCCACGCCGGTCTCGCCGGCGACTTTGCGGCAAATTTCCGCATACGAGACGAGTCGCGTATTCGGGTCTTCGCCGAGCCCGTTGCGCGGATTCTCTTCTCCAAATCGTGGCTCCGTCATCAACACCACGCGCGTTCCCGCCGCCCGGAGACGCGATACGATGAGCCGCAGATTCTCCTCGTAGCGCGGCAAAGGCAGGCGGACGTCGGTCTTCCCCTTGTCCACCCAACCGTCGTTGGTGCCATACATCACCGTGACGATGTCCGGTCGCTGCGAAGTCACATCTCGTTCCAGTCGCTCCAGTGCCAAGTCAGTCCGCTCGCTGCCGATGCCGACGTTGTGCACTTGGGCCCGCACGCCGGCCGCTCTCAGTCCTGCCTGCACCAACGAGGGAAACGTCTGCGTCGGCGCGACATTTGGCCGCGCCCCGCGCGTAATGGAGTCGCCGAGCATAATCACCCGCACCGCTTGTCCGTCCAGCGGCCGCGCTACCGGCGAGATGAAGTCAGCCTCGCGCAATTCCACGCGCAAGCCGCCCTGCATCGTCGAGATCCACAAACGCCCGGGAGCCGGTTCGAAAACGTAGGGATAGGCAATCCAGGTGCTCGATTCACGGGTGCCGGCAGTGACGATATTTCGCGCGATGATTTGCGGGGTCGTCCATGTCACCCCGTCATTCTCGGAAAAGGCGATCGAGAGCTCCTCCCGTCGGCCCTGGCGTGTCGCCGGTTCGCGAAACCGATTCCAGACCAAGACGAGGCGTCCGCTCTTAAGGCGCTGCACCATGCCCGGCGAGTCACTCGCCTCGATCGTGGATGGCATGCTGGCCGTCCATTTCGCTCCATCCTTGGAGGTAAGCTCGTGAAAGTAGCCATGCGGCACGCGCAGGAGGAGCTTCATGTCACCGTTGGTCTTCTCGAAAACCGTGCCTTCGAGTCCGCCCCCGTGCGTGGCGGCCGTCAGACCGGCGACTTTCCCGGCGTAGTTTCCCTGCGCCCCCAAATCAATCGCCTCGGTCGCCCGCCAGGTTAGCCCATCATCGTCCGAGAGATAGTTGATCGTCACATGTCGTCCCGGATTGGCCGCCGCCTGCTGGCAGATGAGCACGATTCGTCCGCTTTTCAGCTGGATCATCTGCCTCACCGCCCCGCACCACCCGTCCTGCAGGAGTTTCGGGCTATCCCAAGTTTTCCCCTCGTCCGCGCTACGCATAATGTAGACCGGCAGACGGCATCCCTCCAACGGCCCGCCCTGCTTGTCGTCCCACTTAAACACTTTCTCACGCTCGTTGAGGAACGCATACAGCAGCACCCCGCTGCTCGTCCGCACTAGCGCCCGTTCCGGGCGGGAAGAGAATTTTGCTTCGTCGAACAGAGACATCGCCTCCCACGTGCGCCCGTCATCGCGCGAGATCAGTGCACCTTTTTCGTCCATCGCCCAAATCGCCGCGTCGCCCGTGCGCACAAAGGGGCCCTGCGGCGCACCCGGGAGAAGCCGCACATTCTCCTGCACCACAATTTCACTTCGCAGCACCGGGGCCAGCGCGGCGAAAACTATCAACAAAAGGGCAAGCAAGGGCATCGGGGAAAAAGGGCCTAGTTCAGTTCTGAGCGAATCTGGGCTGCGATGCACAACGAACTCAAACCATTGGTAACGACGCCTAGCCAGTCATTGCCCCTTCTGCCCTAATCTGGTCACCGCATCTGACCGGGAAATTTCATTGGGGACTCGCGGTCCGACACCATCATTATTCGGTTCTCGTCTCGCGCCCCGCCATGTCGCTCACGCCACCAGTTCCCCGTCATTCTGTCCTCATTGTCGGCTGCGGCAGTATCGGCGAACGTCACGCCCGCTGCTTCCGACAGACAGGCCGCGCCGCCGTCGCAGTCCACGAGACCAACCCGCAGCGGGCCGCTCACATGGCCACTCGCTACGGGCTGCCGATCACTCCGGATTTGGCCGCCGGCCTTGCCGCTGGCCAATTCAGTTCCGCCGTGATCTGCACGCCGGCGCCTTTGCATGTCCCCCTCGCGATCCAGTGTCTCGAAGCCGGCCTGCACGTTCTGATCGAAAAGCCGCTTTCACATTCACTCACGGACATCGATCGCCTGCAGGCGGTGCACGCGTGTTCCAACCGGCATGTCGCGGTCGCCTACGTCTATCATGTCTACCCATTCCTAAGACAGGCCCGGTCGTTCCTGCAGGCGGGGCATTTCGGCCCCGTCTTGCAGGTGGCGGTATTGAGCGGTCACCCGTTTCACTTGCTACGCCCCGCCTATGCCACGACCTATTTCCGCGATCGCGCGACCGGTGGAGGTGCGGTGCAGGACGCGCTGACCCACCTCGCAAATTGGATCGAGAGCGTCGTTGGCCCCACGGATAGCGTCCTGTGCGACTGCGACCACCTCGCCCTCGCGAACGTCGAGGTCGAGGACGCCGTGCATGTCGCGGCCCGCCACGGAAAAACGCTTGTCAGCTACGCGTTGAACCAATTTCAGGCTGCCAACGAGTCGACAATCCAGTTCAATGCTGCGGGTGGGAGCGTGAAGATCGAGTTTCATCGCCAGCGCTGGGGCACGCTGGCCGCCGGGGACACCGATTGGACGTGGCATGAATGCCCGGTGCCCGAGCGAGACTCCCATTTCGTCGCCCAAGCCAACGCCTTCCTCGACGAAGTCGAAGGTCGACCACCGATTTTATGCTCGCTGACCGCCGGCACGGCCACACTTCGCTTCAACCTCGCCTGCCTCGCCGCTGCGCAATCTGACCGTCGCGTTTCCTGCACTGCCATTCCCCTGCCCCATGAGTAAGCCGCCGCCCATCTCACTTTCCGGAAAAGTCATCGTGCAGTGGGGCGGCTCCGGCCTGCTGGGCCAAGCGCTCGCCCGCGATCTCGCGGGCTGTGGCGCGACGTTGACCATCGTCTCGCGTGACCCGGCCAAACTATCCACGCTCACGAGTGAAATCCAGGCTCAGGGACAGACGGTGAGTCTCGAGTCAGCCGATCTCGGCAGCGAGACGTCGATTCATGGTGTTCGCGACCGCGTGCTCGCCCGCCATGGGCGCATCGACGGCTTCGTCTACAATGCCGTCGCCCGCCCAATGCGCACGATGGACGACGACCTAAGCGCGTGGCGCGAATCCATGGAGACCAACGCCACCGGCTGCTTTGCCGTCCTCCGTGCGTTTGGCGATGTGCTGGCCGCCCGACAGCTGGGCAGTATGGTCGCAGTTTCTTCGATTCAGGGCATGGGCGGTCCGCAGGAGTGGCTCTATGCCGGCACGCCGTTGTCGTCTCGCCCGGACTATTTTTTCCACAAAGCGGGTCTCATCAATTTCGCCCGCTATCTCGCCGCCCACTATGGTCCACGAGGGGTTCGCGTTAACACCGTTTCGCCAGGCGGAATCTTCGACCCCGACGCTCCCCAACCGGCCGCCTTCGTCGAGCGTTACCAAAGCCTCACGATGTTGGGCCGCATGGCCGCCGCGCACGAAGTCTCCGGGGCTGTGGCGTTTCTCCTTAGCGACGCCTCGGCCTATGTTACCGGAGTGAACCTCCCGGTAGATGGCGGCTACTCCGCCAAGTAACGCCGCCCGCCTCTCTCCGCTCCACCGGTGTGGCCCGCAAGCAGAGCGGGGTATCGCAATGATCGCGGATCGCGAGACCCTCAGCCCAGTCGTCCTTCGCGCGGCTTAACGAAATACAACAGCGCGGCACAGACCACAACACTCGCCGCGCCAAACTGGAAGATCGTGCTCACGTCGATCTTCGCGTCACGCAGTGCACCGCCCGCGTAAATCGTGATGCCACCGACCACGCACGCGCAGAGATTGAGCACGCCGTAGCCGGTCGCCCGGTAACGCTTATCCGAAACGAGCGTGAGGATCGGCATCATGTTCGCATCCGCGAATGATTTCGTGAGGCCGAACAACATCAAACCACCGATGGCCAGCGGCAGCACCGTCGTGCTCGAGGCCAACAAGATCGAGGGTGCCGCGATACACATGCCAATCAACGGCACCAGCACCGGCGCGTCGGGGCGCTTCCGGCTCCACCGATCCGCCAGCCAGCCGCCGAAGAGCACGCCGACAATCGAGGCTCCCTGATAGTAGCCCGTCGCCGAGATTCCCGCAACGCCCTGACCTAGGGAAAAATGTTCCTTCAAATACGTGGGCATCCAGCCCACGACCGCCCACACGCTCATCCCGAGCAGCCCCCAATAGGCGAGGGCAATAAGGAAAGCCCGGCTCCCAAACAGACTTCGCAGTGCCTCGGTCAACCGCACGTTCTCCAGAATCGAAGCATCCGGGGCCACGGCCGCCTTTGGCTCGCTCGCTACGCGCAAATCCCGGAGAAAAATCGCCGCAACAACCGCGAGCACCACGCCGAGTTGACCAAACCACGCGAAGGCCTGCGCCCAGCCGTGACTCTCGGCAATCATGCCGCCCACGCCACCCATCCCTGCACCCACCATCACACCGCTCAGATGCACGCCGTTGGCGAGCGAGCGAGTTTTTGTGCCGTGATAATCCGCAATCAAGGCGAGCGCCGCCGGAATATAGCACGCTTCGCTGATCCCCATCAGCGCACGCGTGGTGAGGAGTTGTCCATAGGTCGTCGCATGCGCCGTGAGCCAGGTGATAATCGACCAGGCCACGAGGCTGACTACGATCACGTGACTGCGATTGAACCGGTCGGCGAGATACCCGGCAAACGGACTTAGCAAACCGTAGACGATGAGAAAAACCGTCGTGAGCAGCCCAAACTGTGCGTCCGTCATCGGGATCACGTCCACGATCGACTGCCGCATCGTCGTGATCATGACGCGGTCGAGGTAGTTCAGAAAGCCGACGAACCACAGCAGCGCGACAATCATCCACGCGCGCAACGGAGTGGACGAAACTTCGCTCATCGCACCGCTCCCGGTTTCCACGACCAGACACTGGTCGTGCGCACACCGGCCATGATCTCACCCGAGACGATCCACCAGTCATCGCCCACCTGCACCGTCGGCGCCGTCACTACGGGATCCGGCCAGCGCTCTTCCACCGTCTTCCACGTGCCCGTGGGGACGTCGAAATACATCATGTGGTCCGGCACGCGCGTGTCGCGCGGGACTTTGCCCACCATCCGGCTGTCGACTCCGCCGAGCACCCAGATGCGTCCGAGGTTGGCCGACACCGGCGCAGGAAACGGCGCGGCAATCGCCGTCCACGGCATGTCAGGCAACCGCTCCCACTTTTCCGCCCGGTAGCGATACGCATCGCCCAGATAGGTCGGCTTCGCCTTGCCCTCGGCATCCACCACCATCTCCAAACCGCTGATCAGGTAAATTGCGCCGTCGAGCGCGGCGATGGTGCCCTGCGCGCGGGTCGGCCCCGGCCACGTCGGCAGTTTCGCCCAGCCCTTTGCCCGCTGCGCCAAGTCCAGGCGCCAAAAATCGCCATTGCTCACGCGCACCGCCCCCGGCGCATAGCCACCGGCGACGTAAACATTCCCGTCGAGCACGGCCGCGACCTGGCTGGTGCGTGGCGCCGGCAGCGCCGGTCCCCGCTCGACCACCACTGCCGTGCCATCCCAGCGCAGCACGAGCGTGTCCGCAAAAATTGTGTCAGAGTTTTCGCCACCCATCACGAGGATGCCGTCGCCCACCGAGACACTCGCCGAGTAGGCGCGCCGCTCGGGCAACTTGCCCGCCGAGCGCCAGGCCTTCTCTCCCGGGGCGATTACGAAAATCTCATCGTAATAAACCTTCTTCCCGCCGTCCCACGGCATCTTGTCGGGGAAATTCGCACCGCCGGCTGCGATCAACACTCCACCGTGCGCGCCCGCAATGATTCCAGCCATGCCCGGGGCGAGTGGATAGGACGGACGCTGCGTCCAATCCGAGGCGGCCGCGGTGCCGGCTGCGACGGCCAGAAAGGGCGCAATCACGAAGCCACAGGGTGCGAGGAAACGAAACATGGGGGGCGAAGAGGAGTAAGCCAGCATAGCGTGGGCGGAAGCACTCCGTCCTGCGAGGGCCGAAGAGCACTTGGTTTTCTTTTCGCCAGTTCAATCCGACAACGCCGGCCAACTGGTCATATCAACTGCCGCGGTTTCCCCGATTGTCCTGCCGGCTTCGCGCCACCAGCCTTATCGCCTCCCAACCCATGCGTTCCTCCCTGATTCGCTCCCGTCTCCGCCAGAATAAACCCGCCCGCATCGCCTGCATGTATTATGCGACCACGATGATGCCCGCCCACGCCGCCAAGGCCGGCTTCGACGCCATCTGGCTCGACAGCGAGCACAGCACGTGGGAACGCCACGAGCTCCAGCGCCTCATCGCGATGCATCACTTGGCCAATATCGACTGCATCGTGCGCACCGGCAGCCGCAACGCCACCGATCTCTACCACCTGCTCGAAGACGGCGCGACCGGTCTGATGATCCCGCTCGTCAACACCGCCGCCGACGCTGCCGCCCTCGCGCAAGCCGTGAAGTTCCCGCCCCTCGGCCAACGCGGCCTCGACGGGGCCGGTCTCGACAACAATTTCTACCTCGACGGCACCCTCACCTATCCCGCCGCCGCCAACGCCGACACCTTCCTCATCGTTCAAATCGAGACGCAGGAGGCCCTCGCCAACATCGACGCCATCGCTGGCACACCCGGCATCGATGGTCTCTTCATCGGCCCCGGCGATCTCTCGCTCCGCCTCGGTTGCCCGCTCGATTGGAAAAACCCCAAGATGGTTGCCGCCCAAGCCACTGTCGCCGCCGCCGCCGCCAAACACGGCGTCGCCTGGGGCCGTCCTTCCGGCACCGCCGAAGACATCGCTGAGCTGACCCGCCAAGGTGCCCGCCTCATCGCCCACGGATCCGATTTTGGCGCCGTCATGCGCATGCTCCCGGCGTTCGCCCAAGCCTTCAACGAATCACCGGCGAGCTAAGTCAGTCGGACACTTCGTGTGTCGTCGCCTCACTCCGGCCGGTCTTCCCGGATTTCGGGTTGCGCCAGCCGCCGTCTTGTCCGCATCTCTCCCTTCGTTCCATTCAAATCCCTCCCCCCATCCCATCATGCTCACTCGCCTTCCCCGCACCCTGATTCTTGCCGTCGCGCTCTGCGGCGCTGCAGTCGCCTCGCTCTCTGCCGCCCCCAAGAGCCACCCCGATACGAAGGGGTGGACCGACCTGATCGCTGCGGATTTTTCCGACGCGACCTTAAAACCTGGTGAGTGGGTCTTCGAAAACGGCACCCTCGTCGCTAAGGATCACAACACGATCTGGACCAAAAAATCTTACACCAACTTCGTCCTCGATCTCGAGTTCAAGGTCGCGAAGGAGTCCAACAGCGGCGTGTTCCTCCGTTCCGGCAACATCAAGGACGTCCTCGCCGCCCTTGAAATCCAAGTCCACGA
>CANGHW010000091.1 GCA_947453695.1 Opitutia bacterium
CGCCGCCAACTCGACGCCGCACGCGCCACGCCGCCCCGCCCCGCTCCTCGTCCCCCGGCGACCCCGGGCGACGAAGCCCGGCGCCTCCAGGCGGAAAAGATGGCGCGCCTTAAGCCGCTCCTCGAAGGCGGCCTACCGATCCGCGGCGCGGTCGTCGTGCTCGTCGGCGGCAAAGCCGTGCCTAAGCCCGTCGAATTTGTGATGGGCCGGGAGACGCGCATCACCGAGGTCGACGACGGCACCTACGTCGTTAAGCCATTGCTCAATCCCGACGGCAGTGTGCAATACGAGATCCTGCTCCATCGCAAAGACCCGGCGACCGGCGCGGAAAGCATCGTTTCGGTTCCGCGGGTAACTCAGACGCCGTGGGGCCCGTTTACGGTGACCATCGGCGGAGGAAACGTCTTCGCCTTCGACCCCGACAAAGTCGAGCCGTGAGGCGGCGCCTCTCCGCACGCTTTCGGCGTGCGGCGCGCTGCGGAACTGCGGCCCGCGGGGGCTCGTCTCGCCATCGGTGTTAGGTCTGGAAGACGACGCGAACCGCAGTTCCTAAGCGGGTCACGCCCGCGTGCGCTTACGGCACTTCGTAGATCTCGATGAGTGCGGCGCCGGCGCTATTGTTGGCGCCGCTCACTTGGGCGGTATAGGCACCGGGCGGAAGGGTGATGACGAGCATGGCGTCCTTGCTCGCCGTGTCGCTGATGCCAAACGCGCCGACCGAGGCACACACGGCGTTGACCTGGGCATCGCCGCCCCAGTTGTCGTTGGCCGCGAGCACGGATGCGCCCGAGTATAGCTCCAACTTCGGGTCGCTCATCGTGCCGGGGACGCCAAAGGCGCCGAGGGTCGGTCCGATCGCGCGGATCAAAATCGTGCGGCTGGTGTTGCCACCGAGCACAAAACCCGCGGTCAGCACCTCGCCGGCAGCGATGGGCTTGCGCACGGACACGTTGACGAGACGCGGCGTCGTCGCGGTAAACGCCGAGACGGCCGTCGCGTCGTATAGTTCGGCCAGCACCGTGCCGGTCGCACCGCTAACGCCCGCGATCTGCAGGGTGTAGCCGCCGGAGGCCGTCGTGGGATTGAAGATCGCCGCGTCGCGCGACGTCGCGCTGGCAAGCGGAAACGCGCCGACCGCTGCCGCCGCATTCGAAACCGCCGCCGTGCCACCCCAGTTGTCGTTCGTCCCGACCACGGTGGTGCCGGAGACGAGATCGATCTTCGAGTCGATCACCGCATCGGTGAGGCCGAACGGAATCAGCGAGGGCCCGACCGCGCGGGCGAGCAGGGCCTTGCTACCCGAGGTGCCGGGGCCGCCCACCACGGTGCCGACGGTGAAATCGGGGACGTCGCTCGTGAGGCTGGTGCGGATCGAGAGATTGAGGAGATGGCCGAAGTAGCTGTCGTTGGAGAGGGCCAGCGTGGCATTCGCACTCGTAACCGTGCCGACCGAGTTGGTGGCGACGACCGAGTAGGTGCCGGCATCGGCGGCCGCAGCGTTCTTGATCACGAGCATGGCGCCGGTCGCACCGGTGATGGCTGCACCGTTGCGGCGCCACTGGTAGCTGGGCGTCGGTGTGCCACTCGCCTCGACGTTGAGCACAACGGTGCTGCCAGTTGCCGCTGTCTGTGGCGCAGGCTGACGCGCAATGGCCGGAGCGGAATTCGTGACCGGCGGCGGGCTCACCGACAGAGCCGCCACAGTCGCGGTGACGGAGCCGGCGGAATTCGTCGCGACGACGGTGTAGTTGCCCGCATCTCCGACTTGGACGTTGGCGAGCGCGAGCGTGGCGCCCGTGGCACCGGCGATGGCCGTGCCGTTCTTCGACCATTGGAAAGTCGGCGCCGGATCGCCCGAGGCGGCGGCGGTGAAGGTGACATTGGCCCCCGCCGTCACGCTCTGCGCGGCTGGCTGCGTCGTAAAGGCCGGCGCAGTAGTCGGCGCCGTCACGGCGGCCACAACGATCGAGTAGGTAAACGTTGCGGAGGCGAGACCACCACCAGCATTCATTTCGAAGGCCTGCAGGGTGATGTTATAAGTGCCCGGCGCCGTCGGCGTCCCGCGCAGCAGCGGCGTGGTCGTGAAATTTCCTCCGGACAATGCGCCGTAGCCATCGTCCGCTCCCGGTGTCGTGGCATCGAGGATGCCAGGCCCGGTCAGCGGCGTGCCACCTTGCGTCGCCTCAATCAGCGTGCCCGGAGGCAAGGTGCCGCCGATGCGCCACGAGGCAATGTTGATCGTGTTGGTGACCGTGAAGCCAACCGGCGTCAGCGGAGTGCCGACCTTGGTATTCACCGGTCCGGGTTGACTCGCCACGAGCACGGTCGCGCCTGCGAGGCTATGCATCGCACCCAGCGAACCGAGCAGGGCCGCGACGGAGCGAAGCACGACGCCGAGCGGCGACGAAGCGACGAGGGAATCGACGGCGGCCACAGCCCGCACGACCGGCGTGCGCTGGAGCAACGCGACCAACATGATGGCAGGGATTTTCAGGCGAAGGACCGCACGGTGGCGGCAGAGGTCGAGGAGCGATTTCATGGTAGAGGTAGGAATCAGGTGGGGGGTGGTGGAAAAAAGTGTGTCGCGTTACTTCGCATGGCGTGGGAGCGCCCAGAGAAAATCGGTCTGCAACGTGCCGACGAACGCCGCCGCGCCGAGGTCCACGTAGCGCGCGCCGGCGAAGCGCGGCGCCGTGCCAAGCCGCCGCGGATTGTAGGTCGCCTGGATGTGGCAACTCATGCAGTTGCTCTGCACCCCGGTGTTGTTGGCCGCTGGTCGTCCGGCCGGATCAAGCCCCGGCATCGAATCCGGCAGATCCGTCGCGGCGAACCGCGCCTCGACATACGGATTGTAAACGTAGGCAACCGGCGCGTCGTTGGCCCCGCCGACATAGGGCTCGCTCGGAGCGAGCATCGTGTAGGCGAGCGCCATGGCGTAGTGCCGCGGCGCGCCGCGCAGTTGGGGCGGCCGCAGGGAAGCGATGCGCGGCGAACTCGGCTCGGGCGGCGCCTCCGGTGCCGGCGTCCACCAATACGTCTGCCACGTCCATCGCGCCGTCTCGCGGCTCGAGACGTGCATCGCGACCAAGATCGCGACATCGCCCGCCGAAGCCTCCGACGCGGGCTTCACAGCATTGAGCGCCGCGGCATCGAGCGCGGAGAGACGGTAGTGAATCAGCGTATCGAGCGGGTAGGTCGTGGCCGCCGTGCGCGCCCCGCCATCGGCCACATGCGGCAACTCCACCTCACCCGCATCGGCCCCGCCCCCGCGCACATCGATCCACACCGCACCGGGCCACGCCGAGGGCGGGTAGGCCTGCGGCGTAGCGGGCGGCCCCGACCATGCCTTGAGCGCGTAATAGCGACCATCGACGAGATCAGCCCCGCGGATTATTTGAAAAACGGGTTTCACTGCGATGGCCGTGGCCGGAAAAGGCGTGATCCCCTGCGCCCCGCCTACGAGCAGCGCCTCCAGCGTGGCCGTTTCGAGCAGGCGTTGCGTCGCGATGTGCGCCGCCGCCGTCGGGTCGAATTTCGTGAACCCCGCAATGCGGTCGATCTGCGATTCCGCCGGCGGCTCTTCGTCGAGCTGCGCGCGCGCCCACGGACGTTGCAGCTGTTCGAGACTGCCGAGGGTCGACCGCCGCACCGGACGTGCCTCGATAGACGACACCGCTTTCCCCGCCGCCGCTGGAGACAGTTCATCCACCGTCTGCCACGTCTCGAAGACTCGCAGCCGCTGGCCTTCGACGACCTGCAGTCCCTCGGCCGTCAGCGCCGTCCACAAGCCCCAACCATGGCGCAGGAGATTCGCGCCCGCCGCCTCGCGCGTTTCCGTGGTGATGCCTCGCCCGGCTTCCGTCACCCAGCGCGTCAGCGTGGCCTCGGTCTCCGGGAACCGAAAATCCGGGATGCGCAGATCCGGCAGCGATTCAGGGGCCAGCGTTTGTCCACGGCCCGCGACGGCGAACAGCAGTGCGCCGGCGAAAAGAACCAGGGGAAACGAGCGGGGCCACATAGCGGGGAGCGAGCTTGCGCCACCGTGCGCCGAAACCGCCGCGAGAAAAGCGAAGGACCGTAACCGGGTTGTTACCGGTCCCCGTTGCACTAACTCCAACCATACCGAGCGCAGAAGTGTTGTGCGCGACAGGTCCCCTGCCATCTACTCCCACCCGACATGGCTCCGCCTCCTCCGCGCAAACCCTCGGGCAAACCGGCCCCGCCCAAACCAGCACCGGGCCACGAGGATCGTTTTCCGACCAATGCGGAGTTGCTGGCTGACCTTAGCAATCCTCAGGCGAAGCGCCGGAAGCCCACCGAGCTATCCCGCTTCAGCCGCCGCACGCGCGACTACCTGCTCGTCGCGACGATCGGCAGCGCCGCCATCGTGCTCGTCATCGCCAAAGTCGTGCATGCCTCCGATGCAGGCACCACCGTGCGCCTCTGCTTCACCGCCGTCACACTCTACTGCGCGTTGTTGTGGTATGTGTTCTACGGCGTGATGAGCCGCTACTAAGCCCGCCTATTTGGCGAGCGGCAGCCAGCCCAGCGCATCGCCGCCGGCGACGACGGCGTCTGGCCCCACCAATGCCGAAACATTGGAACGGATCTGCGCGGCGAGCGCCGCCTGCATCGCCGTGCGTTGCTCGGTGGAGAGCCCGGCCTGCGCTATAATCTCCAGCTTCCGCACTGTGTAGTCGTTTTTCATCCGCCAGATATCGGCCGCCACCTTCGGCGGCAGGCCTTGCTGTGCCGCCAGCGCCCGCAAGCCCGCGTAGCTCACATCTTCCGGCCCCACGAGTGCATCAAAGGTAGCTTCATCCACCACCAGCCGCAGCCGGCCCAGCATCTCCTGGCGCGCCCGCTCACGCTCCAACAGCGCAGACGGCGTCACATCAAACGCCAGCGCAAATCGGTCGTCGAATTGCTTGCGCAGGCGAAACGCCGCGCGCTGCGTTTCCTCCGTCACCTGCAAGCCCGCCAACCGCTGCAACTGGGTCTTGCCCGTAGTCGTCTCGCGCATCTCGTAATCCTCCAGCTCGCGGGGCAGCAGCACCTTCGCGACGTCGGCGTGCATCTCCCGCTCGAGCAGCGCGAGCTGCCGCAGAAACGCGCTTACTCCTCCGGGAAACGCCGCGCCCGCCGCGGCGAACTCCGCCGACATTTTCGCCCGGATCTCATCGTAGTCGCGGCGGATCTTCTCGACCAGCGCGGCACGCTCCGCCGGCGTCGAACCGGCCCCGGCCACCACCGAGGTGTTGCGCGTCGTCGGCTGGCCGGCGGAGGAACTTGATGTCGTCGCGGGTGATTTTGCCGCCGGCACCGCGCCGCCCGTGCCCTCCGTTTTTTCGGAGCCTCGCCGCATCCCAAAATATCCTACCGCCACCAGCACGGCCGCGATCACCGCAAGTTTAGTCCCGGATTTCACGCGTTTATTTTTCGCCTCCGGCATTCACTCCCAGCCGCGCGAGCGCAGCTTCCAACCGCTTGTCGCCCTCGCCGCCGAAGCCCACCAGCACCTCGGCGATCTTCCCGTCGCGCCCAATCACAAATTGCGTGGGGATGCCGCGCACGCGGTAGAGTTTGGCCGAGGCCCGCTCCGCATAGCGCTCCGCCGGACCATCGCGGCCGAGAGGATCGTTGGCAAAAACGAGGTCGGGATACTTTGCACCATTCACGCGCAGCCAAGCCTCGAAATTCGCCCGCGTGTCGCTCGTGCCCGCCGCAAACACCACCACGCCCTGCGCCTTCGTCGCCGCGGCGACTTTCTGCGTGTGCGGCATCGAGGCGATGCACGGGCCACACCATGTCGCCCAAAAATCCAAGACCACGATTTTACCCGCGAAGTCCGCGAGTTTCACCGTCGCCCCCGCGAGATCGATGGCCGCGAAATCCGGCGCCGCCTCGCCCGCCGCGAGCGGCTCGATCTTCGGCCCGCCACCCGCTGTGTCAGCCGACGGCGATGGTGATGCTCTAGGCTCCGGCACCGGATCGGCCGGGATCGCCAGTCCCGCCTCGCGCAACAATCCACGCAACACCGCCGGTGTCTGTGGCCCGAAGCCCACGAAACCGCCGACGAGTTTGCCGTCGCGATCCAGCACCGCCGTCGCCGGCGTCACCCCGAGTCCGAAGGCTTTCATCGCCACTCCCGCCTCGCGAGCGCGGCCCGCCGGATCCCAGGCCAGCGGGTAAGCCACCTTCTCGCCGGCCTTCGCCACCCAGGCATCAAATTCCTCGCGCGTCGCCCCGACACATACGCCGAGCACGTTCAGACCCATTTCCTGATACTGGAGAAACGCATTCTGCAGTCCCTCGGCCGGCCCGCGATTCGTGCTCCAAAACCCCACCACCAACGCGCGTCCGCGGAGCGAGGCGAGCGTGAGGTCTTTCTTATCGACCCCCGCCACGGTGAAGTCGGGCACCTCGGCCCCGACCGCGACCGAACCAAACTTTTTCGGCACGTCCCCCGCCACCACCGCCAGCGCGGACAGCAGCATCCAACCTAGCGTGCAGAAAATCCGTTTCATCGGCCCACCGTAGTCGCCCCGACCACGGCCGCGATTTTTTTCGCGTGCGCGCCCGCCTGCGCTTACTCACATCTGTGCGTTCCGTGCCCGCTGCCCACTCCCGTGCCGTCCTTCTTCTCGTTGCCGCCGCTCTCTGCTGGAGCCTCGGCGGGTTGCTGATTAAGTCCATCAGCTGGCCGCCCCTCGCCGTTGCGGGCGGGCGCGGTCTCATCGCCGCGCTCTTCCTCCTCGCGACGAATCGTGGCCTGCGCTTCCACTTCTCCCGCGTCCAGCTTCTGGGCGCAGTCGGCTACGCGGCTTGCACGATCACGTTTTGTGTCGCCACGAAGCTCACCACCGCCGCCAACGCCATCCTGCTTCAATACACCGCCCCGGTCTGGATCGCGCTCTTCGGCGCTTGGTTTCTCGGCGAACGCGCCACGCGCGCCGATTGGTGCACCATCGCCGCCGTGCTCGTCGGCATGGCGCTCTTCTTCGCCGACAACCTCGAACTCGCTAACCTCCTCGGCAACTCCCTCGCCGCCCTCAGCGGCTTCTGTTTCGCCGGCATGGCGATGGCCCTGCGCCGGCAGAAGGACACCTCCGCCAGCGAATCCATCATCCTCGGCAACCTCCTCGCCTTCGTCGTCGGCCTGCCGTGGATCATCGGCGCCCCGGCCCTCTCGACCGGCGGCTGGATCGCCCTGCTTCTCCTCGGCATCGTCCAGCTCGGCGCGTCCTACTGGCTCTACGCCCGCGCCATCAAGCACGTCACCGCCCTCGAAGCCGTGCTCATCCCCGTGATCGAGCCGATTCTCAATCCCGTCTGGGTCTTCTTTGCCACCAGCGAGAAACCCTCGCGCCTCGCCCTCGTCGGCGGCGTGATCGTGCTCACCGCCGTCACCCTCCGCGCCGTCGCCTCCGTGCGGGCCGGCCGGTCCACTCCGGCGTAGGACAGCCTCTCGCCCCCGCTCCCACCTCCGCCGCGCCAGTGGCATCCCGCAAACGCGCCCCGCCGCCCCCTGTTTTTAGCGTTTCTGCGGCCCGTTTCCGAAAAATCCCCCTTCAATCTGTTCCGGTTTAGACAAACCGCCCCACCCGCGGCGCTTTCCGCGCATCCGCCCGCCTCCATGAAGCCCACCACGCTCCTCCTCACCGCCTCTCTCGTCGCCAACACCGCGCTCGTCGCCTTCGTCGCCACGCGCCCGTCTGACCCCGCGACTCCGCGTTCCGGCCCCCTCCCCGCCTCGCTCGCGGCCCAACCCACCACCTCCGGCGCCTCCAGTGCCACGCCGGCCCCTGCCACCTCGGTTCCCGTCGATTCCCGCGACCTCGCGGTGGGCCGCGCCCTCACGCGTTTCCAGCAACGCCTCCAAGCCGCCCGCACCGGCGCCTCCTCCGACGACCGCTGGTGGCGCCCCGTCACGGCCACCCGCCAGCGCGAGGAAGAGCTCGCCGCCCGCCGCGAACTCGCCGCCGCCCTGCAGGCTGCCCTCGGCGATGACCTCGGCCTCGGTGGCGCCGACGCGGGCCCGCTCGCATTTCTCTCCTCCGAAAAACGCGCCGCCCTCCTCCGCATCAATCAGGACTACGAGGAAATGATGGCCAAATACGGCGCCAACGGCGGCCTCCAGCTCGCCTCCGACAAAGAGAAACTCCGCCTCCTCCGCGCGGAGCGCGACCGCGACATCGCCGCACTCCTCTCGCCCTCCGAGCTCGCCGCCTACGAGATGCGCACCTCCGCCAGCGCCGCCACCCTCCGCAACCGCTACGGCGATGCGATTCAGACCGAGGACGATTTCCGGAAGCTCTACGCCCTCCAGAAAGCCTTCGACGAAAAATTCCCGGTCGACGCCTTCACCGGCCGCGTCACCCCCGAGGCCCTGCGCGCCCGCGCCGATGCCCAACAGCAACTCCAGGCCGATATGCGCACCGCCGTCGGCGACGCCTCCTACGCCGCCCTTCGCCGCTCCGCCGACTCTGAACTGCGCGCCCTCGACGGCCTCGTGACCCGCCTCAACCTCCCGGTCGACACGACCACGCGCGTCGCCACCTCCCGCGAGACCTACTCTGCTGAATCGCAACGCATCAACGCCGACGCCGCGCTCTCGCTAGCCGACCGCCGCGCCCAACTCCAGGCGCTCGGCACCAGGGCCAGATCCGAACTCACCACCACCCTCGGCGCCGAAGTCGCCGAGGCCTACGCCCCCCGCGCCAACTGGGTCGGCCTCCTCCAAAACGGCCTCGCCTTCTCCACCACACCCATCGCCAACAGCCCCGGCTCGCTCAGCCTCGCCGGCGGCGCCTCCCAGAGCGTCTACCCCGTCCTGCCCGCCGGCGGCGCCGGCCCAGGCGGCGCCCCCGGCACCCGCCAAGTCGTCAACATGATCACCAGCTCCACCGAAAGCTCCGGCAGCCCCGGCGGTGGCACCTTCTTCCTCGGCGGCGCTCCCGTCGAACGCACCGGCGGCACGATGCAGGTCATCTCCGTCTCGAACACCAGCACGACGACCCACGGCGACGCCACCACCACGACCAACACACCGACCACGACGCCCAAACCCTGATGGACCGCTCGTCCTAGCCCTTCGCCGGCGGCTTCAACTGCAACAGCACATTGGCCGCCGTGATCAATCCCCCGCCCATGAGTAGGTGCATCGTCGCCTGCTCGTTGGCATAGTTGATTCCCGCCCATACCGAAAACAGCGCCGGCAAAAACAGCGCCATCACCGAGCCGAATATCGGTTCCACGCAGTAAATCAGCCCCGCCTCCGTCTCTGTGATCTTCGGCTGCCACGCGTTCATCAGCGAGAATGAGCCCAACGTGCAAAACACCGTAAGCGTCCCCGTGAGTGCCAGCCAGGCCGGCGACGTCCATGGCGTCACCAGCGAGGCCACATCCGGGGCAGTCGCCCCGGCCAGCCCGGCAAAGACCAGCGCCTCCGTGGCAAACATCACCAGCGTGAGCCGCTCTGCGCGATTGGCTGAAAACTCCTTTTTTCCGAGCCACAGAATTTGCCCCATGAAAAACAGCGACGCGACCAGGGTCTCCCACTCGCCCCGCCCGAGTTTCAGCTCGCGCCAGTCGAAGCGCCCCAGCACCGCCACGCCTGCCAGCACGAGCACGCAGCACGTCCACACCACCCAGCCCGGATTCCGCCGCGCCCGGATCGCCACATAAACTGGAATCAAGATCGCATAGAATTGCGTGAGAAACGCCGAAGTGCTGGCCGACGTAAACTGCAGCGCATCGTTCTGTAGCAGCATGCCTGCCGAGGAAAACAGCCCGATGATCACGCCTTGCTTCACTTCGCCGCGCGTCACCCGCCAAAAATCGAACGGCTTCAGCGCCACCAGCACGGCGGTCGCGAGCAAGAAACGCGGCGCTACTGTATAAATCGCTGAGAACCACGAACCCGCCTGCGGCACCAACACGCCATGAAGCAGCACGATGGTTTTCACCACAGGAAAGCTCAGCCCCCAGAAGAAATTAGCGAGCAGCAGCATGAGTAGCGCACGCGAACGAAGGGGATGCTGAGCGTCAGACATGGTTGAATCCGAAAAGCGATCACCGTGCCCTCCGCCTCCACTCGCGCCAAGTGAATTGACCGCGAACCTCGGCCCCGAGGTTCCTTGCTCGCTTCACCACGCCCCAGCCTCGACAACGCTACTCACCGCCGCCACTCCTCATGCCCATGGCGAAAGCGAGCGGCGGGAAGAAGCTGGCAAAAAAAGACTACGAGGCGCGCGTGCCTGCGCTCCGCGGTGCCCTCGTGCAAATGCAAGTCGCCCTGCAGCACGCTTCGTTTCCCGTTTTACTCGTCGTCGCCGGCGACGACGCCGCGGGTCGCGGTGACGTCGTCAACCTCCTGAACGGCTGGCTCGACCCGCGCGGTGTTGAGACATTTTCGTTTCACAAGCCCACCGACGAGGAACGCGAGCGACCGCCGATGTGGCGCTACTGGCGCTGTCTGCCACCGCGAGGTCGCATGGCCATCTACGCCGGCGGCTGGCACGCCGATGCACTCCGCGAGGACCCACGTAGTCCGCGTGAACTTGACGAGTTCGATGAGAACTTGCGCCGCATTACCCATTTCGAGAGTCAGCTCGCCGCCGGCGGCGCTCTGATCGTGAAAGTCTGGTTACGTCTCTCGAAGGTCGCGCAACGCGACCGCATGCTCGCCCTCGAAAGCGATCCCGACACGGCCTGGCGCGTCACACCCGAGAACTGGAATAATCACCAGGACTACGAACGACTCGCCCTCCTCGCCGAGCGGATGCGGCGCGCCACACACCGGCCGACCGCCCCATGGCAAGTAGTCGACGCCGCCGATCCGCGGACGCGCAACCTCGCCGTCGCCGAGCTGCTGCTGGCACGCTTCAAACAACACTCCGTCGCGCAGAAAAAAGTTCCCGCTCCCACCAAACCCAGTCGGGTTACATCGCTCCGTCCCAGCGGTCTGGCTCGCCTGCAAGCCCTGCCGCTCGATCAGATGCTTTCTGAAGCCGACTATGAATCAAAGCGCGACAAGTGGCTTGGACGCCTCAACCAGGCGGTGCGCACCGCCGCCGAACGCGGTCGCTCAATCGTCTGGGTTTTCGAAGGCTGGGACGCCGCTGGCAAGGGAGGAGCGATCCGTCGCCTCACTAGCGCGCTCGACGCCCGCGAGTATCGCGTCATCCCGGTCGCCAAGCCCACGGACGAGGAAAAGGTTCACCATTACCTCTGGCGCTTCTGGCGCCATGTGCCGCGCGCCGGCCGCGTCACGATTTACGATCGTTCATGGTATGGACGCGTGCTCGTCGAGCGACTGGAAGGATTTTGCCGTGAGGATGAGTGGAAGCGCGCCTACGCTGAACTCAACGACTTTGAAGCCCAGCTTACGGAACACGGCATCATCGTGCTCAAATTTTGGCTGCATCTCTCCAAAGACGAACAGTTGCGCCGCTTCCGCCATCGCGAGGAGACCGACTACAAGCAGCACAAGATCAACGCCGAAGACTGGCGCAATCGCCGCAAGTGGCACGCCTACGAGATCGCCGTTGGCGACATGCTAGCCCTGACCGACCGACCACAGGCACCCTGGCATTTAATCCCGGCCAACAATAAACGGTTTGCGCGTCTCGAGATTCTCAAAACGTCCTGCAAACAGATCGCTGCCGCTCTGGAGGAGTGATCCAGATTCTGACGGCTCTCTACGCTTTCCCCCCGCGCGCATCTCGGCTCCGCTTCATCGAGGCTTCCAATTCCGGGAGGCGCAGTGGTTTGGTAAGGTAGTCGTTCGCCCCCGCTTCAATCGCCCGCTGACGCTGGTCATCGCGGGCGTCAGCCGTCAGTGCCGCGATCCAAACCGTCTGCGCCCGCAAACCAGCCTTGCCTCCGCGAATTTCACGAATGGCACCGAGACCGTCGAGTTCCGGCATGTGCAGATCCATCAGCACGACGTCGTATTCCGTCGTCGCCGTCGCCAGCGCTTCCACGGCACGTCGGCCGTTTTCGGCCACCGTCCATCGGCAACCAAGGTTCGACAGCACCTTCTGCATGAGGCGTTGATTGACCGGATTGTCCTCCACGAGCAGCACGTGAAGGTCGAAATGAATCGGCGGGCGCGACGCCAATGCCGGAGCGGTGCGCAGTCCGCGCAGTAGCGCGTATAACGCATCATGGTGCACCGGCTTGTTGATCAACAATCTGAAGTGAGTCCGCAGCGCTACGCGTAATTCGCTAGAGAGCGCCATCGGCACGAGACCGAACGTGCGCGCTACCGGCAAACCAAGTGGTGATGCTCCCGATGAGGCCAGTGCTCGTGCAAGGTTATCATCCACCTCGACCAAGGCCGTGTCCCACGGCACACCCTTCAACGCTGCGGCCACATCAACTTCGGTGAGATGCGCCCGCCAGCGTTCCGCCAGCCGGGCGATTTCGCTGCGCAACAAACCGGGGCGAGCCACGATCACCAACCGCAGGCCGGCTAACTCAGGGTTGGCGCGGGGCGCCTCGACGACCGGCACGCGAACGGCAAAAGTAAACACCGAGCCGCGGCCCGGCTCGCTCGTGAAGGAAATCTCGCCGCCCATCAAGTGGACGAGATTACGGCAAATCGCGAGCCCGAGGCCGGTGCCACCAAATTTGCGCGTCGTAGAAGCATCGAGCTGGCTAAAAGGTTTAAACAACTTCGGATGCTGCTCCGGCGAGATGCCGATGCCGGTGTCGCGCACGGCAAAGACCAATTCGCAGGTAGAAGGGGTCGCCTCGCCGGCACCCGGCATTTCGACCGAAAGTGACTGTTTTCCCTCAACGGAGTGCAATCCAGACCCGGCCGCGAGTGATACGGTCACTGAAACGGAGCCTGATTCGGTAAACTTCACCGCGTTGTTGACGAGATTGACCAACACTTGGCGCAGTCGTCCGCCATCGGCCATGACCGACGCCGGAACATTGTCGTCCACCCAGTGCAGCAACTCGACATTCTTGGCACTGGCAGCGGCGGCAAAGAGATCCAACGCCTCCTCGACTCCCTCCCGCGGATCGCAAGCGGCGGGCTCCAAGGTCAGTTTACCGGATTCAATTCGAGCAAAATCGAGAATGTCGCCCGTCAGCTGAATCAACGCCTCTCCGCTGGCTCGGATTGTCTGCACATAGTCGCGCTGCTCGACCGTGAGCTGCGTATCCAGCAACAGGTTGGTGAAGCCTACAATGCCATTGAGCGGCGTGCGAACTTCGTGACTCATCGTCGCAAGAAACTGACCCTTCGCCCGATCGCCTGCACGAGCTAGGTCCCGCGCCTCACGCAGCTCGCTCTCTTTGCGTTTAATTTCGGTCATGTCGTCAAAGACCGCTACGAAACAAGAGAGGCTGCCGTCACGGCGTTTGACCGGCGTGACGACCCCACGGACCGGGTAGGCGACCCCGTCCTTGCGCCGGTTGAACCATTCGCCTTCCCAAGGCTTCCCGGATCGCACCGTAGAAACCAGTTCAGCCAGCATCTCTGGCGGGGTCTCGGCGACCTGAAAGTCACGCCATTTGCGTCCGATCAATTCTCGCCGGCTGTAGCCCATCTGTTGGCAGAGCCCGCGGTTCGCATATTCAATACAGCTATCCAAATCCACGATCATGAGCGCAGAATGGCTTTGCTCCATGGCTTCAGAAAGATTGCGGATCGCCTCGCGCTGATCGAGCTGTCGCCGGACTACTAGCAGCGCCGAAAATGGCACCCCGAGTATCATCCAAACCAAAATCGCGCGCTGCAGCGTTGTGCCCCACAATGCCCGACTCCAGTCCGCGGCGTCGATATCGAGCCCGAGAACTTCTCTCGGCGTTTCGCCGCCCGGCTGCACCGAGCCAATCATGGCGTAGCCCGTAACCCAGGACCCAAAATCGTCAGACAGCGGACCCTCAATAGAGGACTCCCCTGTAGCGATCACTCGCTGTAGCCCTGGCGATTCCGCTGCCTGCGGATAGTCGTCGCCGGGAAGGGACTCATCCTTGGCCCCAGGTTTCGCCGAATCGCCGAGATAGATTACTTTTTTCTGCGCCGGCAGGGCCCGGAAAACATAGACGAAACGCACCCGCGGCGTGACTGCTTGCAAAGCCATGAGTCGGCGCTTCACAAGCGCATACTCCGGGGTCGCTACATCGGCTCGTGCGCCGACCAGTGCTTTCATCTCCCCCATTTCAAACGCGACTGCGCAACGCTTCGCGTCATCGATCAAATCCGCTCCCATCCGCGCTTGTTCGCCTCGCCAACCAAACCATCCGACCAAGGCACCGACCAACGCAATCAGCGTCCATGCAGCGTAAATTTTGGACTTACTCAAGTAGGGCAACATGGCGTAGCGACAGCGGGGGCTGAGGTCACACAACGGCGACCACCGAGCGCGCGCAACCCCGAAGGCGCAAAACTACCCGGCTCCTCAACTCCAGCGCTAGCCCACGAGTAAATCCGCGCGCAATTTGTCCAACTCGACGAGCCGCGGCTCCACCCGCAGGCGCACCGCGCGGAGATTGAGTTTCCAGACGGCCCACATCAGCACGGCGACGAAGGCGAAGTAGCTACCCAAAAACCACGGCTCCCGCGCCACATCCCACACCGGCCGGCTATGTCTGATCGTGAGACATACGATCACAATCGCCGCGGCAATCGGCGCGAGATACCATCTCCACATGCCGAGGAACAGTTGGCGTTGATGACGCAACTTTGCGATCTCCGCTTCGAGACGGACGAGCAGCGGTGCGTCCGACCCGAGTTGACTACGCTGCGCACGGAGGCGCTCCCGCACGAAAAAACCTGTGACGCCCGCGATGAGCAACATCGCGATCCCAATTGGCCAGCCGGCCCAGCCCAGTCCCCACCAAATGAATCCAAACGCGACGCACCCGACCACGCCGGCAGAGGCCTCCATCACATCGCGCACGAGGAGAGCCTTCGCCAGCTTCCGACTCTTCCCTGCGAAGGTTCGTCGCAGTTCTTCGACGTTAGCCTCGGCGCCGCGCGGCAGTTCCTGCCTTTTCCAAACATACTCCCAATCATCCCAGTTCATCGGTCGTTCCTTTCATGAGTTCGGCGAAGCGGTTGCGCAAAGCTGACACGGTTTTCCGTCAATCAGATCACGTGGGCGCATCTCGGCACTTGCATCGTTCAGCATGCGTTTCTCGTAGTAGCCACCGGTGCGGCGCTCCATCCGGAGACTTCTTACACTTTCGCCACAAAGCCGGGCACAAAAAAACCGCCGCGGGGACCGCGGCGGTTCAAAGTCAAAACGGGACGCCTTACTTGGAGACGTGACCGGAGACGAGCTTGGTCATCTCGAACATCGAGACGGCCTTCTTGCCACCGAAGATAACCTTCAGTTTGTCGTCGGCGTTGATCTGGGTCTTCACCTTCTTGTCTTGGAGACCGTTCTTCTTGATGTAAGCCCAGAGCTTCTTGGTGAGCTCGGTGCGGGGGAGCGGGGCAGCGCCGACAACAGCCGCGAGAGCGGCGTCGGGCGTGACCGGTTTCATGAATGCTGCGTTTGGTTTACGTGCTGCTTTTTTAGCCATAGTGGATTTGGGTTTAGAATGCTTTCCCTCGAAAGCAACGTCGTTCTAGAGGGAAAAATGGCCGTTTGCCTAGGAGAATCTTCACTTTTTCAGAGGTAGCACCCTCTGAAAGTGCAACTGTGACGAGGTTTTTTGAACACTCATCCGCCCTCCGTTGTCTCATGTGCGCTCGTCGACCTGCACAAACTGCCGGTAGAGCGCCGCATAATGGCCGCCGTGTATGAGCAAATCTGCATGCGTGCCACGCTCGATGATGCGGCCCTGATCGAGCACCAGCACAAGGTCCGCGTGACGGATCGTGGATAGCCGGTGGGCGACGACGAAGCTGGTTCGGCCTTGCAACAAGGTGCCTAGCGCACGTTGCAGGCGCGACTCAGTGAGTGCATCGATCGAACTCGTCGCTTCATCGAGCACGACAAGGCGCGGATCGGCCAATAGCGCGCGGGTGAAACACACGATCTGCCGTTGGCCCACGCTGAGTCCGGCACCGCGCTCGCCCACTTCGGAATGCAGGCCCTTTGGTAGCGCCTCCAATAAATCGAGGCAGTCGAGCGCCGCCGCGGCCGCCCGCACGTCGGCCTCGGTCGCTTCGGGGCGGGCAAGTCGGATATTCTCCAGCACCGTGCCGCTGAAGAGAAAATTCTGCTGCTGCACCATGCCCATCTGCCGGTGCAACGAATGCCCGGTAAGCGTGCGCACCTCCCGTCCGTCGACGAACAGGTCACCTTTCGTCGGCAGATAGAACTTGGCCGCGAGATTGATGATTGAGCTCTTACCGCTGCCCGTGTGGCCCACGAGCGCGACTGTCTGACCCGGCTCCACCGTAAACGACACGTCGTGCAACACGAGACGCGCGGGGTCGTAGCCGAAATACACATTCCGAAATTCCACCCGCACACCGGTGCCGCGCGCTTCGGGCAGCGACGTCGCTTCGGGCGCGTCTTCCCAATCGGGCTTGGTATCGATCAGCCGAAATACGCGCTCCGCTCCGGCCATCGCGACGAGCGCCTGATTGTATTGGTTGCCGATCACCGCGATCGGCGAGAAGAAGAAATTCGAGAGGAAGAAAAACTGAATCAACGCATCCATCGACATCGCGCCCTCAAACACGCGCCATCCACCGAACAGCAGCAGAATTGCCACGAAGAACTGGCTGTTGAGTTCCAGCAGCGGCGTGAGAATCGCCGAGGTGCGCGCGAGCGCGATATTGTAGCGCGAGTGATCGGCCAGAAGGCTCCGGAATAGACCAGCATTAGTCTCTTGCCGCACAAAGCCCTGCGTTACCCGAATGCCGTTCACCGACTCCGCGAGCGTCGCGGTCACGCGACTGAAACTCTCCTGCGAGGCCCGCGTAAGGTGACTGAGCCGCACCCGAAAGTGTCGGTTCACACTCCAGAGCACCGGCGCCATGCCGACGACCACAAGAAAGAGCACCCAGTCACACTTCAGCATCACAAAGGCCGTGAAAACCATCTGCCCAAACTGGATCGCGCTCACGAACATTACGTCCTGAATGCCGACGCGCAGCGACTCCACGTCGCTCGTCACGCGGCTGATGATGCGGCCGAGCTTCACCCGGTGGAAAAAGCTCATCGGCTGTCGCTGCATCTTGGCAAAGATCTCGGAGCGCAGGCCGTTCACGACCGTCTCGCCGATCTCCAGTGCGTATCGCTGACGCCAGTGAAACATCGCGTCTGTCGTGAGCGCGAGCAGAGCATAGCCCAGCACAGCCCATGGCAGCGCACCGACGTCGTGCCGCGCGATCGGACCGGAGATAATCGTCGCCGACGCCCAAACGAGCGCAGGCAATTGTGCCGAGCGAATGACCGTGAGGACGAAAAGGATATTCAGCTTCCGCTTCACCGGCAGCGCATAGGTGAACATCCGCCGGATCAGCCCCCACTCGAGTGGCTTGAACTGCTCTTCGTCTTCGTCGTCGGCCGGCGGTCGTCGCACGAGTCCGAGATCGGCTACTTTGGGCGGAAGCTCTTTCACGTGCGGCCCTCCTTGAGTTTCAATTGTTGCAACTCGCGGCCATCCACGAGCTGGAGATCGGCTACGCGGAGATATGGCCCCTCCTGCTTCATCAACTCTACATGGGTGCCGCGCTGCACGATCCGGCCGTTTTCCATCACGAGAATGAAATCCGCGCGGCGCAGCGTGCTCAGACGATGCGCCACGATAAAGGTCGTGCGGCCCGCAATGGCGCGGTCAAGCGCCTCGAAGATTTCATGCTCCGTCTCGCTGTCGATTGCCGCCGTGGGATCGTCAAGCAAGAGGATCGCCGGCTCGAGCAATACGGCGCGCGCGATGGCGAGGCGTTGACGCTGACCGCCGGAGAGCGTGTTACCGCTCTCGCCGAGCACCGTGTCGTATCCTTTCGGCAGCAGCGTGATGAAGTCATGCGCGGCGGCAATGCGCGCGGCCTTTTCAATCTGCGCCTGCGTCGCCTCAGGGTGGCCAAATGCGATATTGGCCGCGACGGTATTCGAGAAGAGAAAGCTCTCCTGGAAAACGAGACCAATATTGCGTCGCAGGTCGTCGAGATTGAAGTGACGCGCATCGACCTCATCGAGGAGTAACCGGCCTGAGGTCGGATCAAAGAAGCGCGGAATCAGGCTCATCAGCACGCTCTTTCCCGCTCCGGTCGCACCCAAAATCGCGACGCACTGGCCCGGTTTCACCGAGAGGTTAATCTCGCGCACAACGGCCTCGGCGCCGTCGTAGGTAAAAGAAACGTTCTCGAAACGCACCTCGCCCCGGAGTTTCGGACAACGCTGCGCATCCGGCGCGTTCTTCACTTCGACGGGCGCATCAAGAATCTCGAATACCCTACGCGCCCCGATGAGCGACTGCTGCACGCTGTTTACGATATTGGCGACGTTGTTGATCTGCCCGGAAAACTGCTCGAGCAGGCCCGCAAAGACGATCAGTCCCGTGCCGAAGGGCAGGCGGTCATGCGCCACCAACCAACCGCCATAACCGAGCAGCACCATGATGTTGATGCGGGTGAGAAATCCGATGGCTGGCGTGAAGAGGCTCAGGCGCCAAAAAATTCCACGCTGCTGGTCGAAGCATGCCTGATTGGCGGCGTCGAACTGGGCGCGGTTCTCCGCTTCGCGCCCGAAGCCCTTCGTAACGGCGATGCCCTGGATACTCTCCGCCAGCGTCTGCACCATGCGTTCGACGAGGGTGCGGTTGTGCGCGTATTGCGGCTGAATCTTCCGCGAAAACCAGGCCGACATCACCCAGAGCACCGGCGTCGTCGCCAGACAGGCCAGCGTGAGCCCCGGATGAAGGCTGACCATGTAGATCACATAGACCGTCAGCGAAATCACCATGATCACACTCTGCATGAGCACTTGATCGACAAACATCCGCACCGCCTGCACGTCGCCCGTCACGCGCGTAATGATCGAACCGGTGGAGTTCACGTCGAAGAACCGAAAGCTCAGGCGCTGGAGTTTTTCGTAAACTTCGCCGCGCAGATCCACGACGAGTTTTTGCTGCACGAGAATGTTGAGCGAGATGGCGTAGGCGTAGTTGAGCAACGCACGACCGAGCGCGAGGACGAGAATCAGTCCGGCCAGCAGGGCGAGCACGTGGAGCGGTGGCCATTCGGTCGGCAGGGAGAGATGCAGCCGGTTTTGCGTGAGCGGCGTGCCGTCGATGCGATGCCGGATATAATCGATGCCGAGACCGGTAAAGCCGAGTCCCACAATACCCATCGTCAGCAACGCGAGTTGCAGACCGAGCACTTGCAGGCAATGCAGGCGATAACGCCACGCGAGGCCGAACAGCCGCCGGATCAACACGCTGTTCGACGGCGTGGTGGGAGACGGAGTGGCGGACGCGGCGGGCATGGAGCACGACACGCTACCTACGCACCGCCTTGGCGCACGAAATATTTGGTTTCCCGCAGAAATCCTACACCGAGCTCGTCTCTAAGGGCGCCGCGGCTGGCCAGGTGCGCCCGGCGCCTGAGTGGCTCCGCCCGGAGGACCGCCCTGGTTCATCTGTTGCTGGGCTTGTTCGCGCAATGCGCGGCGGCGCGAAACCTCATCAGCCACTGCCTGGAGCCGGCGCTGTTCATCGGCTGGCGTCGGATTGACCACGACCGCCTGAGTAAC
>CANGHW010000092.1 GCA_947453695.1 Opitutia bacterium
AGGGAAGGAAAGACGAGGCGAAAAGAAATGTGGATCAGACGGCGTGGTGGCGGCGGCTCCACTTTTGGAGCAGGTTGATCAACAGCAGCAGCACGAACGACGCGAGGAGCATGACGACGGCGAGCGCGGTGGCGCCACGGTAGTCATACTGTTCGAGTTTGGTGATAATGAGGAGCGGGGTGATTTCACTATGGAGCGGCTGGTTGCCAGCGATGAAGACAACCGAACCGTATTCGCCGACGGCCCGGGCAAAAGCGAGGGCGAAGCCTGTAATAAGCGCGGGCAATAGCTCGGGAAATACAACCTTGCGCAGCGTCTGCCACCGCGTGGCACCGAGGCTGGCGGAAGCCTCCTCGAGCTCGGGCTCAAGTTCCTCAAGCACCGGTTGAAGAGTGCGCACGACGAACGGGAGGCCGATGAACGTGAGCGCAATGAAGATGCCCGGGCGGTCGTAGGCGATTTTGACGCCTAGCCAGTCAGCCCACGGTGCCGACGGGATGAACTTACCGAGCCACGCAACACCGCCGGCCCAGACGGGCTCGAGGCCGCCGGCCCAACCGTTGCGGGCGTAAATGGCGGTGAGTGCAATCCCGGCGACCGCGGTGGGTAACGCGAACGGGAGATCGACAAGAGCGTCGACGATGCGTTTACCCGGAAAAGTATAGCGCACGAGCACCCAAGCGACGATGAGACCGAAGAAGGCGTTAACCGCGCCGGCAAGGAGGGCGATGCCGAAACTCACCCGATAGGAGGCAAGCACGCGTGGGGAGGCGACGGCGGCCACGAAATCGTCCCAACTCATTCCGGCCGTCTTGATAAAAGCCGCCGAAAGAGGCAGCAGCACGATCAGGCCGAGATAGGCCAGCGTGAAGCCGAGCGAGAGCCCAAAGCCGGGGAGGATGGAGCGTTGTTTGCCGAGCAGGGACATCAGAGATCTTGAGCGTAAGCGATGAAGCCGCGGTATTCGGCGACAATCGTGTCCAATGCAGCGACAGCCGCGGCCACTTGCAAGGCGAAGGGCGCCAGCGCGGGCGTTTCAAATATGACATCAAAGGGCCGAGGCTGCTGCTCGGCGGGCGCCGAGAGCACCCCCTGAAAACACTCACAAATCACCCCATCGCGCGCAGCGAAACCGTCGATCACAGGCCGGCGGTCGCGCGGGATCACTCGTTCGCCGGCGCGCAGAGCGGGTTGGAGCAGCGCCTCGTCGAGCGTGCGACCATGCGAGTAGCCGTAAAGGCCCTCGCAAGTGTCATCGGCATGGAGCGTGAGCAGGCCGTGAAAACGCCGCGCACGCAGCTCAGTCTCGAGGAGCTGAACTTCGGGCAGCGCGGAGCCGCGCCAGAACTCGCGATTGAGATCGCGGCCGTGGCCATTTTCGCGGGTGCCGGCTTCGTAGCCGGTGGGGTTGACGACGGGATAGATCCAGAGCTCGTAACCGGCGGCCCGTATTGGGTCGGCGGCAATGGCCGCGGCGAACTCGACCAAGGCGGCGCATCCGGCGGGCTCATCGCCGTGGACCCCAGCGAACAAGCCGAGGCGCACAGGCTCAGAGCCGGTCGTCGGTCCGGCGAAGCGGAAACGCGGGATGCGATGCGTGCGCCCAGCGTGCGTAAACTCGCCGACCGAGCCGTGAGTCCAACCGCTTCCCTGCCCTGCCAACTCCACGAGCGGCCCCACGAGAGAATGCACCTCGCGCGGACAGTCGTTGTTGAGGAGGGAGACCATGCGAAAGTTAACGACGGGACTTAGAGATGCTGGCCGTAAGCCTGAAAGGCGCGGTAGCGATGGAGGAAGCGCGTGAGAATGCTACTTACGGCTTCGTGCTGGATTTCGTCAGGCCACGCGGCGGGGACGCGGAGCGTAAGTTCGAAGGGTTGCACGGACAGATCTTCCGCGACGGAAAGCGGCCCATCGGACGGCGCGCGTCCTGCCTCGCCACGTTCGAAGCGCACCGGGAACGGTGCGACATCGTCCGACGAGATCAACTCGACGTCAGGCGAGTAGGCGAGACCGGCAGGCTCGCGCACGCGAAGCGTGATGATCTCCTCACCGGGAGACGCGGCCTCGACACGGATGTAGCCGTGATAGCCGCGGCTACGGGCGTCGCGCTCGAGCAGCGCAATCTCCGGCGCGGTGCTCCGCGCCCAGTGCGCGTGAGCCAAGTCGCGGGGCGCGAAGTCCCCCGCTAGACCGGCTACATCGATCTGCGGGAAAAAAGTCAGGTCGAGGCCGTGACCATCGGCGGCGTCTGCGGTCAGGCGCTCCACCAACCCGACGAGGGCATGCGAGAGCCGATGATCGCGCGCATCAAAGCCGGAAAGAAACGCCAGGCGCCACGCGGCATCCGAGGCGTGCGGGCCGAAAAACACGAAACGAGAGAGCCACGCACTGCGACCGCCGATGTAGAACGGCCCGAGCGGCGACGCGAAGAGATGACAATCCTGTTGGGCCCGAGCGGTGAGCGCGCCGAGGCGCAACGCCAGGGTCTCGGTGGGCGGCACGGGACGGGATTCGGTCGCAGAGCGGGAAGAGTCGAAGCTCATGGGCGAAGAGCGCGGAACGGTGGCGGACATGCGGAAAAAGGGCGGACCGAAGTCCGCCCCGTATTCGTTATTTCACGTAGATTTGGTCGAAGGCTCCGCCATCGGCGAAGTGTTCCTTTGTGGCTTTGGGCCAGCCACCAAACGCTCCGTCGATCGTCACCAATTCAATCTTTGGGAAGACTGAGGCATATTTGGCCAGCGCGACAGGCGACGTCGGGCGATAAAAATTCCGGCCAGCGATATCCTGGCCCTCGTCCGAGTAGAGATAATCGAGGTAGGCCTTGGCCACGGTCTCGGTCCCTTTCTTTTTCACAACCTTGTCCACAATACTGACACTCGGCTCGGCGAGGATGCTGACCGAGGGAACGACAATCTCGAACTTGTCCTTGCCGAATTCCTTGAGCGCGAGGAAGGCCTCGTTTTCCCAGGCGAGCAGCACATCGCCGACACCGCGTTGGACGAAGGTTGTGGTCGATCCTCGCGCGCCGGAATCTAGCACCGGAACATTCTTGAAGAGCGCCTTGACGAATTCCTTGGCCGTGGCGTCGCTACCGCCGGGTTGACGGCGGGCAAACTCCCACGCGGCGAGGTAATTCCACCGCGCCCCTCCCGACGTCTTGGGATTCGGCGTGATAACCGAGACACCGGGCTTCACGAGGTCGTTCCAGTCGTTGATCTTCTTCGGATTCCCAGCGCGCACGAGGAATACGATGGTGCTCGTGTAGGGTGAAGAATTCTTCGGGAGTCGCTTCTGCCAATCCGCGGGAATGAGCTTACCAAAATTGCTGAGAGCATTCACGTCATCTGCCAGGGCGAGCGTGACGACATCGGCCGGAAGTCCATCCACCACCGAGCGGGCTTGTTTGCCCGATCCGCCGTGGGATTGCTTCACGGTGACGGTGTCGCCGGTCTTGGCTTTCCAGTAAGTGGCGAAGGCCTTGTTGAATTCGACGTAGAGTTCACGCGTCGGATCGTAAGAGACATTGAGGAGCTCGATATTCTTGGCGAAGCCGGCGCCGGCCGCCATGAAGGCGAGCAGCGAGACGAGCAGAGATTTAAATTTCATGGGACAAAAGTTTGGAAAAAGTGAGTGGCTGGGCGTGTCGGATTAGTAGCGAACTTGGAGGCGAGTGAAGATGGCGTTCTCGCTTTCGCGTGTGACGATATTGCTCGTGCCGCCGTCGAAGTCAGTGTGCTCAAAATTCACGACCGCCTTTAGATTTCGGCTGAGATACCAATTGAGGCCGAGCGTGGAGCCCTTGGCTCGGTTCGCTGAAGTGGCGAGGTTCGCAAAAACCGGGAACGCATCGTCGTCGATTTTGAATTCCTCGTAGCGAGCAGCGAGTTCGAAGGCTCCCCATGTGCCATCGCTCCAGCTGAAATTCGTAGCCGGTGTAACACCCTTATAGGTGGAATCCTCGCCCGTGAGGACCCAGCTCGCAGCCGCATACCAAGCAGTTTTCGTAAGGGTGCGGGTGCTGGCTGCAGGCCCGACAGAGAGCGCTTGCTGCGATGACGCCCATGCGCCAATCAGCCCCAAAGATCCGTTGTAATAATAGGCTTGGGGCTCGACGCGCACATGCTGGCCATTGTTCACGACGGTGCCACGCCAGGAGAAAAAGGTCTGCTGTGCGTTCGTGCGGTAGGTGTTCGGCGTTCCGGTGTTCTTACCACCCTTGGTTGCGGCGATACCGAAACCTAGCCCCTGTAGAGGAGAGCCAGCTTGGTTTCGAAACGGATGGGTAAAAACGCGGGCAACAACTTCTTTACCGTCGTCGGTGTCGGTAATTGTAGTGTCATTGTCGCGTGCGCCGTTGAGCCAGGCGAGTTGGTAGGTGACGGTGCCGCCCGCAAGGTCGCCGAAAAACTGGACTCCGATGTCGCGATTCGGTCCAAGGCTGGTGGTGTAACCGCGCTCGATGAAGGGCATGTCGGTCTGAGAAACGAGGCGTTCGATATCGAAAGGAGACTTCGTTTTTCCGACGAGAACATTGAATTCGGGCGAGTGCTGGTAGGTGACGTATGACTCCAGCAAATTGAATGTCGCGGGTGCGAAATCAGGCATGAGGCGGAAGGCAAATTTTTCCCCTACGTTGCCCTCGAAACTGAGTCGCAGTCGACGGATCAGGAAGGTGTCATTGCCGTTGGTATTATCACCAAGGAAGAATCGGCCGTCAGCCTGAGCGTTACCCCAGAATCGCAGGCGATATTTTTTATCGGCCGATGTCACCGCGAATCCGGCGGGGCTCGCCGTAACGACCGGAGCCGATGCCGCCGATGCGGCCTCGTCCTTAAGCTCGATCTGGCGGGCCAGAATTTTGAGCTGTTGCTCAAGAGCGCGGACTTGGTCGCGCAGCGCGGAGAATTCGACGCTATCGGCCGCGCGGGCCGATTGCGAAACAGTAAGGGCGACGGTCGCGAGGAGCGCCGTGCGCAGGGACAGGAGGGCTTGCATGGGAACGTGACTGGTTTGCTCGGTGAGCGAAACTTCCCGTGGTCGGGTCAGCGTTCTCGATGGTTGGGACTTGATTAGACGAAGATGCCTCCGACGGGTAGCCGGTGGGCGAAAAGGAGAAAGGCGGCGCGAACGGACGGACATGCGCAGGGCGGTCAGAGACCGTCGCGAGAGGCGGGGAGGCGCGTCTTTTCGGTGCGCTCAATCTGGGTGACGCGACCGTCGTGCACGGTGAGTTGCACGACACCGAAGCGGAGGCTCTCAACTTTTTCGCGAACGAGCGCAATCCAATCGGGCGACGCAGAGGCCGCGGCAGCGGAGGAAGAGGTGGACGAGGCAGAAGATTCGAGAGCGGACATGGCAGCGGGGGACGGACAGCAGCAGTTTAGATCGTGTAGTCGCCGAGTAGCTGGTGAAGGACGCCCTCGGTTTCATCGAGGCGACCAGCCGAGCCTTGGCGGGCGAGCTTGCGGGCGTGACGGGCAGGAATACGGACGGGCGACGTCTCAGCAGCGTCGGCCTCCGGCGAAAACGGTAGTGGCAGATTGTCTCGGCGCAGTTTGCGAAGCGTGACTTCGACGACATCGCCCAAGGTGTAACGGTCTAGAATACCGGCGATCGCATTGCGCACATCGAGCATCAACATGCGCAGACCGCAGTGGGCCTCGTCTGGACAGGTGCACTTCTCGTAAGCGGTCTGACTCACGCAGCCGATTGGAGCCAACGGCCCATCAATGATCCGAACGACTTCGCCGATCGTGATCTTGCCGGCGGGCTTCGCGAGTCGGTAGCCACCAAACTTGCCGCGCACCGACTCGACGTAGCCGGCCTCTTTCAACGCTTGCATGATCTGCTCGAGGAACTTGCCGGGGATCTGCTCGTTTTCGGCGAGCTCGGAGACCTGCACGAGTGATCGCTTAACTTCGGCGGCAATGCCAAGGTTGATCAGGGAACGGAGCGCGTATTCACCTTTTTTAGAGAGCTTCATGTCGTCACTACTGAGTTAATCTACATTAACTCAGTATGAATTAAATCAAGCCCTGATTCTGAGGAAGTTAGGCTATGACACAAAATCGCCCGCCGGCGCTAAGAGCGCGGGCGGGCGACAGAATGGTGCGTGGCACCGCTGAACGAACTATGCGTTACAAGACGCCCTCAAATAAGGAGGCCAAACGCACAAACAACTAGCGAAGGAAGCCGCTTGCCGTGTTGAGAGTGAGGTTCTTCCAAAAATCAGACGAGTCCGGCTTCTCCACCGTGCCCGCGAGACTGAAAGGAGTGGCCATCAAATAGTAGCCTTTATTGTCGGTCTTACCGCTCAGTTGACGGGCCTGATTGAGCCCATTGGCAAGCTGGGCTTTCGCGGCGAGTTGGAGTTCAAGCGAAAGTGGGCTCGTGGCAAAGGGTTTACCCGGCTTCGAATCGATACGGCCAGCTCCGGTCAGGCGCATCATCGGCGAAATGATTTCGAGGGACTTCACCACGATCGCGGCGTCGGCGCCGCGCTCCACTTGCACGGTGATTCCATCGAAAGGAACATCCTTGAGAAGCTGGGCGAGCTCGGCGGCTCCAGTTAGGCCCGAGGCGAGTTTTTGTTGACCAGCAAGGCCGGCGGCGAGGCCGAGCAATCCGCTTACGGCTGAGGTAGTTTCTGCCTTCTTATTGAGCGCACGGAGAATCCCCTTCGAACCCTTGAAGTCGAACTGACCCTGAATCCGATCGGCAAACTCGCCAAGGTTCGCCGCCGTGCCACTAAACTTTGTCGCTATCGTAAACGTCGTCTCAAGCGCGGGCGGCGTGGAAGGATCCGCCTTTTTGAGAAACTCGCCGACGTCGAAGCCGGGGATATCAAGCGTGCCTGCAAGTGCGTAGGGACGGGCTTGCTTCACATCAAAAGACATAATGGTCGCTAGCTTCACTGGGTTGCCGTTGGCCCGCAGAGAGAAATTCTCAACCGTGAGGCGCGTATCACTTACGGCAAGAGCGCCACGCAGATCACTGAGCGTGGTGGCGGTGCCTTGCTTGATCGTCTTGATGTTCAAATCGACGCGACCGGTGAAGCCGGCCCAAACGGGGGTCGTATCTTTAATCGGGCCGGTAGACCGCGCAGCTCCCGCTGCAACGGTGGCAGAGCTAGCCGGGCGCGGCGCAGGCGCGGGAGGCGCGGCCGGTTTCAAGGAAACGGAAGCAGCCGTAGGCGGCGGCGTGGCACCGAGCGCGGCGAAGGCCTGTAAATCGTCGACGATGAGCTGCTCGCCCGTAACACGACCATCGAAAGAGACCGCGCCGGGCTTTACTCCGACTTTGCCGTCGAGGGTGACGTCGGATTTTCGGCCGTCTTTCGTAACAACAAGCTTAGTGGTGACTGCGCCGGAATTGGCGGCGTCGAGCTTGGCGTCGACGAAGAGGTCCATCGAGCCGAGGGCGAGAGCATCTTGGCGGGCGACGAGATTCTGCGCGGCAATGCTGACCTTGCCCGTCACGCCGTCGGCCATCGCGCCGTCGAATTTTACAGCAACAGTGCCACGGAGGAGCGGGAGCTGTGCGGCGAGCGCGGGCTGTTTGGCGAGAGCGGCAAAGTCCGCATTGACGGTGCCACGGCCGGACGCGCGGAGAGCTTTGCCGGGGGTGACTTCACCGGCGACGGAGGCGGAAAGGAGCGAGACCGTGCCCTGGCGGAGCTCGAGCTGCTTGATCTCGGCCGTGAGCGTGCCGGTCTTCCACGTGGCGTTGAGGTCGGTGGAGAAATCGGCGGCGCGAAGGAACTCCTGACCGTTCATCGCGACGCTCGTATTGCGTGTGGCAATCTTCTCCAGAGCACGGACGGAGATCACGTCGGCACCGGGCAATGAAACCTCAATCGCGCCGGCGACGAATTGGCCGGAAAGCTTCGACTGGGCAACATAGGGCTCGGCCCAGCCGAGTGGGATGTCGCCCCAGCGCACGCGGGCGGCGGGCGAGCCGGCATTGGGGGTAGACACTTTTTGCGTGGCGATGTCGGCAGTGAGCGGCTGAAGCGCCTCGATGGCGGCGAGCACTGCCCCACCCTCACGGTCAACTTGGAGCTTGAGCGCAGAGATTTGGAGGGCGTTGCCCTCGATACGTCCCTGGGTATTGACGGCGAGGGTGAGCGCACCGACCTCGGCGGGAAGATAGGGTTTAACCAGGGCCGCGAGGCGGCCGGAGAGCTGCGTGGCGAAGGTGATCGCGGGGACTTTGCCGTTGATGACATCAGCCGAGAGCTTGCCAGTGAGGGAGTCGCCATCGGCGGTGGAGATGGTGAGCTTCTCCAACTCCGCGACGATGCGGGCGGCGGTGTAGTCGACGCGCGGACTGACCGAAAGCGTGACGCGATCAGCGAGGATCTTATCCCCTTCGCGCAGCGTGACGGTGCGGAGCGTGAGCGGCTCGACGGTGCTGAGCTTCACGCGGCTGCCATCGAGCTCGGCACCGACGACGAAAACGCCGGAGAGATCGCCGCTGGTAATCGTGCGCGGCTTCAAGACGGGCTGGGCCCAGGCAAGCGGGACGCCGATAAGCGCGAGACGAAGAAGCTCGGCTCCTGGCCGCTCGGCCGTGAGGCGCTGATCCTTGAAAGCGAAGGAAAGTTTCTGCTGCGCAGCGAGCGTGACGAACTTGCGGCCATCGGCCGTGGCGACCTCGAACTCGAACTTGCCGAGCTGCGCGGCATCCTTGCCCGTGGCGCCATCAAAGGCGGCGCGGAGCTTAAGCGAACCAATGGCAGCGAGCTCGGCACCGAGTTTCTCTAGCTTCGAGACCTGACCATCGAGTGTGCCCGCGGCAGTGGCGGCACCGGTTTCGATGTTGAAGGTGAAGCTCCCCTCGCCTGCCAGCGCGACCTCAGGAAGGCCGAGGCCGGAGAGGACTGCGGCGAGTTGCTCACTGCGGACAGCAAGATTCCAGGTGCCACTGAGCGTGGGTTTGCCGGCGGCGTAGGCGACTTGGGTATTGAAGAGCGGCTCGACGTTCGCACCGCGGACCAGGCCGACACGGGCGGAGACGGTCTCGCCAGAATTGGCGGCGGCTTGGGCGAGTTTCACTTCGAGTTTCACGCGGTCGCTCGGTAGGCTCGGCCCGGTCGCGCCGGCGTCGCCGACAATCTCGATGGCGTCGATGCGTAGATCGGTCGTGCTGCGGACTTTGATTTCGCCGGCAGTCTGAGCAGCGGTGAGTGCGGTGCCTTTACGCGCGTCGGCAAAGGAGGCCTTCCATTTAATCGTGCCGAATTGGCCGGGAGCAATTCCGCCGCCTTCGAGCGTGAGCGTGGCGGTCTGGTTATCCGGGAGAAGAACTTTGGCTTCGAGCTCGATGCGGCCGAGGCGGACTTCCCCGGGAAGGCGGATGGCATTCAAAATGCCGGCGAAGGGCGCGAGGGCGGCTTCCGCGGGCTTGGGGGCGTTTTTCGCAGTCGGCTTGCGGGCATCGATCTCCAGACCGCGGACCGCCACATTCCCCACTGTGATGCGATGGCCAGAGAGGTAGTCAGTCGCGGAGTAGGTCGCAGTTACTTCTTTCGCAACGATGATGATTCCATCCTGTTCCACGCGAATATCGCGTAGCTCGGCCGACGAGAGGCCGGCGGCGACATTCCCTACGTCGAGCTTCAGACCTGGGAGATCGGCGGTGGCCCGACGCACGGCCCATGTTTGAACACCAGACGTGAAGGCGAGCACCACGGCGACAAGAACCAGTGAGGCGAGACTACCAACGATGATGAGAGGGAGCTTGAAACGTTTCATGACAAAGTAATGCGGCGAAAGGAAGATTGCTGGCGCGAAAGACGCCCGAGACAAGCCCCGGTTCCCTGCTAAAACGGTTTAGAAGCCACGGCGTAGTTCCGCAGGGCGATTTCTATTCGGAATTCGCCGCAACAGGCCCCATCAGAATATCCCAACCATCCCTCCCCTCTAGAATACTATTCAGAGCACCAGGCGCAGTCCGTCGTAGGCAAACTTAACCCCTGCAGGTAGTGCGGCCTCGTCCGCCCCGTGATCCGTCAAATGGGTGAGATGGGTCAGCCACGTCTGCTCAGCGCCGATCTCGCGGGCCACTTCACACGCTTCGCTGATGGACATGTGGGACGGATGCGGCAGCGGGCGCAGTCCATCGAGGCACACCGCGTCCGCTCCCCGGGCGAACTCCACCGCCTCACGCGGGACGCGTTTGCAATCGGTATAGTATACAAATTTTTTCCCACTGCTACGCTCCGCAAAGACCAGGCCAAGGGTGTTGATCCCGCCATGGGGTAGCAGAGTAGATTGGATCGTGCCCTGCGGGAGATCGAGCACCGTGGGCATGCCGACGAGTTTGAACGCGGCGTAGCCCTTCGCGATGGGAAGCTCGCTCATCGCGTAGGGATACATCGCCAGCACGCGACTCATTCCCTCTTCAGTCGTGTGCACGGTGAGCGCGCGACCGCCGAGCAGATCGCAGAAGCGGCGCAAATCGTCCATGCCTGTAATGTGATCGGCGTGACCATGAGTGAGAATGAAGATGTCCAGCGCCCGGATATTCTCCCGTAGACACTGAAGCCGAAACTCGGGGGGCGCGTCGACCTGCACGTGCAAGCCGTCCATCACTACATGGATGGACGCACGCGTGCGCCGATTGCGCGGATCGGGCGACGTGCAGACCGCACAATCGCAGGCGATCATCGGCACGCCTTGCGACGTGCCCGTGCCGAGAAAGATGACTTCCATGGGCGAAGGGTGCGGATAGCGCGGGAGACGGTCAATCTGCGGGTGCAAGCTGGAGTGGAGCCGCAGGCGCAGAATGTTTGGAAATGTTTAGCGATGCCCTATAGCCACAGTGCCCTGGAGCTCGGCGCCCATAGAGCGACGCAACAGGAAACAGCGCACATCGGACCAGTGTAGAGCCCGGACAACGGCGGGCGTAGAGCCCGCCCCACAACCCCAATAGCTCACTTCGTTCCGAGCCAAGCGAGCGCCTGCGGAATCATGTTTTCGAGTCCGGGCGTGTCTTCGGAATGCGGGCTGATCGTCACGACTCGGCCTTGACCGAAGGGCGAGTAGACAACCGCAGGAGAACTGAGCATGACGCCGACGGGAGTGTCATTTTTCGCGAGTTCAGTGCGAAAAAGCGCGGCGACTTGATAGGGCGGCAAATCAGCGCGGCCAAGCGGCTGGATAATCGGGCCGTTGTTGTAGCGAATCGTGAATGCCCCATTTACCGGGCCGAGGAGGTCGCGACCCGAGTCGGTGAGTTCAACGCGCACCATGCCACCGCCGCGACGCCACTTGGGCGAAACAGTCTTCGCGTTAAGGATGCCGAGGCCCCAATCGAAACCGGCGCAGGCGAGATAAGCACCCGCGCAAATACCGAGGTAGCCACCACCCCGCTCGACAAACGCACGAACATTTTTGCGGCCGGCCTCGCCGATAGCTTTCGACTGCGCACTGCCGCTGCCGCCGGAGAAGATCACAATGTCGAATTCGGCGAGATCGCGGGTGCCCATGTCGGCTGCCTTGACGGAAGTGAGCTTGGCGCCGGGAAGTTGCGAGGCGCGGGCACTGACGGCAGCGATGCCTTTCGCCGTGGAGCCATCGCCGTCATAAATCGCAATCTTAAGCGGGCGGATTCTCTCAGGGGCGGAGAAGACGTTCGGCGGATTGAGCGGCGGCGTGACAGCGCTCGCTGCGGGCACAGCGTTCGGCGCGGCGGCGGCGAATGCGAACTGGACAGAGACGAAGAGCGCGAGAAGGGCGGCGGGGAAAGCGCGTTTCATGCGGGAGTGAAAGCAGTTCACGAACCGCGGGGCAATCGTTGTTAAGGTTCACTCGCTCGAGTGCGCAGCTTCGGGCGCGAAGTGTCGGGGCGCAAAGCCCTGTCCACCTCACGGCAGGTGCTATTCCACTCCCAGGCACTCGCGGCGACGCTCCGGCAGCGGACTCGTTTGGGAAAACTCATCCAGCCGCTCACGAGGCGGGCTACGGCGGAAGGAAATGAAAAAGGCGCACCGCGGGAGCGGTGCGCCTTTTCAAAAACGTGCGGTCACTCGGGACCGCGCGGGAATCGCAGAGGTGACTTAGTAGTCCATGCCGCCGCCGCCGTGGCCGTGGCCACCGCCAGCAGGAGCTTCCTTCTTTTCCGGGATCTCGGTGATCATGCACTCGGTCGTCAGGAGGAGACCGGCGATGGAGGCCGAGTTCTGGAGCGCGGTGCGCGTGACCTTCGTCGGGTCGACGACGCCAGCCTTCACGAGGTCCTCATACTTGTCGGTCGCGACGTTGTAGCCGAAGTTGCCCTTGCCAGCGAGAATCTCGCCAACGACAACCGCGCCTTCAACACCTGCGTTCGAGCAGAGCATGCGGATCGGGTGCTCGATCGCACGACGCACGATCTGGGAACCGATCTTCTCGTCACCCTCGAGCTGGAGGGCGTCGATGACCTTCGCGGTGCGGAGCAGCGCGACGCCACCGCCGGCGACGATACCCTCTTCCACCGCAGCGCGGGTGGCGTGGAGGGCGTCTTCGACGCGGGCCTTCTTTTCCTTCATCTCGGCTTCGGTCGCGGCGCCGACATTGATCACGGCAACGCCACCGGCGAGCTTCGCGAGGCGCTCTTGGAGCTTCTCACGATCGTAGTCGGAAGTGGTTTCGTCGATCTGGCGACGGATCTGCTTCACGCGGCCTTGGATGTCGGACGACTTGCCCGAACCCTCGACGATCGTGGTGTTCTCCTTGTCAACGACGATGCGCTTCGCACGGCCGAGGTCGGAGATGGTGAGACTCTCGAGCTTGAGGCCGAGATCTTCGGTGATGCACTTGCCACCGGTGAGGATCGCGATGTCCTCGAGCATGGCCTTGCGGCGGTCGCCGAAGCCAGGGGCCTTGACCGCACACACATTGATTGTGCCGCGGATCTTGTTCACGACGAGGGCCGCGAGGGCTTCGCCTTCCACTTCCTCGGCGATGACGAGGAGGGGCTTGCCGCTCTTGGCGACAGTCTGGAGGAGCGGGAGGAACTCTTGGAGGTTAGCGATCTTCTTCTCGTGGATGAGCACGTAGGCGTCCTCGAGGATAGCTTCCTGCGACTCGGCGTTGGTCGTGAAGTAGGGCGAGAGGTAGCCCTTGTCGAACTGCATACCTTCGACGACGTCGAGGGTGGTCTGGATCGACTTCGCTTCTTCGACGGTGATGGTGCCGTCCTTGCCGACCTTGTCCATGGCGTCGGCGATGATATCACCGATCTCAGTGTCCCAGTTGGCGGAGACGGTGGCGACCTGGCGGATTTCCTCGCGGTCGGAGACCTTTTTGGAAACGCGCGCTAGCTCGGTGACAGCGGCCTCAACGGCCTTGTCGATACCGCGCTTGAGGAAGATCGGGTTGGAACCCGCGGTGACGTTCTTGAGACCTTCGCGGTAGATGCCCTCGGCGAGGACGGTCGCGGTGGTGGTGCCGTCGCCGGCAGCGTCGGAGGTCTTGGAGGCGACTTCCTTCACCATCTGCGCGCCCATGTTCTCGTAGGGATCGGGCAACTCGACTTCCTTGGCGACGGTCACGCCGTCCTTGGTGACGGTCGGGGAGCCAAATTTCTTGTCGATGACGACGTTGCGGCCCTTGGGCCCGAGGGTGACTTTGACGGCTTTCGAGAGGAGCTCGACGCCGCGGAGGATTTTCTGACGAGCTGTCTCGTCGAAGATGAGTTGTTTAGCAGCCATGTGGATGAGTAATTAGTTGAGTGTTGAGAATTGAGAGACGGAACGAAACCCGGCTCAGCCGATGATGCCGAGGATGTCGTCCTCGCGCACGAGCGTGTATTTCTTGTCGTCGATTTTCACTTCGGTGCCGCCGTATTTGCTGATGAGCACCTTGTCGCCGACTTTGACTTCAAAGGTCGAGAGCTTGCCGTCCTCGCCCTTCTTGCCAGTGCCGAGAGCGATCACTTTCGCCTCCTGCGGCTTTTCCTTGGCGCTGTCCGGGATAATGATACCGCCGCGGACCTGCTCTTTTTCTTCGATGTGCTCGACGAGAACACGATCCCCGCTGGGTTTGATTTTGACGTTAGCCATCTTTGGTTGGGTTGGAACTAGAGGTGGATGTTTGTTTTTGGGTTTTCGACCAAGCGCGCCCGCCGCGAATGTTCGCTGCAGGCGCGCACAGGGCTGAAAGTTATTTCTTCTTGTTGTCGTCGACGACTTCGAAGTCGGCATCGACCACGTCGGCCTTCTTTTCGGTTTTCTTCGTGGAGCCTTCGGGTTTGGGACCCGCGTCGGCAGCACCGGCGGCGCCCGCATCAGCGGTCGCACCCGCAGCAGCCGTGGCCTTCTGGGCTTCAGCGTAAAGTTCACCACCGAGGGCGGTGAGCTTTTCCACGGCAGCCTTCATGCGGTCGCCGTCGTTGCTCTCAAGGTCCTTCTTGGCATCGGCAATTGCCGACTCAAATTTGGACTTCGAGGCAGCCGGGAGTTTATCGCCGGCATCCTTGATGGTTTTTTCCATCTGGTAGATCGTCGAATCAAGCTGGTTCTTCGACTCAACCGCTTCCTTGCGCTTTTTGTCTTCGGCCGCGTGAAGCTCGGCTTCCTTTGTCATCTTCTCGACTTCGTCCTTCGAAAGACCGGAGGAGCCCTGAATGGTGATCTTGTGATCCTTGCCTGTGCCCAGATCCTTCGCGGAGACGTGGAGGATGCCGTTGGCATCGATATCAAAAGTGACCTCGATCTGCGGGGTGCCGCGGGGCGCGGGCGGGATGCCGTCGAGCTTGAAGTTGCCGAGCTTCTTATTGTCGCTCGACATCGGGCGCTCGCCTTGGAGGACGACGATTTCAACGCCGGGTTGATTGTCGGCGTAGGTGGAAAACACCTGAGTCTTCTTCGAGGGAATCGTGGTGTTGCGCGGGATCATCGGCGTGGCCACCTGACCTGCAGTCTCGATACCGAGCGTGAGTGGCGTGACGTCGAGGAGGAGCACGTCGCGGACTTCGCCCTTGAGCACGCCACCTTGCACGGCAGCGCCAATCGCTACGACTTCGTCGGGATTCACACCTTGGTGCGGAGCCTTGCCACCAAGCTTGTGCGCGATCTCGACGACCTTGGGCATGCGAGTCATGCCACCGACGAGCACGAGTTCATCGATCTGCGCTGAAGTAAGCTCGGCGTCTTTGAGACAGTTTTTGAAGGGGGCGATGCAGCGCTCAAAGAGCGAGTCACAAATCTGCTCCATCTTGGCGCGACTGAGCTGCACATTGAGATGCTTCGGGCCAGAGGCATCGGCCGTGATGAAGGGAAGATTGATATCGACGGACTGGGTCGACGAAAGTGCGATCTTGGCCTTCTCGGCCTCTTCCTTGAGACGCTGGAGGGCCATCGGGTCCTTGCGGAGATCGATGCCATTTTCCTTCTTGAAGGTCTCGACGAGCCAGCCGATCAGGGCTTCGTCCCAGTTGTCGCCGCCGAGGTGGGTATCGCCGTTGGTGGCCTTCACTTCGAAGACACCGTCGCCGATTTCGAGCACGGACACGTCGAAGGTGCCGCCACCCAGATCGAACACAGAAATCTTTTCGTCCTTCTTCTTGTCGAGACCGTAGGCCAGAGACGCGGCCGTGGGCTCGTTGATAATGCGGAGGACCTCGAGACCGGCGATCTTGCCGGCATCCTTCGTGGCCTGACGCTGGGAGTCATTGAAATAAGCCGGAACGGTAATGACAGCCTGCGTGATCTTGTCCCCGAGGTAGGCCTCGGCATCCGCCTTCAGCTTGCCGAGCACAAACGCGGCGATTTGCTGCGGGGCGAAGGTCTCGGTCTTGTCGCCGACCTGCACTTCGATGTAGGCGTCGCCATTCTTACCTTCGACTACCTTGAAGGGCATATTCTTCGCCTCGGCGGCGGTCTCGGAGAACTTGCGTCCGATAAAACGCTTGGCGGAGAATACAGTGTTGCGCGGGTTGGTGACGGCCTGGCGCTTGGCCGCCTGACCGACGAGGCGTTCGCCGGTCTTAGTGAAGGCGACGACAGACGGGGTCGTGCGGGCGCCTTCAGCGTTGGGAATGACCACGGGCTCTCCGCCTTCCATGACGGCCATGCAGGAGTTCGTGGTGCCTAGATCGATGCCAAGAATGCGACTCATGATGCCCCTCACTAAGCACTGCATGTGCCCCGGGGACCCGCCTTTACGTTAACACCTATCAACCATGAGTTAGAAAACATCCGCGCCCCTCCCTACCAAGCCCCGCCCCGGTCAATTCACGTCACACTGGCACAGTAGTGTCACACTAGGCGACACACGCCTGACCACGATGGCACAGTGCGTCACAGTTGAACTTCCAGAAAAAGCAGCTCTCCTAGCTCCCATGGAAATGGAAATCACGCTCCCCGACGAGGTGCCCGTCATGACGCTCCCCGGCGTCGCGTTTTTCCCCCAGGCCTTGATGCCGCTGCACATCTTCGAGCCTCGCTACCGCCAGATGCTGCGCGATGTGCTCGCCTCCAACCGCCTCTTTGCCGTCGCCGGGATCGATCCTCGCCAAGCCAGGGATGCCACGCAGTTCGAGCCACCGCATCGCGTCGCCAGTGTGGGCATAGTGCGCGCCTGCCAGGAAAACGACAATGGCACCTCCAATCTCCTCATCCAAGGACTGTGTCGTGTAGAGATATCTACCATCGTTACTGACGAACCCTATCGGCGAGGCCGCATCCGCGCCCTCACTTCGCAGCCCGGTGCGCCTGAACCAGACAACTCCGAACTCCGTCGTGAGATCGCCAACCTCATCACGGCCCGCGTGCGCCTCGGCGCCATCCCGAATTGTCCGATCGAGATGACGAAGTTCATTAAGGGCGTCGAAGATGCCGAGGCCTTCTCCGACATCGCGGCCTACAGCTTCTGCGACGATGGAAAGTTGAAGCAGAAACTGCTTGAGACACTCGACGTGCACCGCCGCTTGCAGCTCCTGCGAGAGAACATCCTCACCGATATCGAGGACCTCAAACTGTTGCGCAAACTCCAGGGTCCGTTGGACGACGAGAATATCTCGGACAACTGAGAATGACTTCGTGGAGCCATTCTTGAATGTAGGCTCCAGATTGCGTCCGTCCGGATCCGTCGACGGCGAAAAGCCTGCCAAAACAAAACCCCGCGGGCGATGAAGCCACGCGGGGTTCTTAAAATGGAGCCGAGCATCGGATTTGAACCGACGACCCACGCTTTACGAAAGCGTTGCTCTACCAACTGAGCTAGCTCGGCGCTACACTGACCTAACCAGAGGGGCGGAATTAGGGGGCGGCCCATGACGCTGACAAGCAATTTCGCCAAACTCACCTGCACGAACTTCCTCACTCACGCGATTACCCCACTTCCTCGGCGATCCACTGCGCCCCGATCACCTATCTGCGGCTGATTAATCAGACCGGCCAAGCGTTCCCCAGCGACAGCCGATTCAGCCTTGAAGGACACTGTAATCAGAGGAACGTGATTCACGTCACGGATACTTCGGCGCCTACTCCATCGCCGACTGATTTGCCCCACCGCCCCGCTCCTTCCCCCCCGACTCGTTGTTACCTGATATGAACGTCTTCCTGCGCGTCGCCATCTCGTCATGTCTCGCCGCCGTGGCCCTTGGGCTCGGTGCCGCCACGCCCGTCCCCACCCGCCCCAACGTCCTTGTCATCATCTCCGACGATCAGGGTTGGCAGGACTACGGTTTCATGGGCCATCCCCACGTAGCGACGCCCGCCCTCGACCGGCTCGCCGCGGAATCGCTCACGTTTCAACGCGGCTATTCTCCGGTCCCGCTCTGCCGTCCTTCCCTCACGAGTATCGCGACCGGACTCTATCCGCATCAGCACGGCGTCACCGGTAACGACCCCGCCCTCCCCGATGCCGGCGTCAACCCCCAGACTGGCCGGCAAAATCCGAAATACGCGCGCTACTACGATACCATCATCGCGAATTTCCGCTCGCGCCCGAACTTTGTCCGCGATCTCACCACGCGTGGCTACCGCTCGTTCGAGACGGGCAAGTGGTGGGAAGGCGATCCGGTCCAGAGCGCCGGATTCAGCGAGGCCATGACCGTCGGCACCGCCAAAGGTGACCGGCACGGCGGGCTCGGACTCGAGATCGGTCGCCAGGGACTCGCTCCCATTACGCAATTCATCGAACGCACCGGCCCGCAACCCTGGCTTGTGTGGTATGCCCCGATGCTCCCCCACTCGCCCCACAACGCGCCCGCTGACCTCGTAGCCAAGTATCTCAAAGTCGCGCCGAGCGAACCCGTGGCCCGCTACTGGGCGAGCGTCGAGTGGTTCGACCGCACCTGCGGCGAGCTCCTCGCCTACCTCGACCGCCACGACCTGCGTAAAAATACAATTGTCCTCTACACCACCGACAACGGCTGGATCCAACATCCAGAAAAACCCAACGTCTTCGCCCCGCGCTCGAAGCTCACGCCCTACGAGGGCGGCCACCGCACGCCGATCATGATTTCGTGGCCCGGCCACGTCACCCCACGCCTCGACCGCGAGCACCTCGCCGGCAACACCGACCTCTGGCCCACTCTCGCCGGCCTGCTGGGCACCCCGCTCCCCACCGACCTCCCCGGGGTCAATCTCACCGATCCGGCCTCGGTCGTGCGCCGCACCGCGCTCTTTGGCGAGCAATACGCTCACAACATCGCCGACGTCGACGCCCCCACCCGCAGTCTCGAGCACCGTTGGGTCATCGACGGCTGGTTCAAACTCATCGTGCCGAACCCGCCCAACCGCCCCCATGGCAAGCCTGAGCTCTATGATCTCCAATCTGACCCGACAGAGAAAACCGACCTCGCCGCGCAACAGCCCGACCGCGTCGCTGGAATGACCCGCCAGCTCGACGCTTGGTGGACGCCCGGCACTGCCACGCCATGAACCTCCAGCCCCGCTCCCAAAGTCGTTTCAGCCTTCGCCTGCTCGGAAGCGCGCTAGCGCTGCTTGCTTTCCTCGCGGCCGGCAGCGCTGCGACGCCCAACATCGCCCCGCGCAGTGAGGACCTGCTCACGATTGACAACGGCACCGTCAAGGTCGGCATTGATCGCGCCAAGGGCGCTGCGATCACGTGGCTCTCCTGGGCCGCGTATCCGAGCAACATGGTCAACTCGGCCGATCCCGGCCGCCTCATCCAGCAATCCTACTACGCCGGTCTCCGCCTCGACCGCCGCGCCGAGGGCCAGAGCAAGTCCTGGAGCCCGTGGTCCTGGAATCCTATCCAGGGCGGGGGCGTCGCCTCCTGGGCTCGCGTCCCGGTGTTCGAACGCCGCGAAGCGACCACCCTCTACGCCGAGACCGTGCCGAAACTCTGGGACATGCCCGACGAGGAGGCCGCCGCCCTCATGCGACAGTGGACCGAATTCGAGCCCGGCCTGTCCAACACCGTGCGGGTGCGGTGTGAGTTCGTCGCGCAACGCACGGTCGGCGACCGCTGGGGCCCGGCGCGACTTTCCCCGCAGGAAGTCCCCGCCTGTTACTTCACCCGCAATTTCTCCGCCGTGAAAAGTTACCTCGGAGCCGGCCAGTGGCGCGACGAACAACAGCCGCCTGGACCGCCGTGGGGCCGCGCCAAACCGCCGCTTAATGTCATGGCCGCCTTCGCGCCCAACGGACAAGGCGTAGCGATCTTCAGTC
>CANGHW010000093.1 GCA_947453695.1 Opitutia bacterium
CTCCGCCTCCACGAGTGGATCCGCACAACTGCGCCGCAGTTGAAATATATTGTTCCAGATCACCGCCAAAACACCACGAAGCCCGCCCCCGCTGGCACCTAAACCTGCCTTCCAACTGCGGATTTTAGGATTACTGCTGCAGCGCGGTGGCTTCGCGGTGCGACACGCTTGCTCCGGCGCCGAATGCCGCCGTCTTTTCTCCGCCCATCAGGCGTCGATCGCACTCCTCGTCGTGGACTGTGCTTTGCCGGATGCCCATGGGGGCTCGCTGAGCCACGAACTGCGGACGGCGGTGCCCCGGTTGCCGATCTTGCTGACCAGTGGTCGCCGGCAGGGGGCACTCCTCGCCTTGCTGGCGGCGGACGGCCCGACGGGTTTTCTCCCCAAGCCCTTTTTGCCCGCGGAGGTTACCCGACAGGTCCGTGCGCTGTTGCCGAGCCCGGTCTGATCTGCCGGCGGTGGATGGCGTTTTTTCTCACGCAGAGGTCGTCAGGTGGAACATTTGTTTGCACGGCGGCGGTCGGTGTTCCTAATGGGTGTCTTCCGGGCGAATTGCCCGTCCACCGAACCGCCCCATGTCATTTGAGAAAATCCTCATCGTCGAAGACGACATGGTCATCCGCAATTTGCTCACGAGCATCTTTTTGCGGCACAAGCTACCGGTCAGTTGTGCCGGGAGTCTGGCAGAAGCCTCCGCTCACCTCGCGCGCGAACCGTTTGATCTGATGATGCTCGATCTCCGTCTGCCCGATGGAGACGGCCTGAAGTTTCTCGAACAGGTCTCGGCCCTGCCGGAGCGGCCGCTGGTCGTGATGGTGACGGGGTTCGGCTCCATCGAATCAGCGGTCTCGTGTATGCGGGCCGGTGCCTTCGACTACGTCCTCAAGCCTTTTTCGCCCTCGCAGATCGACGTCATCCTGAAGAAGGCGCAGACCTACCGGCAGCTCCTGCACGTTAATCGCCTCCTGAGCGACGATCCCGAGGATGATGATGCGCTGCTGGTCGGACGCAGTCCCGCGATGACCCGTCTACGGCAGTTGATCGACCGCGTGGCGCCCACCGATGCCACCGTGCTCGTCACGGGAGAGAGCGGCACCGGCAAGGAGATGATCTCGCGCGAATTCTACCGTCGCAGCCCGCGTCGCGGGCACCCGTTCATCAAGATGAATTGTGCGGCGATCTCCGAGAATCTCATCGAGAGCGAGTTTTTCGGTCACGAGCGCGGCGCATTTACCGGGGCGACCGAGCGACGGGAAGGCCGTTTTGAACTGGCCAACAACGGCACGCTCCTCCTCGACGAAGTGAGCGAAATTCCGCCCGGGCTGCAGGCGAAACTGCTGCGCGTGCTGCAGGAGCGGGAGTTTGAGCGCGTGGGCGGCAGCCGCACGATTAAGGTGAATGTCCGGATCATCGCCACGTCGAACCGCGATCTCCTCGCGCACGTGAACAAGGGCGAGTTTCGTCAGGATCTCTATTACCGGCTCAATGTGTTTCCCGTGCACGTGCCGGCTTTGCGCGAACGCGTGGAAGACATCCCGCTGCTCGCCGAGCACTTTCTCAAGCGTTTCACCCGCAAACATGGCGTAAAGGTCACCGGGTTTTCCGACTCCGCCTGCGCCACGATGCTGGCTTACCGCTGGCCGGGAAATGTTCGCGAGCTGCAAAACACCATTGAGCGAGCGGTGATTCTCTCGGAGAGCGGCCGCCCCGTGACTGCGGCCGTGCTGGGCTTGCCGGTGGACCTTACGCCCACGGATCTGGCCACGGCTCATCCCTGGACGATGGCGGGTATCGTCGAAGAAGCGCCAATCGATCTGCTCACTCCATCCAATATGCCGGCCTCTTCCGACGCTGGCTTGATCGATGGTGCGGGGAATGTGCTCAGCCTGCAAGCGATCGAAAAACAGGCCATCCGGGCGGCCTTGAAACAGACCTCCGGCAATCGCACGCAAGCCGCCCAAGCACTCGGCATCAGCATCCGCACCTTGCGTAACAAACTGCAGGAGTATCGCGAAGCGGGTGACCCCATCGATGCTGGCCTGGACTCAGCCGACGCCTGACGGCCGAAGGACGGGTGAAGCGTCAGTGCGCGGGTAGCGCCGACGAGGGAAGGGGAGGGAGGCGATGCACTCGTTGGGTGCGTCTCCGGTGGATTTTTTAACACTTATGTAGAAATCGGAGCAGAATCGCACGATCCGCGTTAAACCCCCGCGTAAATGGGCCGATAGAGCAGGAAACCCGGCAAGCTCCATCCACACCATGCCCGCCACTGCTGAAATCTCCGAAACGCTGATCCGCGAGTATATCAACCGCGCCGTCACTGATGTCTTTAAGACCATGCTCGGCCGCGAGCCCAGCTTCAGCGCCCAGGCCGGATTGGCCGGGGACGCTCCTTCACCCACCTCCGAGTCGGCTCGCCCCCAAGTGGTCGGGACCGTCGGATTTATCGGTGATATCAACGGACTCATCTATCTCCATTTGGATGTCGGATTCGCCCGACTTTGCACCTGCCACCTGCTGGGCATGTCCGAGGCCGAACTCGACGAGGCCGGTGATGAGGTGATCAACGACGCGATCGGTGAGCTCACCAACATGACCGTCGGGGGATTCAAGAACGGCCTCTGTGATGCCGGCTATCCCTGCAAGCTCACGATCCCGTCGATCCTGCGCGGCAGTAATTTTTCCATCGAACCCATCAGCGATGCCATCCGCCACATCTACTATTTCGACTGTGCTGAACATCGGGTTGTCGCCGACATCCTGATGAAGGCCGACGACTCCGCTTAATTTTTCCTCCACACCATGCGCTATAAAGTTCTCACCGTGGACGATTCCAAGACCGTCCGCATCATCGTCAAGAAGGCTTTCAAGTCCTTCGACTGCGAGATCCTCGAAGCAGGCAACGGCGTCGAGGGACTGGCCGTCGCCGCGAAAGAGATGCCCGATCTCATCCTGCTCGATGTCACCATGCCTGTGATGGATGGCGTCGAAATGCTCACCAAGTTAAAGTCTGACTCGGCGCTCAAGGGCATCCCTGTCATCATGCTGACCGCCGAAGGTGGTCGCGACAATGTGCTCAAGATCGCCAAGATCGGCGTGCGCGATTACCTCGTGAAGCCATTCAAGGAGGAAGTCCTCGTTGAAAAGTGCGGACGCGTGATCGACCTCAAGCCGCTTTCCGACGCGCCTTCGAAGACGAAGTCGATCTTCGATCCGGCCGATATCCTCGTGGTCGAGGACAAGCCGGCGATCGTGCAACAGATCCAGGACGGCCTGAAGCATACGCCCTGGAAAGTGCGCGGCGCCAGCACTCAGGGCGAGGCGATCGATGCCTGCTCCAAGTCCCCGCCCGATGTCGTGGTCGTCAGCCTCTCTCTGCCCGAAGAATCGGCTTTCACGTTGTTCCGCCTCATCCGCACCAACGTAAAAACGAAATACACGCCGGTCTTCGCCCTCGTGGTGAAAACCGAGACGACGCAGCAGCAGCAGGCGCAAACCCTCGGATTTACCTCGATCATCACCAAGCCCATTGATGCCGGTGAGCTCGAGTCGAAGATCGCCAAGGCCATGAACCTCGATACCTCCCAACGCTACTACGCGATGGAGCAGGATTGTCTGGTGATGCGCCTACCGGAGAACTGCTCGCCGGCGGTGCTCGCCGAGGTCGCCAACTATCTCAAGCCGAAGTTCACCGAGGCCGTGGACGCGGGTTTCAGCAAGATCGTGATCGATATCCATCAGATCCGATCCCTGCACATGGGAGTGATCAAACTCCTCATGCAGGCGATGCAGACCTGCCGCGATCTCGCGCTCAACTTCGGTCTCGTGGGCAATCCGCATATCATCTCGGAATGCAAAGGCTTTGAAGACACGCGGAGTTGGACCTTCTACGAATCGATCGAAGAAGCGAAATCCAGTGTCGGTAAATCCTCCTCCGCTCAACTCGCGGGAGTCAGTTAAGGCGGAACCAAGAATTGTCAGGGGTGTGCAGGCTAGAATCGGCGGGCGATGCGCTATGTGGGCGCATCGCCCGCTCCTTTTTTTTGCCCGTTGCCTTGCTCCTGGTGTAGTGGATCGACCGCTGGAGCGATCGAGCATCTACCCTACATTCGCGCGGGCAGGAGTGTTCCTCTCGCTCTCCGGGCGTGGCGGCGCGGCTGACGACGCCGAGTGATGCCGCCCGCCCGGCCGCGGCGTGGAGCACAAAAAAGCCGCCCGGCGTGGACGGGTGTCCAGCGCCGGGCGGCGGATGCGGAAAATAGAGGTAGCTTAGACTGCCTGAACCATGGCCTGGACCGTCTCAGGCGCGACCACGCGATCGATGTCGAGGAGCGTCTTCACGGCGCCCTTCACCTTGGCCATGCCGAGGAGGTATTCCGTGCTGATGGTCGAACCAAAATCCGGGGTGGGCTCAATTTCGTTGGCGGCGAGGGTGACGACCTCTTCGACGCTATCGACGATCAGTCCCATCTGCACCGATTGAGCGGTGGAAAGTTTAACTTGGACTACTACGATGCAGGTGCGCTCGGCGAACTCGGCCTTTACACCGAACTTAACGCGCAGATCGACGACCGGGATCACGCGACCGCGCAGGTTGATCACGCCCTTGACGAAGGTCGGCATCTGAGGGACGGGGGTGATCTTTTGCAGACGGATGATTTCTCGGACTTTCAACACGGCGATGCCGTAGGCCTCATTCTCGAGGACGACGGTCAAATACTTCCCAGCAAGGGACGTGGTCGGGGCATTCGGTGTGGCGGTGGCAGTGGACATGTTAAGCGGTGAGGACGAGGTTCGAGTTGGAGAATTTGGCCGTCGCGCGGGCCATTTTGTTCTGTATTCGGACGCGAAACCCCGGAGTTAAGGGGAAAGTGGCGCGATTCGGCGATTTGCCGGGGAGCGGCAGAATTTTGTCACCGTGGATGGAAGATTACGGTTAATTTCCCCGGCCGCGGGCCGATGGCTGAGATTGAGCCTAACCGTCTGCCCTCATGCCCATTTCTCCCACTGCCCTCGTAAAGATTGAAGAGAACATCAACCGCCTCGCGACCGAGACCATTCTCGCCCAGGCCGGCCGCGATGACGGACTTGTCCCGGCCTACAGTCTACTCGCTGAGTTGCGGGACCAGTGTTCCGCGGAGCCCGGACTCCTCGCCCCGATTCAGGCGACGCATACGCGGCTCGACGCCCTGCTCGAGAGTGCGCGCCCCTTCGACGAGACGACGTTGGGCGAACTCCGCTGGCTCGTGGAATGGCTGCCGGTCGCGCTGGAGTGCCTCAAATCGTCCCAGCCGTTGCCACCCTTTGGTGAGAATCCAGCTGCCCATTCGGTCGCTGTTACCGGCCCGGCGGCTGCCGCCGAGGATCACGGCACCAAGGCCGATGTGATGCTCGAGCTGCATATCGACGAGAATCGCGAGCTGCTCACCGAGTTTCACGCTGAGGCCGTCGATCATCTCCAACAGATCGAGGCTGCGCTGCTCGCCCTCGATCAGCAGCCGGGTGATCAGGAAGCACTCAATTCCATCTTCCGCTCTTTCCATACTATCAAGGGCAATGCCGGGTTCCTCGGGCTCGTTCCGATGCACACGTTGGCCCACGAGGTGGAGTCACTCCTCGACCTCGCCCGGAATCACAAGCTGCGCTTGTCGGCTGCAATCATCACCGAGATTTTGCGCAGTCGTGATACGCTCTCCGTCCTCACGCAGCAGGTCGCCGTGGCCCTGGAAAAGGGTCAGTTGCCCGACCAGGTCGTGCCCGTGAGCCACCTCATTCGTGCGGTGAAGAAGTTGGCGGTGCCGGACGGCGCTGCTCCCGTAGCCGAGGTCAGTGCGCCGGTCGCCGAAGTGGTGCCGCTGCCTGGTGCGGCCTCTGCGCCTGTGCCGGTGGCCTCCTCGTCTACGGTGGAAGAAGTGACCCAGCCGGCTGCGCCCGCCGTGGTCGTGGCGGCGAAGACGACGCCGGCCAATCCGGCTGAACCGGCCGCGGCCGCGAAATCCACCTCCGGCACGCAGACCGTCCGCGTCAATACAGAGAAACTCGACTCCCTGATGGACGTGGTGGGCGAGCTGGTGATTGTGCAAAGCCAACTCATCGAGACGTCGCGTCAGGAGAGTGGCGTCGGTTCCGCGCTGCATCGCAATGTCTCCCAGCTTTCACGCATCACGAAGGAGCTGCAGCACACCGCGATGTCCCTGCGCATGATTCCGATCAAGCCGACCTTCCAAAAAATGGAGCGGCTCTCGCGCGATCTGGCCCGGGATTTCAGCAAGAAGGTGCTGTTTGTCACGAGCGGAGAGGACACCGAACTCGACCGCACGGTCGTGGAGGAGATTGGCGATCCATTGGTGCACATGGTGCGCAATGCGCTCGATCATGGCCTCGAGAACGCCGCGGACCGCGTGGCGAAGGGGAAGCCGGAGAGCGGAACCCTGCATCTCAAAGCCTACCATCAGGGGAGCAATATCGTCGTCGAACTGCAGGATGATGGACGCGGTATTGATCCCGACCGAATCCTCCGCAAGGCCCAGGAAAAAGGCCTGGTGGCTCCCAATGCGACGCTCACGCGCGAGGAGATTTATGCGCTGATTTTCGCCCCGGGATTCTCGACTGCGGAAAAGGTCACCTCCGTATCCGGCCGCGGCGTCGGCATGGACGTGGTGAAGCGGAATATCGACAAGCTGCGGGGCAAAATCGAGATCACCTCCGAGGTGGGCAAGGGATCCATTTTCAAGATCAAGTTGCCGCTGACGATGGCGATTATCGACGGCCTCGTCGTGCGCGTGGGCGCCGACCGCTTCATCCTCCCGAGCACCTCCGTGCAGCGCGCTCTGCGTCCGACGCGCGAGAGCATTTCGACCATCCACGGTCAGGGCGAGGTCCTCGATCTGCGCGGGAAGTTTGTCCCGATCCACCGGCTGCACCAGCGCTTCGGTCTTTCGAGTGATTCAAAAAATCCCTGGGAGGGTATCGTGGTCATCGTGGAAAATGCCGGTAAGGTATCCGCGCTCCTGGTTGACGAAATGGTCAGCAAGCAGGAGGTCGTGATCAAAAATCTCGGTGGCTTTATGCAAAACCTGCCCGGTGTCGCCGGTGCCGCGATTCTCGGCGATGGCAGCATTGCGCTGATTCTCGATCCCGGCTCACTCCTCAACGCCGCCTAACCTTTCCAGTCCCACGTGAACTCTGTCCCTGTGCCCGTTCCCACGATCGAGGAAGTCTGCGCACGCGCTCTGCGTCTGCCGTGTTCGCCTGCGTTACTGCCGCGGCTCATCAACGTGCTCATCTCGCCGGACAGCAGTGCGGAGGAAATCGCCAATCTGATCACCGTGGATTCCGCGCTCGCGGCATCGACGCTACGCCTCGCCAATTCGGCGTTTTACGCCGCGGGTGGCAAAGTGGAGAGCGTGTCAGAGGCAGTGATTCGGCTCGGACAGCGCGAACTCTACCGGTTGGCTGCGCTCGCGCTCGTGGGACGGTGGGAAACCGGTGCGGGTGGCCGGGGGGAACCAGGGGATTTTTGTCGTCACGCCCTTTGCACGGCATTGGCCGCTGAGGTTTTGGCCGAGACCAGTGAACGCGTTGACCCGCAGGTCGCCTACACCGCGGGACTAGTCTGCGATTTGGGTAAACTCGCCCTGGCGCACGCCTGCGGGCCGTTTTTCCCGGCGATTCGGGCGCACTGCTCCAGTCACGGCGGCACCTGGGCGGAGGCGGAGCGTGCAATCCTCCATTACTCTCACGCCGAGATCGGTGGACGTTTGTTGCGCGCGTGGAGCTTCCCGGACAATTTGGCGGACGCAGCGGAATTTGGCGAACGTCCCTCCGAGGCGCCGGAGGACTCGCGTGCGTTGCTGGCGCATCTGCACGCGGCGAAATACGTCGCGACGTCGTTTGGTCCGGGCGTGGCCGAAGAAGGATTTTTGTTCGATCTCAATACGCCGTTCTTGCTCGAGTGGGGGTTCACGCCCGAGCTCTTGCAGGAAACGATGACGCTCGTGCACGAACGGGCACGGGCCCGCTTGGGCGAAAAGCTTACGCACGGCACCGTCAACCTCTGACGCGGGTCAGGCCCAACTGGGCCACCAAGATCCACACCTACAATTCTGGCACGCAGAGGGAGCGGACTTATGTCCGCTCCCTTTTTTTAGGCAGAAACCGGGGGGCTCTGATTGGCCGAATGAATCGCCGTCGAGCCCGGTCGCATCAAAAGGCGCCTGAGGTCGCGGCTATCGTTCCGCTCTGCGATAGCAGAAGACCGCCCGATCTATGTCGGGCAGTTCTGCGATCCGTGCCAAAGCACTACGGCACGAGGGAGAATCGCTCGTTCGTGAGCGGAGTCTTCATCGAGACTTCGCCGGTGCCAATATTGAGGTGCACGGTGCGGCTGATTACACCGCCTACCGCGCTGGCTCGCACGCTGAACCCATTGAGAGTCAGCCAGGCCTGGGTGGCGCGGATGTTACGCTCGCCGATCTTGAAGTTGTCCGTGCCGGAAAGCACTGATGCGCCGCCGGCCACAAAGATACGCAGGCGGCTTCGCTCACCGCGGATACCGATCACGGCGCGGAAAAGCGCCGGCATCCCGGTATCGACAAACATCGCTGGTTGGCTGACGGCTTTTTCGGGCGAGATCGTGGACTCCGGCAGCATGAGATGGAGCAGTCCGCCTGCTTTGCTCACGGGATCGTAGGTTACGACTGCGACGCACGAGCCGAGTGCATAGGTGCTCAACGTGATGGCAGTGTTGTTGGAAACACCGAGATCACCGACGCCGACGACGACACGCTGCGCAAACAGCGAAGCTACGGTGGGGGCTCCCGCCATGGCTTAGGTGACGACCGCGGTTGCGCGGCGGCGTTTGAGGGTTGGAGATGAAGTGGTCATGCAGCGGGGGCGCGCTCGGAGCGAGTTCCGGCCATCAAAAGATTCGGTCGGCGGCGGCGGAACTTGAGGGGTTCCGCACGCGTCCGGGCGATTGATGTCGGGCGCACGGAAGAGGGCGCGACGCACGGAGATACTACAGATAGACGAGCAGCCGCTGGCTGATCGGCGTGACTTGGTTGTGGCTCCTGATCTTGGCGATGGTCGCAGGGCTGAGCGACTGGCCCTCGCCAATCAGGAGCAGTCCGTGCGGACTGTAGATGCCGTTGGCCAGCACCATGCCGGGTTCGAGCTCGTGAAGCATAATCTCCTTAACCTGTTTGGGCAACTGCACGAGGTTGCTGACCTTGAGGAAAAGTCGGACGGCTTCCGGATCGTAGAGGCTTCCGGCCTTGGCGAGCAGGAGGTCGATCGCCGCATTCTTGGGCAGCCCGGATTCGACGAAACCCACTGCAACGGCGAGACAGCGAGCCGCCCAGGGGATGGCGTTGCCGGCGAGGCCATCGGGGTAGCCGCGGCCGTCGTAGCGCTCATGGTGAGCACGGATGACTTCCCCGACTTCCGCGCGGCCGTCGACGAGCGAGGCCAGCGTTTGCCCGTAGATGGGGTGGCTGTGCATCATGGTCCGCTCGCGCTCGGTGAGCTGGTCCGTCTTGGTGCGGAAGGCGCGTAGCATCTCGCGGGGCACGCCAATCAGGCCTAGATCGCAAAGCCACGCGGCGGTGCGCAGCGCGTGACGCTCGTCGTCGGTAAATTTGTCCGTGGCCGCCATCTGCGTCGCGAACTCGACCAGGGCTTTGGCCTGACCGCCGAGGATCGGGTCATAGGTCGTGAGAATACGACGGCAAAGCTCGAGAGAGTTCTCGTAGTTCGAGGCAAGCTCGCGGTTGGCGGCGTCGAGATGCTGGCGCTGCTTTTCGAGGTCAATGACCTTGGCTTCCAAGGCAGCATTGGCGTCACGCAGCCGGGCGTTCAGGGAGAGCGTTTCGGCCTGGAGGACCTCGTTGCGGGTCACGAGATCATGGCGTTGCACCGCGTTTCGCACGGTGGCGACCAGTTCCTCGCGAAGCCACGGTTTGGCGACAAAGCGGAAAATTTCTCCCTTATTGATCGCGTCGACGATCGTCGGAAGGGCAAGGACCGCCGTTATCAGGATGCGCGAGGCTTGGGGGCGGAGCCGGCGACTCTCGATCAAGAAATCCAGGCCCAGCATCTCGGGCATCCGCTGATCGGAGATGATCACGGCGAAATCGCGTTCCGCGAGGATCGCGAGCGCTTTGAGCGGGCTGTTGCAGGCGACGATGTGGAAACCTTCGCGTTCAAGCGTAAACTTGAGCGCGGTCAAGACCACGGGCTCATCGTCAACGATGAGAATCGTCGACGGTGTGGCGGATGCCGCGGGTGGGGGAGTTGACTCTAACTCCGCGCCCATGGGCGATAAGGGAACATCGGAAACACTCATGACGAGGTGGACGCTGCGTGGTGAGCGCCGATGGTTTCGTGATGGTGGGTGATGTAGTCCGCCACGCGCTCGAGGGATATCTGACGTTGAGCGGCGCCATTTTCCCAAGCGGCCCGGGGCATACCGTAAACGACGCTTGAGGCTTCGTCCTGGGCAAAGGTGGTCGCACCTTTTTCCTTCAGGCGTAATAGGCCCTCGGCTCCGTCTTTCCCCATGCCCGTAAGCACTCCGGCGATAGCGTGCGGGGCGGCGCCGCAATCGACGGCGGACTTAAAGAGGAGGTCGACAGCCGGACGCTGATGCCAGACTTGGGGACCATTGACGACCCGGACAACGTAGTGATCGGCCCGCCATTGGAGCATCAGGTGAAAGTTTCCCGGAGCGATGAGCGCTAGATTGGGCGTGAGGCGTTCACCGTCCACTGCTTCGCGGACATCGAAGGCGCAGAGTTGGTCGAGGCGATCGGCAAAGCTCTTGGAGAAGACCGGCGGGATATGCTGCACGATCGCAATGCCCGGCAGGCCGGCGGGTAGTCGGGTCAAGACTTCCCGCAAGGCTTCGGTTCCGCCGGTTGAGGCGCCGAGGAGAATCACGTTTCGCGCCGAGCCGTGGCGATGAGTGACCGGAGCGGGACGGATGGGGAGGGGGGCGGCGGGCGCACGGGTGCGGCCCACTCGAGCTCCGGCGGTTGCTTTGATCCGAGCGATGAGCTGCGGGCCAAGATCGCCGAAGGAGTAGGGGCCGCCTGGTTTGGCCAGCACGTCAAACGCTCCGAGGCGTAGCGCTTCGAGCGCGTAGTCAGAGCCCCTCTGGGAGAGCGAACTCATGATGATCACTGGCAGCGGGCGCTGCTCCATAATGATCTTGAGGAACGTGAGTCCATCCATCCGAGGCATCTCGAGATCGAGGGTGATAACGTCGGGATTGAGTTCCTTAATCTTGTCGCGGGCGATGTAAGGATCGACGGCGGTGCCCACGACTTCGATCTCGGGGTCCGACTTTAGTGCGTCGCTCACGAGTTTTCGGACGACGGCGGAGTCGTCGACAATCAGGACGCGGATGGGTTGGGTGGCGGACATGATGGTCAGGAGGCGAGAGGTTTTTGATAGATCGCGGGACGCACCATTTTCAGGGGGTGGTTGATGTGCGTGAGGCTTTCCGAGTGGCCGACCATGAGGTAGCCGCCAGGGACGAGCCGGCGAGACAAGCGCCCGACGAGTTCCTCCTGAGTTGCACGGTCAAAGTAGATCATGACATTGCGACAGAAGATGACCTGAAACGGATCGCGAAACGGTGGTTCGCCTTCGAGGAGGTTGAGGTGGCGAAACGTCACCTTTTCCCTGAGCGCGGCCTTCACGCGGTGAAAACCTTCCTGCGGTCCGAAACCGCGCTGGAAATAGGTGCGCATGATGTCTGGCGGCAGACGGTTGACGGTGTCGTCTTTATAGATCCCAGCTTGGGCCTTGGCGAGAATCCGGTGGGAAATATCGGTTGCCTCAATTTGCCAGGGCCATGAGCCCGCGCAGCCATCGAGGGTCATCGCGATCGAATAAGCTTCCTCACCTGAGGAAGAGGCGGCGCTCCAGACATTGAAGCGGGCCCAGCGTTCGGCTTTGGCGCGGGCCGACATCTCCGGGACGGCGCGGTCGCGCAGAAAGTCGAAGTGCGCGTTTTCCCGGAAGAAGAAAGTATGATTCGTGGAGATCGCGTCGATGAGGTTGCTGAGTTCTGCCTCTGCGCCCGGCCCACGTAGCAGCGCACAGTAGGCCTCCAACGTATCGACGTTGGTGGCGCGCAAGCGTTTGCCAAGGCGAGCGGAAACCAACTCGCGCTTGTCAGGCCCGAGATTGATGCGGCTACGCTCGTATACGACGCTCCGGATGAAATCGAATTCGCTGTCCCTCATGAGGAATATCTCGGGATCAATCGGCGCGTTTTATCGAAAGTGTAGGGCGGTGTGTGCGAATAGGTAGTGTTCCCCTTCGCCGGGGCTGATGCGCGCAGCAAACAGTCGGCAATTTTTTCCCGATGTTTTACAGGAAGTTCGACGATCGCTCCAACGCGGTGAGAAGGCCTGGTCTGCTAAATTATATTTCGCTGCCCACGATTGGGTTGCGTGTGCGCTAAAAACCATGGCACCAGCGTTGCTAAGATGTCGGTATGATCGATCCCATCTTCCAAACCGACAACTATCAGTTGGCGCGGAAGCTTCTCGACGCAGCGGTGCTTCGTCAGGAAGCCATCGCAACCAACGTCGCCAATGCCGAGACGCCGGGCTTTCGCCGTCTGGACCTCGCGCCGGATTTTGCGACGCAGTTGAAGTCGCGTATGGCTTCCGGGGACTTTGCCCGGACCGCGGATATGGTTCGCCCTCAACTCGCCGAGGACAGCACGGCCCGCAGCGTGCGTCCGGACGGCAACACGGTTGAAATTGAGCGCGAACTGCTGGCGATGAATCGCAATTCGGTCGAACACGAGTTTCTCAGCGAAATCGTCTCGTCGAATATCAAGCAACTTAAGCTCGCCATCACTGGCCGTAGCTAAGCCTCCGTCGTCGTTTACTCGCTCACTCTCTTCCACCTCCAACCCGCATAGCGACCTATGAACCTGATCGCCGGCATCGATATCACCGCCGGGGCGTTGAATGCCCAAAAGACCCGCCTCGACGTGGTCGCGCAGAACATCGCCAACGCGCAGACCACGCGCACGGCCAGCGGCGGGGCCTATCAACGCCAAGTCGTGTCGTTCGAGACGCAGATGATTCGTCAGGGAGGATTTGGTGGACCTTCGCTCCAGAGCGTAAGGATCGGCAACATTACCCCTGACCGCACTCCCGGCCAGCAGGTCTACAATCCGCAACACCCCGATGCGTCGCCTGACGGTATGGTAACCATGCCCAATGTGAATCTCTCATATGAAATGGTGGACCTCATTACCGCATCCCGGGCCTATGAGGCCAACCTTTCAGTGGTCAAAAATGCCAAGCAAATGGCGATGAAGACCCTCGAGATCGGCAAGTAATCCACCTATTCCGCAATGTCTCCCCTCGGTTCAGTCAATCCGCTCGCGCCCTCGGTTCTCACTCGCATCGATGCGCCTTTGCCGAAGCTCACGCCCGGCGTGCTGGGGCCGCAATCCACGCCGCCGTCGGATGGCTTCGGGAAGATGCTCGATGGCCTGGTCGCGACGGTCGACGCCAAGCAAGATGCCTCACAGGCGATGACGCGCAAGGTTCTCATGGGAGACTCCAGTCAGCTGCATCAAAGCGTAATCGCGATGCAGGAAGCCGGCGTCGCGTTCTCCATGATGGTCGAGGTGCGTAACAAACTCGTCGAGTCCTACCAGGAACTCATGCGCATGCAGGTGTAAGTCTCACGCCCAACTCCTGACCCGCGTCATTTTTAACTTCCTTAACCTTTCTCTCCGCCTCTCGCCACGTCCGCCCGATGAAGACATTCGCCAATTCGCTCCTCGAACTCTGGAAACAGCTTGGTCTCAACCAACGCGTTTCCCTGATCGTCGCCGCCCTCGCGGTCGCCGGCGGCCTCGTGGGCGTTGTCCTGTGGTCACAGCGCCCCGACATGCAGCTCCTCTACGGTCGCATGAGCGAAAAGGACGCGGCTGCCATCATTAGCCATCTTCAGGCGCAAAACATCCCTCACCAAGTAACTGCGGGCGGCACTTCCGTGATGGTGCCTTCTGACAAAGTTTACAAACTCCGCATGGATCTCGCCGGCAAGGGCCTTCCGAGCGGTGACGGGGTGGGCTTCGAAATTTTCGATAAAGGCCAGTTCGGACTATCCGACTTCGTGCAGCGAACCAATTACCTGCGCGCGGTTCAGGGCGAGCTCGCCCGCACCATCTCTCAACTTGCCGGCGTCCGTGCCGCCCGCGTGATGATCGTGCAACCCGAGAACCGTCTCCTCCTCACCGATCAGGGCCTAAAATCTACTGCCTCGGTATTCGTCGATGTGGGCGGCGGACGCCTCGATCCCGATCAGGTTAATGCCATCCGCCACCTCGTAGCCAATGCGGTGCAGGGCCTCGCGCCCGATCAAGTTGCCGTCATCGACAATCGCGGTCGCACGCTTTCTGAAGAGCTGAAGCAGGATCCGACGCTCGGCACCGCCTCTTCCCAGTTGCGTTACCGTCAGCAGCTTGAGGAAGGGCTCGCCAGAAAAGTTGAGTCTATGCTCGTCACCGTGATTGGTCCCGGCAACGCCGTTGTTCGTGTTTCCGCGGAGATCGAAAACGAAGCGACTACGCTACAATCGGAGAAATACGATCCCGAGGGCCAGGTCGTTCGCAGTCAGACGCAGACAGACGATACGACCAACTCCAGTGAGGCACGGGCCGCCGGCGGTGCCACAGGCGTCAGCTCCAATGTTCCGGAGAAGACGCAAGGCGCCGAAAGCGCCCGCCCGGTGAACGTCTCTGAGCAAACCCGCAAGAACCGCACGACCGCCTACGAAATCAATAAGACCGTAACCAATGTTACCCGCAGCCCCGGTAGCATCAAAAATATCACCGCGGCCGTCTTCGTCGCTCCGCGTATGGTCGCACCTCCGATTCCGCCAGATGCCCCGAAGGGCACGCCCGCCCCCGAGCCGCAGCCACAGAAGCGCACGCAGGCCGAACTCGACGCCCTTCGCCAAGTCGTAATTAACGCGCTCGGCATCAAGGCCGCCGCAGGTCAGCCGCTCGACACACTGGTTTCGCTCCAAGAAATGCCGTTTCAGGTGAATCTCACGCTCCCGGCCCAACTTGAGGCCGTGCAAGGCGAGACCCGCATGCAAGGATGGGTCGCTGCCGCCAGCCGCTGGGCCGCCGTGGGTGGTGCAGCGCTCGTGCTGATCATTTTCCTCCGGGTTCTTTCCCGGCAAAAGCCCGAGCCGGTCCCGGTTGAGGTCCTTTCCCTTACTCCCGAGGCCGCCGCGCGTTCGCTTCCGAACGCCAACAACGTGACTCCCGAACTCCTCAACGAACTCATTCGGCAGAAGCCCGCCAATGTCGGCGTGGCTCTGCGTGACTGGGTTTCCGAGGCTGCACCTGCCCCCGCGGGCAAGAACTAACGCCCGCCATGTCTGCCGCCATCGACTACACCAAGCTCACCCGCATGCAAAAGCTCGCGGTCTTCCTGATCGTGATCGGGCCGGAAGCTGCGGCCGATGTGCTCCGGCAATTCGGCGATCCCGAGATCGAGGTCCTCTGCCGCGAGATGTCTACGCTCACCATCATTTCCAAGGAGGTGCAGAAGCAGGCGCTGGAGGAGTTTTCCGCGCTGGTTGCCCAGAGCGCCGGCTGTGCCCTCGGTGGTCTTGGCTATGCCCAGCGCACCCTCGAGATCGCCAAGGGCGACTACAAGGCGTCAGCCATCGTCGGCCGCATCGGCCCCGTGGGCTCCTCCATCGATACCATCAAGGAAATCTCCGAAATGGAGGGCCGCCAGATTTTCAACCTCGTCAAACAGGAGCAGCCCCAGACGATCTCGTTTCTTCTGTCCTACCTCGACAGCGTGAAGTCGGCCGAGGTGTTCGCCTTGCTCCCGCCCGACCTGCGCGAGGAGGTCCTCGAGCGCCTGGGCACGATCGATAGCACTTCTCTGGAGCTCGTCAGTAAAATCGCCCGCAGCCTCGGCCGCCACAGCGATACCAAGAACCGGCCTGCCTTCCACCGCAGCGGCGGCGTCCGCTCGGTCGCTGACCTTCTCAATCAGCTCGACAAGGAAATGTCGAAAAACCTGCTCGCCCGCCTCGAGGAGCGAAATGCGGGGCTCTCCGCCGCGATCCGCAAGAAGCTCTTCAGCTTCGAGGATCTCAACCGTCTCCAACCCGCCGACCTCCAGCGTGTGCTCCGCGAGGTGGATTCGTCGAACCTTGCGGTCTCGATGAAATCCGCGAGCGAAGGCCTGCGCGAAAAAATCTATGGCGCCATCTCCAAGCGCGCCGCCGAATCCCTCAAGGAGGAGCTCGAGATGCTCGGGCCGGTCCGCCTCAAAGACGTCGAGGTGGCGCAGGACGCCATCATCCAGGTCGTGCGTCGCCTCGAAGAGGAACAGCAGATCTCCCTCGATTCCGAAGGCGCTTCAAGCGTCGTCACCTAATCTCTCGCCGTGGCCTACGCCAAACTCGTTCCCTTTGATCGTCCGCTCGCCGGCGCTACGCTTCCCGGTGCCAAGGGGCGCTATTGCACCGAGACGGAGCTCGCGGCGCTCGACGAAGCGGCTTACCAACGCGGGATTGATGCGGCCCGGGCGCTAGGCGATCAGCAGATGGTCGAGTTTCGCCACGACATGGAGCAACTTGGCAATGGCGTCTTCGCCAAGCTCTCCACCGTCGAGCCCGCGTTGCTCAATCAAATTCGTGATGCCCTCCCGTCGCTTGCGCTCGATATCGCGCGACGGCTGCTCGCTGGATATGAGCCACCTCCGGAGGTCGTTTCCCGGCTCTGTGAGGAGGCGCTCGGCGAACTCTTTCCCGAGCGTGAAAACCTCGAACTCTCGATATCGGTGCGCGATGCCGCGCTCTTGGATAAGATCCAGCCTGACTGGATCGCTCGGTATCCCGGCCTCCGCATCGTCGCCCAACCGGCGCTAAAGCCCGGCGATTGTCAGGTGCGCAGCCGCTTTGGTCTCACCGACGCCCGGCTGCAGGTAAAACTTTCCGCGCTGCAACACAGCCTCGTCCCGTCCTGACCTCATGGCCTCCTCTGTCGCACCATTGGTTGATGTTCTCCGCTCTCAGGTTCGCCACCTGCCGCCGGTGCAACGCGTCGGCACGGTTACAGGAGTGGCTGGTCTTATCATCGAATCGGATGGTCCGAATGTCGGCCTGGGTGAACTTTGTCTGATCCGCTCCAGCCGGGATGAGTTCAAGGTCCAGGCTGAGGTGGTTGGCTTCCGTGAACACCGCGTGCTTCTGATGCCGTTAGGGGAAACAGCAGGCCTTCACGTCGGTTGTGAAGTTGCCGCTGCGGACCACCCACCTCTCCCGCGCGTTGGCCCCGAGATGCTTGGCCGCGTCCTTGATGCGCTCGGTCGCCCGTTCGACGGCCTCGGCCTCCTGCCCGTCGACCGCATGGTCAACCGCAGCACCCAACCGCCACATCCGTTGCGCCGTCAGCGCATCAAGGCGCCCTTTGTCACCGGCGTGCGCGCCATCGACTCGTTCATTCCGTTCGGCCGCGGCCAACGTCTTGGTCTCTTCGCCGGTTCCGGCGTCGGTAAGTCGACGCTCATGGGCATGATCGCCCGAGCCTCCGAGGCGGACGTCGTCGTTATTGCCCTTGTCGGTGAGCGCGGCCGCGAGGTGCGCGAGTTCATTGAGAAGGATCTTGGCCCCGAGGGCATGAAACGCGCCGTCGTCGTTGTCGCCACCTCAGATACGTCAGCACCCCTTCGCTTGCGCGCGGCGACCACCGCCACCTCGATCGCCGAGGCGTGGCGTGATGCCGGCAAGAATGTTCTCTTCATGATGGATTCGGTCACGCGCTATGCGATGGCGCAGCGCGAAATCGGTCTCGCCATCGGCGAGCCGCCTGCCACCCGCGGCTACACGCCGTCCGTCTTTGCGATGCTGCCGCGGCTCCTCGAGCGCGCTGGCGCCGGTGAGACAGGGGCCATCACTGCCCTCTATACCGTGCTGGTCGAGGGCGACGACATGAATGAGCCGGTCGCCGATGCCGTCCGCGGTATCCTTGACGGCCACATCGTCCTTTCCCGCCATCTCGCCCATTTCAATCACTACCCGGCGATCGACGTGCTTGAGAGCGTCTCCCGTCTGACCCGCGACATCTGCTCGCCCGACGAGGTCACCGCCTCAGCCAAGGCTCGCGAGCACCTCGCACTCTACCGGAAAAACGAGGACCTCGTTTCCATCGGCGCCTACACCAAGGGCGCCAATCCCGCCCTCGACCACGCGATCGCCCTACACGAGCCGCTGAAAAATTTCCTTCGCCAGTCCGTGCACGAGCACACCGCCCGTGCCCAAACGTTCGCCAACCTCAAAAAAATCGTCGCATGAAACGCTTCCGCTTCCCCCTCCGCCCGGTCGCCGTTCTCCGCGCGCACCGCGAGATCCGCGCCCGCGAGGCCTTTGCCGCCTCCGTTCACACCTACGTGCAGTCCGAGGAAAACCTCCGCGCCACCCGTGCCCGCGTCGCCCAGTTCGAGGCTACGCTATTCGCTGGCCGCCGCGGCAGTTTTAACGCCGCCGACGAAGCCGCTCAACTCGCCGCCTACCGCCGCGAGTGCGGCGTCGAGGCCGAGGCCGAACGCGCCACCTTTGCCGCCCGCTCCGCCATGGACAAGAGCCGCGCCGAATACCTCGAAGCCCACCGCAAACTCGAGGTCGTCAAGCGTCTCGAGATCAAAGCCCGGACCGACCACCGCCTCCAGGCCAACCGTGAAGAGCAGTCCGAATTCGACGACTACGCCGGCCGCATGGCGCTAAGCCGCCGCGGGGCCAGTTCGCCCCTTGGCCGCCAACCTTCCTATAGCTCATGATCTCGAAACTTCAGAACCCCGCCGTGGCCGCCGTGCTCGGCATAGTGATGAGTGTGGTGGTCGGCGTGACCCTTAGCATGCGCGTGCTCGGACCATTAATGGAGCAGGCGGCGACCGTCCCC
>CANGHW010000094.1 GCA_947453695.1 Opitutia bacterium
CCCCACGCTCGCCAACTACTTCGCGACCTTCCCCGTCGCGATTGCGAGCAATTCGAAGATCTACCGCTATGCCGGTGGCCCGTTGGGCGCTTCGAATCCCATCCAGATCTTCTCGACGACCTCCGAGACCGTCGATCGCACCCAGGCCTATTGGTTTGAGTCCGCGGTGGTGGGGAATTTCTACGCGCCTTTGGAGGTCACGCCCTCGAACCTCGACGGCCTCATCTATGGCCGCAATGGCTCACTCGTCTCCGTCCGCGTCCGCAACCGCACTTCGGCCACGGTGAATCTCACGGTCGACAAAGTAGCCTCGGCGGCTGCGCCTTCCGGTCAGGATCAGATCACCGGCCAGGTGCCACTGACCTACCGCACGTTCAACTCAACGACCGCGAGCTATGAATTTAATCCGGTCTCGTCTTCGATTCCCGTGGTGATCGGGCCGCAGTCAACGGTTGAACTCTTCTTCGGCGTGGACCGCTCCCAGATCACGGGTGCCACCGATGCCCTGTATGCTTCGCTGCTGCGCTTCACCGATGGCGGCAATCTCATGGATGTCTATTTGCCCGTGAGTGCCCGCGTCACCTCGCTCTCCGGTCTCTGGATCGGCGATGTCGCCGTCTCCAATGTCCTGAATCAGACTCCGGCTCAACGGTTCACCGTGGATGTGACCCGCACCGTTGGCACAGCCGTCACCTTGACGACGGCCGGCTCCGGTGCCACCGCGACTGCGGCCGTGTCCGGTGGGGCTGTCACTGCGCTGACCGTCACCAACGGCGGTTCCGGTTATACGACGGCCCCGGCGGTAAGAATCACGGGCGGAAGCGGCACCGGCGCGACTGCCACCGCTACGATCTCCGGTGGCGTGGTCACAGGATTTGTTGTCACTAATAGTGGCTCCGGCTATACGACCCCTCCTGCGGTTGCCCTGCCAATCGGAAGCGGTGCGACGGCGACTGCGACCATCACGGGCGGAGTCATCACGGCGCTTTCGGTCGAGAACAGCGGTTCCAACTACACGACCTCACCCGCCATTGCTTTCGTGGGTGGAGGCGGCACAGGTGCTGCGGCCACCGCGATCATTACGAATGGAACGGTGACAGGGTTCACGATCACGAATGGAGGCTCGGGTTACACGGCCCCCACCATTACCAAGGAAACCGCGGGGCTCGCCGTGCAAGGCGCGACCAATGCCCTCGTGCCCTTGCGCCTGCCGGTCGGCAGTGGTGGCACCGTCGCCTATCAATGGAAGAAAGACGGGCAGGCCGTCGTCGGAGCCACCGGCGCTTCCCTTATCCTCTCTGGTAGTGATGCGACCGATTCCGGGGCCTTCGGCTCTACGACTCCCCGCTCCTTCTCGCTCCGCGTGCTGCTCCACGTCGCGGATGACGGCACGGCCCGCCTGCTTTCCCATGTGTTCCTCGGGAAGTTGGCCGTCGCGCCCAACAATGTCGGTCTTTGCACCTTGGAGTCCGCCCTGAAGCAGGACGAAAAGGCCAAGGCTCAGCGCTTCACCTCAGCCCACTTGCCGCTCGATACCGTGATTGGTAGCGGCTCCGGTTCGGTGGCCTTGGGGCAGACCCTCGTGCGTTCGATTTCGATTCCCTACAACGCTCCGACCAACCCCTACGTTCACACCTATCACCCGGACCACGACAATCGGAATGCCCGCTTCGATGGCCCGGTCGCTGCAGGCGTGGAAAGTCCCAATATTTCTCGCCAGCTCTCCTTTGAGTTCACCCCGACTCCACCGTCGGGCACCAGCTCACAGGGTTGGGGCGCCACCGTGATTGGTGGCAACTATGCCGAGACGATCACCGGCATCCGAAAAACTCGCCTGCCCGATGGTTCCACCTCCAGCTCAGTCACGGTCGCCGGCACCTTTGTGCTCCGGCGCGTGAGCGAACTCGGCAGCATCACGACCAACTGACCGCTCGAAGCCATGACTACGCGTTCCTTTCGCTTCACCCGTCCTCTCCTCGCGCTGGCTCTGGTGCTCGGCCTGACAGCCAGTCTCCAGGCCCAGTTTGAAATGCGCGGCAGCACGTTCAGCCGCCTTTTCATCTCAAACACGGTCAAATCCATCTCCCTGACCAACGGCGGCAGCGGCTACACGAGCGCTCCCACGGTCACCCTTTCCGGAGGGGTGGGCAGTGGCGCGACGGCCACCGCTACAATCAGTGGCGGCGTCGTCACCAGTATTACACTCACCAACGCCGGCTCGGGTTACAGTGCGACCAATGCCCCCACGGTGACCATCTCTGCACCATCGAGCGGCGTAACCGCTACGGCCGTCGTCCAGTTTCAAGGCGTGCCTGATGGCATCACGCCGCCAGCAGTGACTCCGCAGTTTGCGGCCGAAATTGGCAACTCGGGCGGATCCAGCGCCATCTCCGCCACAGGCACGCTCACGGACCGTTTCCCGAAACTGGCCTACATAAATACTGCCACCAATGTGCCTACCGGCACGGTAATCGTCCTGTTACGCTCGACCTCGGGTGGTAGCCTGGCCCCTGGCGTTCCGCGCTATGCGTTGGGCGACGTGATTCAACCGCCCTCCACCCAAGATGGCGGTGTGATCGTGGCCGACGCGAACTACTGGCGCGCGGAGCCCGTGGGCGTCGGCGAAACGTTTGCCCAAGCTGCGACCTCGACGACCGACACTCCCATCCCGCTGACCATCGCCTCAATCGCCGTCACCAACGGCGGCAGCGGCTACACCTCGGTGCCCACCGTCACCTTCAGCGGTGGTAATGGCACCGGCGCCGCGGCGACCGCGGTCGTCACCCAAGGCGTGGTCACAGCCATCAATTTGGACAACCCGGGAACGAACTACACCTCGCTCCCGGCTGTCACCCTCTCCCCTCCGGGAAGCGGCGGCAGTAGCGCTACCGCCATCGCGGCCACACCAGTGCAGGCCTACTATTTCAGCCCTCATGCCGGCCGGGTCTTCGCCACCCAGTCGGGTCGCGTTTCGGTGACCTGGGTCTCGCGCGTGCCCGTGATCAGCGGCACGGGCGCGGACGCAGTATCAAAATACCGGTTCAAGTCGGAGACATTTGCGGTGTCGTCCACCACGGCGAAACCGTCGCGCACGTTCTATTGGACCGAAAAGAGTTTTAACGGCCCGATTGTGAACATTCCGTTGGGCAAGATTGAAACCGTTAACCCCGTCTACAGTGCCAACTTCCCGGCCACGGTGGCGCAGGAATATCAAGGGGTCGGACTCTCCACGCCATCGGACATCTCGATCCCACCAGAGCGTCGCACGGTTTGGTTTGATAAGATTGGCGGCATCGGACAACTGCACGCTTACAACGTCGAAGGCCGTATCTTCGTCGAATACCTTGGCGCCCTGCAGCAGGGCGCTGCGGGCAATGTGCATGAGTTTCTCGGTGCCGATATTGTTGACGTAGTGCGGGTCGCCACGCCGGTGCAGGTGACGGTTAATTTGGGCGACCAAATTACGCCGCGCAACACCGAGGGCGTGCTCCTCCCGATCGACGGGAGCTCCGAATGGGTGGGGTCATCAGTGGCTTCGGTGAGTGGCAACAGCCAATCGTTCTTCGGTTCGACCACGCGGAAAGATGGCGTCACCAACTACTACGCCGAGCGTGAAAACCTTACGCCGGACCGCGTGGCGTTCTATTGGCTCGAGAAGTCGGATGCCGCGATTTACTTCCAAGCGCCGTCGGCCGCGCCCAATTTAGGCATCTCCTGGCCGCGAATCAAAAATCATTACCTGCAAATCTGGCCTGACGATGTTAGAAAATATGAACACAACACCGTCCCGCCCGGGGGTAGCACCCCGGCCACCGGACTGGCGTTTACCGGCGGTTTGCAACCGCAGGTGGTATTCCAGGACGATCCGGCTCAATCCGAAGCCAGTATCGATGCCACCACGCAACGCTTGGTGGTGAAGTTTTCGGGCAGTGACGGCTGGAATCGCTCTCTGCTCAAGTTCAGCGCCGCCAGCGAAGTCTGGTATGTCCGCCTGTTTACGCAGATGGAAAACCGCCCGCGCACGATTGCGGTGACGAACGGCGGGGCCGGCTACACGTCGGCGCCGACGGTTTCGTTCACGGGCGGTGGCACGGGGGCGGTGGCGACGGCGACGATTTCCGTTGGCCGGGTGAGCACGATTACTCTGACCAATCCCGGTCAGAATTTTACTTCGGCCACGCAAGTCGTTCTGACCGGCGGCGGCGGAAGCGGAGCAACCGCGATCGTTTCCGACCCTGGCTATTTGGAGGGTGATGCGGCCAGCGCAATTAACGTCGTCGCGAACGTGGGTGAGCGGATCAATGCGCCCGCAGGCCTGGAAGTGGGCGGCTACATCGCCAGTGGCGATGGCTACAACCCGGCGGCCTACGCCGATCCCTTTAGCGTGGGCCTGACCGAGGCCGCGCGTCGCGCGATCATCCCGGTCAACGCCATTCCCGGCCGAAATGTCCTCAAAGTCTGGTGGTTCAAGAAAGTCGCGCCCACTTCGGCCGCTTTCCAATCCTTCTACGTGCCGGCCAAGATCGGCACTTACACCCTTCAATATCCCGCCAACCCCGCGACCATCGTCCTCGCCTCCAATGCGGGTAGTGGCGATCTCACCGCCGCGGAAATCGCCGGCAGCCTCTATTACGAAAACGACCGCGCCAAGACGGGGTTCAACCCCAATGAAGAACACGCGGTGATGATCGCCGGACGCATCTACGCGCTCCGCGACGACCTCAATAATACGTCTTCGAACGGTGAGGTCTACACGTCGGCGCCGTTTGCCCTTTTGAGCTACACCCATCCCACGGACAACCGCCCGGCGATGCGCGCCTTCAAGATTCTGCGTGAACTCGATGTCGATGGCACGGCCGACGACAAGATCTTCAACTACCCCGTCACGGCCGGCACCATTTTGCAGGGTCCTATGCCGCTGCCGATTCTCCCGTTGCCGGTCGACGCCGATGGCAACGTGGCCAACGTCGAAGTCGTCGGTGTGCCGGAAGTTGCTCCTCACGGCACTTCGCCCACGCACTACACCAAGTTCACTTACAAAGATCGCAAGGGCTACGACTGGGTTTACCGCGGCCCTCATGTCTTTACGCTCTCTTCGCTGTCAATCACCGCCGGTGGCACCGGTTACACCACCGCTCCCACCGTCACAATCACCGGCGGCGGCGGCGCAGGTGCGACCGCCACCGCCACCGTCACGGCCGGCGTCGTCACCGGCCTCACGCTCACCTCGGCCGGCACCGGTTACACTTCGCAACCTACCGTTTCCATTTCCGGTCCGGGCTCTGGTGCCACCGCCGTCGCGGCCGCCACTTCACCCACGCTCGGCATGCAGTTTTACTATACCATGCGCGAGGGCTTCTTTATCCCCGGCGTCGCCACGCAACCGGCGGTCGGCACGATTTTGCCCTATCTGCGCCCCCTCTCAGGCGGCACGCCCCAAGGCGATCCCGTCACCGGCACACCGCTTACCATAACCTATCGGCCGGTCTGGCCCAGCAACGCCGCTGAACTTCGCATCGCCGAGACCCTTACTCTGCCGAAGTTCGGCCTGCCCGCCGTCCTCACGCAAACGAGCGCCAATGTGCTCTACCAACAGTCAATTGCTGTCAGTGGCACCGACAAAAAGAGCGTGACGCTGCATGACGCGATCCGGGAAAAGACCTTTGCCTTCGGTGCCGCCAACCAACCAGACAAGATTCCCGCCTCGGTTCTGACCACGGCTTATCAGGGTAAGATTTATTTCCAAGGCGTGCCGCCACACCTGCAGGATCGGATTTTCTACGACGCTAATCGCGGCACCAAGGGCGCCCTCGTCTTCCTGGGCAAATTCGTCGACGAGATCGCCGGCGAGGATTTCCTCAGCCTGAACGTTCTCAACTCCGACGACGTGCAGGCCCTTAAGGATCTTTGCAAGTCCACTGACACCAACAAAGCGAAGTGGGATCAGGCGATCGATAACCTCGCGACCAAGGTGGAAACGTTTATCGAGGATCCCCTTCGTCCCGGCACCTTCAAATCGAATGGTTCGCCGGTTTCAGTCGGCGGCACTAGTCTCGCGACCATCACGGACTCCGATACCGCCGTCGTAAACTACGCGCTCACGGCCACCGGCTACGGCAGTGGTTGGGTTTCCATGATTTTCGGTAACGGCAAGGCCTTCACCCCCGAGGGCGAGCCCGTGAGCGTCGCGGTCTTCCGGGTCGCACCACGGCTCAACACGGGAGAGTTGAAGGTGCAGCCCTCCAGCAACCCGCTCGATGAGATGGTTTCGCTGCGCCACTCCGGTGATTTTGCCGCGAATCCCGGCGATTACGAATTCGAATGGCGCTATGCTCCGCCGCAGGATGGAGTTGCTCCGCCCGTCTACACCTTTGCGATGACCGGCGTCTCGGCCGCCACTTGGCAATTTGTCGCCAACCCGGTCGGCGATCTTCCCACCGAGGCCGAGTATTCCGCCTCCCCGTCCGCGGTTTCTCTACCCTTCACGCTCGCCGTCCGCACGGACGCGACCCGCGCCGTCACCCGTCCTGGTCGGGTGGCCCGGATGACGGGCGGCCTCAATTTCTCGACCGGTATCCCGGGCCGGATCGTGTTCAGTGCCGACCTCACGGATTCCAACGCGGGCTTCGTGCTCTACCTTAATGGTGCTGCGGCGCTGGCTTATCAGGCACCGGCTCCGTTTACCAATGTCGCCGGATCGACGGGTTTGGTGGCGAGTGGGCTCACGCGTCAGTTTGAAGTCGACCCGAGTGCGTTCCAAGTCGGCGTCAATACCGTCGAGCTCGCCCTGTTTACTTCTTCGTCGGCCAACGCCGCGGGCACGATCAACCTTCGCTTCGATGTCTCGACTGAGACCGACATGGTCGCAACCTCGACAACCTGGCAGACGCCGAACGGCACATTTAGCAACCAAGTTACGGTCGGCGGCTCGCCCACTGCCCCGCTCGGCAGCCCGTTGCTCGTTTTAACGGACAATTACTTCACGATGCGTTACCGCCCGAAGATCAATAAGGGCAACATCCTCGCCGCGGGCAGCGATCAGTCGGCCGTCGGTTGGTCGCGCTGGATGCGCCCCGCTCTCGTCGAAGGTTGGATCAAGCGCGTGCTCGCCGGCATCAATCCCTTCAACCAACGCATCACCGATCTCTACAACAACGCAGTGAACACCGATGTCTCCCTGCTCACGCAGGCCGGCAAGCGCTGGGAGGGCAATATCTCCCTCAACCTCGCCAATATCGATCAGTTTGGCCTGATTGAAATCTACGAGACCGTCCTAAACCGCGGCAAAAACATCAGTGTGGATTCCGGCTACGACTACGCCCCGGCCAATGATGCGCTCCTCCTCGCCGCCGGCTACCTGAACGATCTTTACACCTTGCTGGGCAATGAGGCCTACGCCGACGCCGCCAATCCCACGATCTCGATCGACGACTCGACCACGGTCACCGAGGTCAATACTTCGCGCTTCTCCTTCGAAGGTCAGGTCAAGAGCGTGCTGGACGAGGAACTGGCGCTCCTCCGCGGTCGCGATGATTTCCTTTCCCCGGGCATTACGGTTACACCCGCCTACAATCGTCTTTATTGGAACTACACCCGCGGAATTAATTCCGGTGAAGCGCTCTACGCGGCCAATTACAATATCCGCGAGAAATCGGGCAGTGCCACCGCTGACGGCAAGATCGACGCGGCGGATGCGCAGCGCATGTTCCCGCAAGGTCACGGTGACGCCTACGGCCACTACCTTACGGCGCTAAAGGGCTACACCCGCCTCCTCCAAAATTCGAACTTCACGTGGACGCCTCGCACCGAGGCCGTAACTGTCCTCGGGCAAGCCGTGCAGGTGGATTACGTGGATGAGCGTAAATTGGCAACGGCCGCGCTGAACGTGGCGCGCACGTCCCAGCAGATCCTCGCACTCACGCAGCGTCAGAGCTATAAAGATGACTCCAGCGCCGGCTGGGGCCACTTCCGTGACGGCAAGACCAACAGCTCCACAGGTATGACGCGCTATTGGGGCCTCGATGAGTGGACTTCGCGCGCCACGCAGGGAGCGTATTACAACTGGGTGCTCGGCAATTCCGTCCTGCCGGACAAGGACAACAATCCCCAGCATACCGGCATTCAGGTCATCGATCGCACGACCGTGCCGGAGCTTACCGAGTTGCCCGTGCTGGCCGATGATTTTCAGGCCAAGATTGATGCCGCCAACTCCCGGCTCAATCCGCTGGGCCTCAGCCCCAGTGCCATCGCCTTCGACATCTCGCCGACTGAGCTGAAGGCCGGCAAGTCGCACTTCGATCAAATCTACGAGCGTTCGCTCCGAGCCGTGACTAACGCCAAGGGGGCCTTTGACCAAGCTGCACGTATGACGCGTCTCTTGCGAAATCAGGAAAATCAGGTTTCCGACGCCAATGACGCCATTGTCGATCAGGAGGCCGCGTTTGAGGGGCAATTGATTGAGATCTACGGCACGCCCTATCCGAGCGAAATCGGCGCGGGCAAGACTTACGCCCAGGGTTACACGGGGCCCGATCTATTCCAGTGGTTCGTGGTCGATCGCCCCACCGATATTGTCGACTCTACCCCGACTGTCTCGGTCACCGTTAAGGTCCCGGTAGGATTCGCCGCCTACACTGGATTCGAGTTAAACGACATTACCAAAACCTACACGACCCAGTTCACCAACCGAACCATCACGCTCCAACCTGATCGCCATATCCAATTCTCGGATCAATGGGCCAATGGCGCCTCGATGGGGCTCCGTTCTGTGACTGGCACGTTGCAACAGGCGCTGCTTGATCGCCATCAGGCGATCGTGGATCTCAAGTCCGCTGCTCGCGCGCTGCAGGAGAAATATCTGGCCTTCGACCGCCAGCGCGAACTCGCGCTCGTGATGTTTAAGGCCCACGCCGATTCCGTCGCCAAGGAAAAGTCTTCGGGCGACAAGATCATCTCGTTGCGTGAAGCTCAGGTATCCCTCGAGTCCGTAAGCGAAGGCCTCACCCTGGCGGGTGAAAATTTAAGCGACCTGTTGGATGCCTTGGCCGAGGCTCCCCCCAAGACAGTGGGTCTTGCCTCGGACATTACGTCCGGCGTTCGTGCTGCGATGGAGACGTCCGGCAAGCTTGGAAAATTCCTCCTCGATGCTTCTGCCGTGGTGCTCAACGGCGTGGCCCGCGGGCTGGAGGTTCAGCAGGAAAAAGAGGCTCGTTCCATGGAGCAGGCGATTGATGCCTACGGTTTCAGCTATGAGCAGGCCCAGGTCGTTTATGAATACGAACTGGCCTTGCGCGAAATCACGACCGCCTACTACGAAATCGTGCAACTGGCGACCGCCGCCCAACGCGCCTCGGAGAATACCCGGAATATCATCGCTCAAGGAGAAGGCATCCAAGCCGATCGTGAGACCTACCGCCAGCGTGCGGCCGCCAAGATTCAAGGCTACCGCACCAAGGATCTTACGTTCCGCACTTTCCGCAACGAGGCGCTCGAGCAATACCGTTCGCTCTATGATCTCGCCGCGCGCTACACCTTCCTCGCGGCGAAGGCCTACGACTACGAGACCGGCCTCCTCGGCTCCACCTCGGGGCAGACGGTCATCAATGCGATCGTTGCCTCCCGCGCTCTCGGCGATCTCACCGGTGGCGTCCCGCAGGCCACCGTCAGCACCCTCGGCGACGCCGGCCTCGCCGGCACCATGGCTCGCCTTCAGGCCGATTGGTCCGTCGCGAAACCCCGCCTCGGCATTAACAATCCCGACGTCAACGGCACGCTCTTCTCGCTCCGCGCGGAGCTCTTCCGCATTTTGCCCGGCACCACCGGTGACACGGCCTGGCAGCAAACGCTCGAACAGCACGTCATGAGCAACGTGATGGCCGACTCCGATGTCGCCGCCGCGTGTCGCAATCTCAAACGCGCCGACGGCAGCGCCGTCCCCGGTATCGTGATCCCGTTCAGTTCCACGATTCAGCAGGGCTACAACTTCTTCGGCCTGCCCCTGGCCGCGGGCGACCACAAGTTCACCACCTCGAACTTTGCGACCAAGATTTACTCCATCGGAATGGTGTTGAACGGCTACGTCGGCCTCGATCCTTACGTCCAAGGCACTCCGAACGCCGGCGGCCCCAATTCCACCGCCGCCAACGCCCTCAGTGCGACGCCCTACGTTTACCTGATCCCGGTCGGGACCGACTACATGCTCGCTCCGCCGCTCGGCGACACCGGCGCGGTGCGTGCCTTCGACGTGCGTGACCAGGCGTTGCCGTTGCCCTTCAACCTCGGCGCGACCGCCTTCTCGACCACGCAGTTCTTCAACGCCAACGGCACCCTCAGCGAGGCGCCTTGGATTCTGCGCAAGCACCAGGCCTTCCGCCCGGTCGGCGATCCGGCCTTCTTCTACAGCACCGTCCCGGCCGAATTCACGAGCTCGCGTCTCGTCGGCCGCAGTGTTTGGAACAGCCAGTGGAAAATCGTCATCCCGGCCTACGAGCTGCTCAACAACGAGCAGGAAGCCCTCAACCGCTTCGTCGCGAGCGTGAAGGATATCCAACTCTTCCTCCGCACCTACTCCCACTCCGGCAACTGATACCTCTTCCGCGTAGCCCTGCTCGTGAGAGCAGGGACACCCGGCCCTTCACGCCATGCGTCCACCTCTGATCCTCTCCGCTTCTCTCCTGCTCGCGCTCGCCGCGTCGCCCGCCACGCACGCCCAAACCGCCACCTCCCGTCCGGTGGGCTACCTCGTGCAAACCATCCCGTCGGGCCAGACGCGGTCGTTCTCGATCCCCTTCGATGCCGACCTCTCGAGTCTCCCTGGCACCGTCGGCCGCCTGACCGCCGTGGGCGCGACCTACGTGGAAAACTCCGCCGCGGGCTGGACGCCCGGCGCCTTCTCCTCGTCTGCGACGCCCTACTTCGTCCGTCTCACGAGCGGCGTGCACACCGGCCGCACCTTCCGGATCACGTCGCCGGCCAACACCGCGACGCGCCTCAACCTCGCGGACGACGGCCTCGACCTCACGACGCTCAACCTCGCCGTGGGCACCGCCACCGGCACCGGCTACGAGATCATCCCCGGCGACACCCTCGCGACCTTCTTCGGCACGACTGCGGCCGGCGACAGCCTCGTGGTCCAAGGCGCCGGCGACCCGCTCGCCGCCGACCTGCTCCAAGTCTGGGGCGGCGCCGCCTGGCTCAACTTCTACTACAACACCACCTGGTCCCGCTGGGCCCGCGACACCGACGCGATCACCGACCCCTCCCGCAACGACTTCCTCCTCCGCTCGGACCGTGGCCTGATGCTCACCCGCCGCGGCACCACGCCCCTGACCCTCGCCGTCGTCGGCCGCGTGCTCGCCACGCCCCAACGCGCCGTGCACACCCGCTCGGAAAACGCGCTCACTTTCCTCGCCACCATGCAAGCCGGCGACACCACCCTCGGCGCCCTCGCCCTGCAAAACTCCGACCGCACCGCCGGCTGGCGCGCCTCCGCCGATCCCGCCCAGGCGGACATTCTCCTCGTCTGGAGCGGCGCGACTTGGTTCAGCTTCTTCTACAATAATGTTGCCGGCCACTGGCAACGCGTGGGCGATCCCACCCCCGACCGCGACGGCTTCGTGATCGCTGCCGGCACCCCGGTCTTCGTGCAACGCCGCACCGCCGGCACCTCCGCCGACGACAAGACCATCAGCTTCCCCACCCCGGGCACCTGACGTGCGTCCCGCTCCCGTGCCCGCCGCCCTCCGCGCCCTGAGCCTCGCGCTCCTCGTCGCGACCACCGCCTCCGCCCAGCTCATCCCCTGGACGGAGCCCCCGACTGTCGTCACGCCCGCCCCGGTCGCCACCTCCGCGCCCACTCCGGCCCTCGCCGCACCCGCGACCAAGCCCAAGGCCAAGGCTGCCACCACTCCTGATCCTACCGATACGGCTCTCCCGCTCCCTCCTAGTTCCACCGACAGCTCAATCTGGAGTGTCCTGAGCACGCCCTCGGTGTTCGTGCTCACGAGCTTCGCGGCCAGCGACCCCGGCGCCGTGCGCGCCGACTCCTCTTGGGTGGGCCAAGTGACCCAAAATACCAGCTCGATCACCGTCGCCGGCACCGCCGCTGACGACAACGGCTGGGGCGCCACCGGCCTCGCCCTCAACGCCGCGACCTTCACCTCCCTGTCGATCACCGCACAACGCAACGTCGGCAACGAGACGCCCACGCTCTTCCTCCAGTTCGAAGACCGTAACTCCCTCACCAAGGTCTACTCGATCAACACCTCCCTCTTCGCCTTCGGCACGCTCACTACGGTGCAAATCCCGCTCACCGGCTGGACCGTGGACTTCGGCCCCAGCGACATCGCCGCCTGGAACATCGGTGGCGGTAGTGTCGGCACGATCCCCTTCCGGATGAGCTTCGACGAGATCTCCTTCGGCACCTCGGCCATCCCCGAGCCCTCGACCTACGCCGCCCTCCTCGGGGCCCTCGCCCTCCTTGGCGCCACCCTCCGCCGCCGCCGCTAACCCCGCGCGCGCCCGCCCCCTCTCGTAGCCCGGTGCTTCAGCCCGGGCTCCCCGCGTCCGTCCTTCGTCCTCGCGTCCCCGCGCATCGCCGCGTCCAAATACCCCGCCGTCGCTCCCCCTACCGACCGTAACACGATCCGTCGCGGAAATCATCAGCTCGGCTGACAGGGAGAGGTGGGAGAGGTGGGAGGGAAACACCCCGGGACGCCACTCCGCCGCCCTTCGCCGCGCGCTGCGCCGGCCGACCGCGGTGCTGTTGGTCACACCGGCGGCACGGTTCGTCACAGACGGTTTGCCCCCAACTAGGGACTTATCCTCGTCCTGACGTGCGCATGCCTCCGTCTTCCTCCTCCGTCCACACCCGGTCCGCCATCCGTAGATTCTGCACCGAAATCTACACCCTGGCCCTTTGCCGCGCCAACGACCGAAGCCCGCTCGTTTCGCACCACGCCTCGCCTGTTTCCCTGCCTTTCCACCGCCCACCCATGAAGCCCACGTCCTCCCTACTCTCCCACCTCGCGCCGATTTTTGCCTGGGTCGGCTTGGCCGCCGTCACCAGCCCGGCGATGGCCCAGCCCGCGGTATTTTCCACCACGGGCGCAGATCAGAACTCCTCCGCTCCGGCGGTCGTCACCTCGCCCAAGAACGCGGCGGACAGCAGCGGCAACAACGCCATTATCGTCTCAAACGTGTCGGCCCCGCCCACCGTCACCACGCCCACGAGCGCGACGGTGACTTACACCTCGGTTACCCTCGGTGGCACCATCACGGCGGATGGCGGCGCAACGCTCACCGAGCGCGGGGTGGTCTTCGCCTTCGCGTCGACCAACGCCAATCCGCAGATCGGCGGCACCGGCATCATTAAGCAGGCCACCTCCGGCACCACCACCGGCGTCTTCACCACCAACCTCACTGGCTTGATCCCCGGCTCAACCTATAGTTTCACCGCTTACGCGACGAATCCCGCCGGCACCGGCTACTCCCCGGCCGGCACGTTTACGACCCCGGCCCTCACCGCCCCGGCCGCGCCCACCAGCGTCAGCGCCCTCGGGAGCAATAATTCGGCTGTCGTCACCTTCACGGCCCCCGGTAACAACGGCGGGTCGGACATTACCCGCTACACCGTCACCGCGAGTCCCGGCGGCGCGACTGCCACCGGCGCCACCTCACCCTTGGTCGTCGGCGGCCTCATCAATGGCACGGCCTACACCTTCACGGTCACCGCGACCAATGCCATCGGCACCGGCGCCGCTTCGGCTCCCTCCGCCGCCGTGACCCCACTCCTGATCAACCAGCAGGCCTATGTGAAAGCCGTCAATCCGGGGGCCAGCGACAACTTCGGCTACGCCGTGGCGATGTCCGCTTCCACCCTCGTCGTCGGCGCAATCAACGAGGCCAGCAATGCGACGGGTGTAAACGGCGACACCCTCAACAACAGCCTCCCCGGTGCCGGCGCCGTCTATATCTTCACGCGCAGCGGCACGACTTGGACCCAACAAGCCTATCTCAAGGCCAGCAATCCCGACTCCCAGGATCTGTTTGGTTCCTCGGTCGCGATCTTCGGCGACACCGTGGTCGTCGGAGCGCCACGCGAGAGCAGCAGTGCGAATGGCGTAAACGGCAACCAAGCCGACAACAGCACCTCCAACGCCGGCGCCGCCTATGTCTTCACGCGCAACGGCACGACTTGGTCGCAGCAAGCCTACCTCAAGGCCAGCAACCCCGGCGCCGATGACCTGTTCGGCACCTCGGTCGCCATCTCGGGCACCACCATCGTCGTCGGCGCCTATCAGGAGGACAGCAACGCCATCGGCATCGACGGCAATCAGGCTGACAATAGCGCGCAGAATGCGGGCGCCGCCTACGTCTTCACCTTCAATGGCACGACTTGGTCCCAACAAGCCTACCTCAAGGCCAGCAATGCCGAGGCCGGCGATCGCTTCGGTCAGGTGGTGACCATTTCCGGCGAGACCATCGTCGTGGGCGCAGACGGCGAGGACAGCAACGCCACCGGCGTAAACGGCAACCAAGCCGATAATTCCAACGGCTCTTCCGGCGCCGCCTATGTCTTCATCCGCAACGGCACGACGTGGACGCAGCAGGCCTATCTCAAGGCCAGCAACCCGGGCCTCAGCGATGCCTTCGGTCGCTCGGTGGCTCTCTCCGGAGATTTGCTGGTCGTCGGCGCCGACAGCGAGGACAGCTCCGCCTCCGGCGTGAACGGCAATCAGGCCGACAACCTCACCAGCGGCGCGGGCGCGGCGTATGTGTTTTCGCGCAGCGGCACGACGTGGACGCAGCAGGCCTACCTCAAGGCCAGCAACCCCGGGGTGGACGATCGGTTCGGCTTTTCGGTGGCAATCTCCGGCGACAAGATCGTCGTCGGCGCGCACCAAGAGGCCAGCAATGCCACCGGCCTCGATGGTAATCAGGCCGACAACAGCGCGGCCAATGCCGGCGCCGCCTACGTGTTCCAGCGCAGTGGCACGACGTGGTCCCAACAGGGCTACCTGAAGGCCAGCAACGCTGAAGCCGGTGACTTCTTCGGCTGGTCGGTCGCCATTGCGGGCGACACAGGCGTCTTCGGCGCCACCCGGGAGAGCAGCAACGCGACCCTGGTCGGCGGCAATCAAGCGGACAACAGCGTGGCCTTCTCCGGCGCGGCCTACGTCTTCACCATCCCGACCGCTCCGCCGACGGTCACCACGCCGACGAGCACCAACCTCTTGGCCACCTCCGCCCGCCTCGGCGGCAACATCGTCTCCCCCGGCGGCGCCACCGTCAGCGACATGGGCATCGTCTACTCCCTCACCGCCACCAACCCCAACCCACGCATCGGCGGCACCGGCGTGACCAAAGTCGCCTCATCCCTCGCCACGGGGGTTTTCACGACCGACGTCACCGGTCTCATCGGCAACTCCGCCTATACCTTCGCCGCCTACGCGACCAACAGCGCCGGCACCTCCTACTCGTCCGTCGGCACCTTCGCGACGCCCGTCGGCGCCCCCTCGGCCCCGACCATCACCAGCATCATCGGCGGCGATGGCCTCGTCGTCGTCTCGTTCGCCCCTCCGGCCAACGACAACGGCTCCCCCATCACCGGCTACACGGTGTATTTCCAAAACGGCGGAGCTACCTCCACCGTCACCGGCACCTCGTCCCCCATCGTCGTCAGCGGTCTGATCAACAACGGCTCCTACTATTTCTTCAACGTCGCGGCGACCAATGCCATCGGCACCGGCCCCGCCTCCGCCATCGGCGACGCGGTCAGGCCCTCTCCCACCGCACCGCAGGCTTACCTCAAGGCCGGTAACACCGGCGCCGGCGATCAATTCGGCGCTGCGCTGGCCGTGTCCGGCGACACCCTCGTGGTCGGTGCGCCCGACGAGGCCAGCGCTGCCACGGGCATCAATGGCGACTCCGCCGACAACACCGCCCCGGGCTCTGGCGCCGTCTACGTCTTCACCCGCAGCGGCACCACGTGGACCCAGCAAGCCTACCTCAAGGCCAGCAACACCGACGCCGGTGATAAATTCGGCACCGCCGTGTCCGTGTCCGGCGACACCCTCGTCGTCGGCGCGCACCTCGAGGCCAGCGCCGCCACCGGCCCCGGCGGCGACCAGGCCGATAACTCCGCTGCCGGAGCCGGCGCCGCCTATATCTTCACCCGCAGTGGCACCACCTGGACCCAGCAGGCCTACCTCAAAGCCAGCAACACCGGTGCCGGCGACTCCTTCGGCGCCACAGTCGGCATCTCCGGTGACACCGTAGTCGTCGGCGCGGCCCGCGAGGCCAGCGCAGCGACGGGCGTCGGCGGCGACCAGGCCGACAACACGGCCACCAATGCCGGCGCAGTCTACGTCTTCACCCGCAGCGGCACCACTTGGACCCAGCAGGCCTACCTCAAAGCCAGCAACACCGGCGTCGGCGACTCCTTCGGCCACGCCGTGGCTGTGGCAGGAGAGACCGTGATCGTCGGTGCCCGCAGTGAAGCCAGCGCCGCCACCGGCGTGAATGGCAACCAAGCCGACAACACTGCTACTGCTGCCGGCGCCGCCTACGTCTTCACCCGCAGCGGCACGACGTGGTCCCAACAAGCCTACCTCAAAGCCAGCAACACCGGCGCCAATGACCAGTTTGGTTACTCCGTGGCGGTGTCCGGCGACACCGTCGTCATCGGCGCGAGTGGCGAAGCCAGTGACGCGAACGCCGTAGACGGCAACCAGGCCGACAACAGTGCCCCTTTCGCTGGCGCAGCCTACGTCTTCACCCGCAGCGGCACCACTTGGACCCAGCAAGCCTACCTCAAAGCTGACAACTCCGATAGCAACGACCGCTTCGGTTGGTCCGTCGCCATCGCAGACGACAGCGTGCTCGTCGGCGCCTACGGAGAGGCCAGCCGCTCCAAGGGCGTCAACAGTGTCTTCGACAACAACAACTCCGCTTCCGGCGCCGCCTACCAGTTCCAACGCACGGGCACGACGTGGACGCAGCGGGCCTACATCAAGGCCACCAATACGGAAGACTCCGACAACTTCGGCCGCGCCGTGGCTGCCTCGGGCTTAACCTTGGTCGTCGGCGCGATCGGCGAAGACAGCGCCGCCACGGGCGTCGGCGGCAACCAAGCCGACAACACCGCCAGCAACTCGGGCGCTGTCTACGCCTACACGTTCTTCCTGGCGCCCACCGTCTCCGCCCCGGTCAGCCCGACGATCGCCGCCACGACAGCCACCCTCGGCGGGACCATCGCCTCCGATGGCGCACTCCGCGAGCGCGGCATCGTCTACGCCCGCACCGCCACCAACGCCGCCCCCCAGATCGGCGGCACTGGCGTGACCAAGGTCGTCGCCTCCGGCACCTCCATCGGCGATTTCACCACCGCCATCACCGGTCTCACCGCCGGCACCGGCTACAGCTACGCCGCCTACGCGACCAACGGCGTCGGCACCACTTACTCGACCGTCGCGACCTTCACCACCACCGCCGATCTCCCTTCCGCTCCCACAGCCATCGTGGCGACTAGCGGCAACGGGTTCGCCGTGGTGCAGTTCTCCGCCCCGGCCAGCGATGGTGGCGCCGCCATCACCAGCTACACCGTCACGGCCAGCCCGGGCGGCGCGACCGGCACCGGCACCGGCTCGCCCATCGTCGTCAGTGGCCTCACCAACGGCACCGCCTACACGTTTACCGTCAAGGCGACCAATAGCGTCGGCAGCGGGACCGCCTCCGTCGCTTCCAACGCAGCCACCCCCGCCCTCGACAACCAGCAGGCCTACCTCAAGGCCAGCAATACCGCGTTCGGCAATGGCTTCGGCGCTTCGCTCGCCGTTTCGGGTGACACTCTCGTGGTCGGCTCGAGAGGAGAAGATACCACCGCTTCCAACTCCGGCGCGGTCTATATCTTCACCCGCAGCAATTCTACGTGGAAACAACAAGCCTTCCTCAAAGCCAGCAACCCCGGCTCTAACGACCTCTTTGGCACCTCCGTGGCCATCTCGGGCGATACCGTGGTCATCGGCGCCCCCGGGGAAAGTAGCAGCGCCACCGGCGTCGACGGCAATCAGGCCGATAACAGCGCCTCCTTCGCCGGCGCCGCCTACGTCTTCACCCGCACCGGCACCACCTGGACCCAGCAGGCCTACCTGAAAGCCAGCAATACCGGCGCCAACGATTCCTTCGGCAACTCCGTGGGTATCTCCGGCGACACCGTGGTCGTCGGCGCCCCGCAGGAGGGCAGCAACGCCACCGGCGTAAACGGCAATCAGGCCGACAACAGCGCCTCCTTCGCTGGTGCCGCCTACGTCTTCACCCGCAGCGGCACCACTTGGACCCAGCAGGCATACCTCAAGGCCAGCAACACCGGCGAGTTTGACCAATTCGGTTATGCCGTGGCCCTCTCCGGCGACACCGCGGTCGTCGGCGCCTGGCGCGAAGACAGCCCCGGCACCGGTGTGAACGGCGAGCAAGCCTCCAACTCCCTCTCCGACTCCGGCGCCGCCTATATCTTCGCTCGCTCCGGCACGACGTGGACGCAACAGGCCTACCTTAAAGCCTCCAGCCCCGGCGCCGAAGACTACTTCGGACAAGCCGTCGCCACCTCCGGCGACACCGTGGTAGTCGGCGCCCACCAGGAAGACAGCAACGCCAGCGGTGCCAACGGCAACGCGGCCGACAATAGCCAGATCAACGCCGGCGCCGCCTATGTCTACACCCGCAGCGGCTCGACCTGGACCCAGCAAGCCTACCTCAAGGCCAGCAACCCCGGTCCGAGCGACCATTTCGGCACCGCCGTTTCCATCTCGGGCGATGTGGTCGCCATCGGCGCTTGGGGCGAAGCCAGCAGCATCGGCGGCATCAACGTCAATCAAGCCGACGACAGCTCCTTGTCCGCCGGCGCCACCTACGTGTGGACGCGCGACGGCTCGACGTGGACGCAGCGCGCCTACGTGAAGGCC
>CANGHW010000095.1 GCA_947453695.1 Opitutia bacterium
CGTCACGCGTGCACCCCGTGAGCGCCTCCATTTGATTGTTTACGTCGGTTATGATCCCGCCCGAATCGGTCGTCATCAGCGCGTCGATGTTCGATTCGAAGAGCGACCGAGTATAGAACTGCTGATCGCGCAGGCGCTGGGCGAGTTGCTCTTGTTCGGCTTCGATGCGTTTGCGGGCGGTGTTGTCCGTGCCGATGAGGAGGTAGCCGATAATGGCAGTCTGCGCATCACGCAGCGCGGTAACCGAGACAATCGCCGGAAATCGACTGCCGTCTTTGCGGATGTAAGTGAGTTCGTAGATGTCCTCGATGCCGCGCGAGGCCTTGAAGACGAGCGCCTCGAAACCAGGTGTGATTGTCAGGCCGAGTTCACCGCTGAGCGCCTTGGCTCGGATGATCAATTCGGGTGAGTCGGAGATGTCGGCGGGCGTGATCTTATTTACGACGTCGCCGGCATCGTAACCGAGCATGCGCTCGGCACCGACGTTGAAGATTTGAATTACGCCCTTCGCATCGGTCGCGATGCTGGAGAAGTTGGCGCTGTTGAAGATGGCGCTCTGCAGGGCTCCGGCCTTTACGAGGGCTTCCTCGGCTCGTTTCCGGGCGGATATGTTGCGCAGGATGCCGTTAAAATAACGGGTGCCGCCGACCTTCATTTCGCTCACGGAGATTTCGAGCGGAAACGTGCTACCGTCATTCCGCCGGCCCACGACTTCACGTCCCAAACCGGCAGCGCGTGCTGCATCGCTGGCATTGTAATAGGCCAGCGCACCACGGTTGCCTTCGCGATCCAGTTCAGGGACGAGTTGACTAAAGTTCTTTCCGATAAGCCCGGTCGCGCCGAAGCCAAACATTTGCTCCGCGGCGGAGTTGGCCCGTTCGATAACGCCGCTACTGGCGTGTAGCGTGATGATGCCATCGCTCACCGTATTGAGGATGGCCTGAATGAGGGCCGCACCATCGAGTCCCGCCTGATTGGCGGCGTGTTCTTTGGTGACGTCCCGGAAGACAAGGACGGCGCCGATTACGCAGCCAAGTTTGTCCCGAATCGGGGCGCAGCTGTCGGCGATGGGACATTCACGGCCGTCGCGCGAGATTAGCACCGTGTGGTTGGCTAGACCTTGGACCACGCCCCGGGCCAGCGTCTCGGCGACCGGCAGGGTCGAGCGCTGACGAGATTCCTCATTGATGATGTGGAAGACGTCCTCCACCGGAAGGAGTGTGCTCTCGGCCAGCGTCCATCCAGTGAGCTGTTCAGCCACCGGATTCAAGAATGTCACCTTCCCAGTTTCGTCGGTTGCAATCACACCATCGCCGATGGAGTGAAGCGTTACAGACAGCTTGGCTTCACTCAGTTGCACCGCGACATTTGCCGCCTTTAGCTTCAGGTTGGTCGCCTGCTGCTCCTCCAATAAACGCTGGGTTTCGCGCAGGACCTGATCCTTCAGCCGATTTCCGGCTTCACGGTGTAACAGGTAGGCAAACGACAGAGCGAGGACGAGGACCATCAATCCCGCAAAACTCAGGATAACCAACAGGCGGCGCATGTTGGAACTGAAGTCAGCCTCGTGTTTGGCCAGCGCCGCGTCCTCAATATCTTGAAAGGCGTGGATCTCAGCGCGGATGGCATCCATGAGCTTTTTCCCGCGTCGATTGCCCACCTGGGCAATTGCGCCCGTGGTATCTCCCCGTCGCCGAAGGGCGATTACCTCGGCCATTTCCGTAAACTTGGCTTTAATCAATGGAGCCAACGAATCGAGGTGAGGGCGTGCAGGAACGATCACTGTCGCCTGTTGCAGTTCTCTCAACTTGGTCTCGACGGTGCCGAGCACGGCTAAATACGGCTCAAGAAACGTCTCGTCGCCGGTGAGGGAGTAACCGCGTTGCCCGGTTTCAGCTTCGAGCATGGTGGCGAACAAGTCCTCGGCTCGCTCACTTACTTCGGCCACGTGCTTACGGTCCGCGGCAGCGATCTCAATCTGCGCATAGGCCCAGAACGCAAGGGCGACGCCGACGGCGACCAGCAGTGCGGCGCAGACAAACGTTGCGACGATTTTCGATTTTTCTTTCACGCCGGCTTCCCCGTGCTGTCGCCGACCTTGAGCACGATCTTGCCCCGGGTGTGTCCCTTTTCGCTGAGTTCCTGGGCCTGCCTGGCTTCGGCCAGTGGAAGAACCTTTTCGACGATGGCCCGGAGCTTGCCGGCATCGACGAGTTTGGCGATTTCCGCGAGCTGGGCGGCGTTCGGCTGGGTGAAGACGAAGGCCTGACGGACGCCGTGGGATTCGGCGACTTCCACCGTCGGCTGACTGACGATTGAGACCAGAATTCCTCCCGGCTTGAGCACGATCCACGAGCGATCCTGCGTCTCTCCGCCGATCGTATCGAATACCAGGTCGACCGGCTCCACCACCTCTTCGAACCGTTCCGTGGTGTAGTCGACAAATTGGTCTACGCCCAACTCACGGAGGAAAGCGCGATTGTGGCCCGAGGCGGTCCCGATGACATGTGCACCCTTGGCCTTGGCCAGCTGAACGGCGAGGGTGCCGACCCCTCCGGCCGCACCGTGAATCAATACGCGCTGGCCCGCAACCAAGCTACCCGCTTCAAACAGTGACTGCCATGCCGTCAGACCGGCGAGGGGCAGGGCGGCCGCGTGGACGTGATCGATCGATTTTGGCTTAAGGGCGACCTCGGATTCCCGAATGGTAACGAACTCGGCGTAGCATCCATCGCGAGTGACGTCGGGTCGGCTAAAGACCTCGTCGTTGACGTGCATGCGCAGGACGCCGGAGCCGACCGTCTCGACCACGCCGGAGACGTCCCAACCCAGCACGAGCGGCAGGGTGTGGTGAAGCATCTCCTTCAGGTGACCCTCGCGAATTTTCCAGTCGACGGGATTGATACCCGCGGCGTGGACCCGGATCAGAACCTCACCGGGGCCGGGATGAGGACGGGGGGCGTCTTCATAGACGAGCACGCCCGGACCGCCGTAAGAGTAAATGCACACCGCCTTCATGGTCTTCATGGGAGGAGAGCGACGGGCGCGACAAACGTCTCGCGGGCTAGGGCCAACAATTGAGACTCGGTGCGGTGATGTTCATCGACGCGGACGCAGCCGATGATGCGGCGAGCCAGATCGGCATGGTTCTTATTCAGCCACGCCATGAACTGATCCATTTCGTTGCTGTTGCCGGTGCCGTGGCCGAAGACCAGAATACGCTGGGCGCTGCGCAGGAGGCTCGCGACGGGAGAAAAGTAGCTGTTGGGATCAGGCTTTTCCTGGCCACGGGAAAAATCCTTAGAGTCGGGGGCGTGACGAAAGAAATCGTCGGGTGCGTGGGGCCGGATGACCTGTGGGACCGTGCCTGCAGTTGCCGTGCGATAGATGCGAGCTTCGTGATGGTCGATAACCACTAGCCAGTCGCCCGTGGCCTGGACGTTGGCGGCGGCCTTCTCGGCTCGTTGAAGGAAGTGGCGGAGGGCGAGCACTTCTTCGCTGGTAGAGACTTCTTTCGTTCGGACGGGATGCAGGACTAAGATCTCGCCATGGCGAGTCACCTTCAGGTTCCCGTTGGGCTCGTCGACCACCTCGCCGATATAGCGAAGAAGCGTGTGCACGTCGTGCCAGCCCAAGTTGTGCGCAAGGGGGTGCTGAAAGATGGCTTCATAGGTTCTCAGATGGGAACCGGTCAGGGTTGAAAGGAGATTCATGGGTTTAGTTTTCCGCTGTAAGAATTGCCGATAGGAGAGTTGGCGGTGACGACCGCTTGGAGGCGCGGAATGATGCGCGCAGACCCAAAATCGAACTATGGGGTGTAACCCGCTAACCGGTTGGTCGGAGTGGGTCCCGGTGGGTGAAATAGAATCGTTTTCGATTCCACGGGGGGCAGGCGGTCGGGTTACACCGTATATCGAATCAGCGGCCTGTCCGATACAGTCCTGCCTCATGGCAACTGTCCCAGCTCCGCTTCCTGAAAAAAGTTCTCCGCGTGAAAACGTGCCGACCAAACCAGAGTCCGGGGAGACGCGAACGCCCGGTGCGGTCGAAGGCAGTCCAGTGCCGGCGAAAAGCTCGCCCTGGATTTGGGTTCTCGGTGGTTTAAGTGCAGGCCTCTGCTTGGCCGTAGGCTGGCTGGCCACCACCGTGTCCGCGCGCAACAAAACGATTCTGCAAAGCCAGAACCGCACCGAACAGCGGGAAGCGGCGACGACGATTTTACAGTCGGAGTTGACGGTGGCCAAGGGCGACACCGCGAAAGCCAAAATAGGGGAAACCGAAGCGACCGCCGAATCGGTTCAGCTTAGAACCCAAGTCGATGACTCGAAAGCCGGGGCCGTGGAATTGCAGACGCAGTTGGATAAAACTCGCGTCACCGCCAATACCTTTCAGTCACAGATGGAAGATGCTAAAGTTGCATCGATCCGCCGACAGGGAGAGGTGGAACTCGCCAAAACCCAGACCACGGTATTGCAGGCGCAATGGGCGCAGGCCAAAGCCGATACCGAGCGCCTGCAACTGCGCCTCGACGAGGTGAATCTACGCTTGGAGGCAACGCAGGAGAAACTCCGGAAATCGGAGAGTGATGTCGCGCTATTGCGAAAATCTCCGGCGAGAAACTGACCAGAGCATCACTCCGCACCCATTGCCGCAGCCGTGCGCCATGCGCGGACGCATTCACTGCCATGCGGCACAAAAGATGGAAGGCCCTGGTCGCTATAGCCGTGCTGGGTGGTCTGGCCGCGGCCGCACTGCCGTGGTGGATGGGCTTGGCTCTCGGCTGGATGGGGCGCGACTACGGGTGGAGATTTTCCCGCTACGAACGGATTGGCTATATGCGGTTCGCGCTCCACGACGTGAGTTTGAGCCTGGGAACAACTGAGGTTTCGGTCGCGCGACTAGAAGCTGATTCACCGCTGGTGGCTTGGTGGCATCGGGGTGAAATTGCAGTCGGTCCGTGGCTAGTAGAGGTGGCGCCAGCGAGCACGCCGCAGGCGGCGGTCGCTGAAAGCGGATGGCTGCCCTTGCGAGCAACCTTGCTCGACGTGTCACGGCAACTTGAGCGATGGGCTCCTCGAGTGAAGACCGAGGCTGGGCTGGTCCGATGGCCGGGAGAGGAAATGGCGTGCGACTCAGCCCGGTGGTTTGACGGGCGGCTACAGGTAAAAAGCCTGAGCTGGCGTGGACACCGTATCGACACGGCGTTGACGCTCTATCCGGACAGCATGCGACTCACCGGCCGAGGTATCGAAGGCAGTGTCGCGCTGGAAAGCCAAGCGGAGCGGGTGACGGGCGCCTTACGCTGGAAGGGGCAGCGGATCGAAATACGAGCGCAGTTTCGCCCAACGGGCTGGCTCCCCTACGATGCGACCGGGCGGGCCGATGAAATCACTTTAGCAGGCGAACAGATTTCCCTCGGCGGTTTGTTCAGCACCGTGAGCGGACGGGCGAAAGTCGAGTGGCGTCATGATCGCCTACAGGGTGAATTGGCCATCCGCGCCCAACCAATCGCGGGAAAGCCGATTTCTCCGTTGGTGGTGATCGTCCGCGGGCAAGGAGATGCGGCCGCGATCACCCTCGATGCCATCGATCTGACGATGCCGGGAGTCGAGGTTCGGTTGAGTGAGCCGTTGACCATCGAGCGCAGCGGGATCCTCCGGCCGGCCACTGCGCGGTTGAACATTATGGCAGACCTCGGGCAGCAACCGTGGTGGGACACCGCCGGTATCGTGCGCGGGGAGGCGAGACTGACTGATGTAGGAGCGGGACGGCCTGTGGTAGTTTTTCACTTGGAGGGCAGGGATTTGACGTCAGCGCGATGGGGCCCGCCCACTACCGTGGACGTCGAGGGCAGATTGGAATGGCCCTGGGTGCGGATAGTGGCCGGTTCGGCTACGAGGACCTCCGGCGAGAAGGTGGCGTGGAGCGGCGGGTGGAATGGTATGACGGGCGAGATTGAGGCATTAGCCATGAAGGGCGAGATTGCCGGAACAACACTAGCGCCCTGGCTGCCTCCGGGCATTGCCTTTCAACGCTGCGCCTTCTCGTTCCTTGGAAGCGGGAGCGGAAATAACCTTCAGCATGGAGGCGAGCTGCAGGTGAACGGGCTAACGTGGGGCAGGCTGCGATCGAGTGTGTTGGACTTAACCTGGAGTGGCCGAGGGTTGCAGCGGGTGACGTGGGAGGGAGGGCTCTCCACGGGCACATCGACACTGAGAGGGACGGGAACGGCGGAGCCCGGCGCCGTGCAAATTACGAAATTGGACTGGGAGCACGATGGGGCAGTGAGGCTAGCGCTATCAGCTCCCGCGCGCTTACGATGGAGCCCGGGTTGGTCGGTCGATTCACTGAGATTCGCGGGACCTGACGCCAAGCTTGAGGTGAGTGGTGAAGGGGGACGAACCGGTCGCGCTGAAGTGGCGGCGACGAACTTCTCCTCAGAGTGGCTCCACGAGCTGGGTTTATGGCAAGGGCCGGCGTGGCGGATCAACACGCTGACGGCCAAGGGGCAGTGGGCCAAGGGCCCTGCGACCTTTGCGGTGCAATCATCGGCGACCGAAGCACCGGGTGAGGCGGCCGAAGTGTCGTTGGTTCTGGCGATACGAGGTAGCCCGTCGGGTCTGGAGATCGACAACCTTAGCATAGTCGAATCCGGCATTTCCGTTGCACAGGCGAAGGGGAGTTTTCCGGTCCACGTCACGCCCATGGCCGGGGCGGTGCTAAGCGTTGACGAAAGCGGTCCGATTAAGTTCGAAGCGGAGACGTTGGTGCCGTCCGCGGGAGCGTGGCGCCACCTGGAGCGCCTGGTGGGTTGGCGAGTCGAGGAACCCAAGATGGCGGCAAATTTTACCGGCACGTGGGACCAGCCGATCGGAAAGATCCGGGTGAGTGCGACGCGGGTGGAACCAGTGGCCGGCCACTACGCGCGCGGATTTCCGGTTATCGAGGGCCTTTCAGGGGACCTGAGCGTGGATGCGACGCAGGTGCAGCTAGTGGAATTCAAGGCCAACGTGGCCGGACAAAACGTGCGGATGGATGGACGCCTGCCCGTGGCGAGAGGGACATGGCGGGAGCTGTTGGGGGATCCGCTGGCGGCCTTGCGCCAGGGGCTGCGGGCGCATGTGACCGTGCCGGACGCTGAAGTGGCTGTATTTGAGCGCTTCCTGCCCGAGTTCATTCTGCCGCAGGGGCGAGTGCAGATTGATGTGGAGGCAAACGCTGGCGCGTTGAGCGGGGAAATCGCGCTGCGGGGAGCCGCAACGCATCCGTGGGGGACATTGCCGGCCCTGCAGGAGATTACGGTAGCTGCGGTGTTGGCGGGAAACCGAATATCGCTCCGTGCAGCGTCGGCCCAAATCGGCGGACGTCTCGTGACCCTCACCGGAAGTGTAGTGTGGCCAATCTTTACGAGCGAGATTGCTGGAGCGGAAGGGGCGACATTCGATCTGGCGCTCCGAGGCGACAATCTTCCGTTTGTGCGGGAGACGGGCGTCTTGGTCAGAGGCGATCTGGATTTGCGGCTGACTTCTCCGGGAGGTGGTCCGCCATCGATCACGGGGGAAGTGCGCCTGCGCGATAGTCTCTATTTATCCGACGTGCGGGCGCTGGTGCCGCGTGGAGCGCGGACCAAGGCGCAGATACCACCTTACTTTTCCGTGGAGCGAGAGCCTTTTCACACTTGGAAAGTCGACGTTAGCATGCACGGCGAACGGTTTCTCAAGCTCCGCACCTTGTTGTTTGATGGGGTTGCTTCGACTCGCCTCCAGATCAGCGGAACGCTCGGCGAGCCTTCGGCAAAGGGTGACGTCACGGTTGAGCGAGGTTCCGTCAAATTGCCGTTCGCTACGTTTGCCGTCGAAGACGCGCGGGTGAGTGTAGGGCCAGAGATGGGGATTGAGCCGCAGGTATGGATGACTGGAACCGCGCGACGAATGAGCTACGATTTACGTCTTGAGGTAGGTGGCCCCGTGTCCGCGCCGGTCGTAGTCTTTACGTCCAGTCCGCCGCTGGAGTCCGGCCAGATCTTGCTCATGGTGATGGCGGGGGAATCTCCGCAGGCCGAAGTGAGTATCTCCGATCGGCAGCGGATGGCGCGGATCGGAACTTTCTTGGGGCGAAGTCTGGTGTCGAGTTTGAGCAGTGACAGTGAGCTAGGTGAGCGGCTGAGTCTGACAACCGGTGAGATGGTCTCACGGCAAGGACGGGAAACGTATGGGATCGAGTATTGGTTGGGTGAACGCTGGTCGCTCGTCGGAGAGTATGACGAATTCGATGATTTTAACGCCGGTTTGAAGTGGCGGGCGTATTCACAGGGAGGGAGTGGCCAGAACGGCCAAAAGCCATGATGACGAGACGAGGCAGCTCCGGAGATCTACCGCGTAGGAGGTGGTGGCGATTGGTCGCCCTGCTCTGGTGTTGCGGTGTAATCGTGGGCCACGGTTTGGCAAAGGAACCTCCGTTGGCGTCGCTGCACGTGACGGGAATGGGATGGTGGCGCGACCGGGAGTTGCAAATATCCCTGCAGCGTTTGTTGGGCGACGCGCGCGGGGAAACGATGGCGGCCAATACGATTGAAGATGCGGTTTTTCTAGTCGGATCCGCTGTGCAGGCCGATGGATTCATGCGGGCGGCGATCACGCTGGAGGTCACGTCGGACGAAGGCATTGATTCTAAATATGCCTTTGATGCCAAACTTACGCCGGTTATTCCGGTTTCGCTGCGCGCACGGGAGATCGTATTGCGGGTTAATCCCGGCGTGCGATTTTATGTGAGTCTGATTACGTTGGCGGGGCTGCGAGCAATTGATGAAGCGAAAGCGCGGAGCTACTGGGGTGGCGGTGCTACCCGGTGGAAATCGAAGGCGAGCCGAGCCTATACGCCGGCGCGAATGGTGCGCGCGATGGACGGCGTGGAGGCGGAGTTAAAAGAACTCGGTTTTGCCCTGGCCGAGGTGCGGGCGGGCGCCGTGCACCTCGACGAGGCAACTGGAGCTGTCGACGTGAGCGTGCTCGTTACTGAAGGTGAGCGGTGGCGAATCAGCGCGGTGCGAATCAATGGTGCGGAGCAGGTCGATTTGATCGTGCCGGGTCTTGACGCCTACCTCGGCCGCCCGTGGACCGAGTTGCTGCAACAAGCTCTGGCCGGTGACGTGCGGAAGGCTCTTTTTGCCCTGGGCTACGCGGATGCGCGGGTGCGTGCGACATGGGTGCTGGGCGAGATTGACCAGGGCAGGCGGGACGTCGCGATCGCGGTGGAAGTGACGCCGGGAGAGCGGGTGCTGCTCGGGGCGGTGCGATTTGAGGGGGCGCAGCATGTGCGTGAGGAGATCTTGCGGCAACGCGTGCGGGTTAAACCGGAAGATCCCTTGAACCCGATTGAGCTGGAGCAGGCGCGCTTCCGGTTGGCGCGCTTGGGCGTTTTTGAAAAGGTGGAGTTGAACTACGATCCCGCGACCGGTCCGGTGCGCAGTCCGGTGTTTACCGTGGCAGAGGGCCGCAACATGGAAGCAAGTTTGCTCTTCGGTTATGGCACCTACGAGCAGGCTAGGGGGGGAGTGGAGTTGCGGCAGTTTAATCTCCTGGAACGCGCTCACCAGGGGCGCCTGCGGTTGGTGCAATCCATGAAAAGCACGCGGGGCGACTACACGTATACGGTGCCGGAAATTTGGGGCGAAGCGGTGGACGGCACGGCGAAGATTTTTGGCCTGCAGCGGGATGAGTTGTCCTTTGTGCGCCAGGAGTATGGCGCCAATGCGACCTTAAGTTTTCCGGTGGGGCGAACCGGCGCCAATGCAACGGTCGGCTACACCTTTCAGTCCTTGCGCATTCGCGACAATCAACTCGCGTCGAGTCGGGTGGATGAGAGCGAGGTGGTGGTCGCGAGTGTGGATCTCGGTCTGACGCGAGATCGGCGCGACAATCCGCTGCGGCCCCGACGTGGCAGTCGGTGGTATGCGCAGGTAGAGGCCGCGGGGCATGAGCTGGGCGGCGAGGCGGAGTTTCAGCGCATCGAATTTGGCGGTTCGGTGCACGCCCCGTGGGGCGACGACCGTTGGCTGCATGCGTCATTCAGCCACGGCGTGATCACAACGTGGGGCACGAGCGATCAACACCTGCCGGTCAACAAACGATTCTTTCCCGGCGGTGGTAACAGCATTCGTGGTTACCGTGAGGGTGAGGCGGCGCCCCGCGGAGGGGCGGGGCGGTTTGTCGGCGCGAAAGGCTTCACCGTCGTAAGTCTGGATCTGGAGCAGGCCCTGTCGGATACGTGGTCCGTTACGGTGTTTGGCGATGGTCTGGCCACTGCAGCGGAGCTCCGCAGTTATCCGATATCCGGCGATCGACTTTGCTCTGCGGGGCTGGGGGTGCGCTACCAGACACTGATTGGTCCGATCCGGATTGAGTATGGACGAAACCTGGCACCACGGGTGGGTGATCCCGGTGGGACTTGGCAACTATCGGTGGGGGCGACGTTCTAGCCGCCCGCACCGTCGTGACGGAAAGGGCGGGGCGGCCTACTTGACGATGAGGTTGTTCTTTACGGAGACGACACCAGTGATCGACGCGGCGTCGCGCTCGGCGGAGGCTTTTTGTGCGGCGGTGTTCACGAAGCCGCTCAGTTGCACCACGCCCTTCATGGTTTCGACGCTGACGGCGAATGACTTCACGGCGTCGTCGGCCAGAAGCGCGCTCTTAATCTTTGTGGTAATGACGGTGTCGTCGACGTATTCGCCCGTGCTGTCGCTGGTGCGCGTCGAGGCGCAGGCGGTGAAGAAGGGGCCGCACGCGAGTGCGGCGGTGAGGGCGAGGAGTGCGGCGAGTTTGGTGGCGGTGGGTGTTTTCATGAGCGGAGGCAGGTTTGTGTTTCTAGTGATGACGGGAATCGTCGGAGGGCAGGATAGGTTAAACGATTCACTGCGCCTATGGGGTCTTGTCCGCCTAGTGGCGCATCGCGCAGCACCAGACGCCAGAGGAGGTCTATGCCCCATATTGGCTGCGGAGCGGCAGCTGTAGTCTCGCCGCTCAGTTTATGCCTATGAAAACCAAAAAAATATTCGTCTGCTCCGCTGTCGCCGCCCTGCTCAGTGCAACGCTGCTAGCGGCCCAAACCAAACAAGTCACCGTCAATGCCACCGTGGCCGAGATGATGAATCTCACGGTCGACGTCACCACGGTCAGTTTCGCCTTCACGGCGGCGGACTACGACGTCACGACCGGACTCGCGACCAAGACCGCGGTGAAAGCCACGACCTTCAGCGTTAACGCCAATCGCACGTGGAAGATTACCGCGCAGGCTAACAATGCGACCTTCACGTTTGTCCCGACAGGGACGGCGACCGACCCCCTCAAACCCTCCAGCGCGCTTGCGATTCGCGCCGGCGCGGCGGCCTATGCACCGTTTTCCGGCGTGGTGGCGTTGCCCGTGGCCACCGGCGGCCGCGGCGGCTACAGCGCGACCGGGAACGTCGTGCCCGTTGACTATCAAATGACCAGCGATCTCGCGAAGGACATGCCGGGCTCTTACGCGCTGACCCTCACCTATACCTTGGTCGCGCAGTGATTCGTCGCGCGCGCGCCGCAGTAGATTCTCTGGGCCGGCGCCTGCTCCAACGGACGTGGGCGACGGCCATTCTGATCGCAGTCGCGAGCGGAACGGCATTGCCACCGGCCATGGCGGAGAATCTGCAGGTTACAACCTCGGTGGTGAGCATCGTGGTGCCGGCCAGCGCCTATGATCCGGCGACTGCCCAAGCGGTGGTTACGGTCACGCGCGGCATCGTTGCTCAGGTCAACACGAACAAGCAGTGGTCGCTGCAAATGCGCGCCACGAGCGCGAACTTCGTTTTCACGCCGCGGTCGGGCCCACGTGTGACGAAGCCCGTTTCCGATCTGCAGATCCGCGATTCCGTCGCTGGTTCGCGCTTCGTTCCCTCCCTCTCTTTCACGACGGTAGACTCCGGCAAAAATACCCACGGCCGATGGGAGAGTTCGACGTTCGACGTCATCTTCCAGGTCGCGGCCGCGGACGATCCGGCCGGCACCTATTCCGTCATTCTCGAATTCCAAGTCATCTAATCAGCCTTCTCATGAAAATACCAAATGTCCTCCTCGCGCTCGCCTTTGCGTCCGCTCCTCTTCTCTCCTTCGCCGGAGTCACTATCGGCGTCGACAAGGCAGAATTGATCACCGACCTCGCCGCGGGGGAGAAACGGATGCTCAAGCTGCAAGTAACGAACTCTGGCAGCGATGCCACGCCGGTCACCGTCTATTCGGAGGACTGGCAGATCGCAGCCGGTGAGCCCGAATTCAACAACAAGACCCATCCGCGTGCACTCGGACGCAAGGTCACGCTGACGCCGGCGAGCTTCCAACTCGCTGCCGGAGCTTCGCAGGATGTGACGGTCGTGGTGGACGCCGGGACCGAGGCGTTTATCCCCGGTTCCTATTGGGCGGCGGTCTTTGTGCAGAGCGCCCGGCTCGCGCCCGAGGTCGCCGGCACGGGTGACCGGGGGGCGCAGATGCGGATCATTGAGCGGATCGGTGTGTTGCTCTTTGCCGACAACGCTCCGGAGGCGAAGCCGCTGCCGGCCGACATCGTGATCACCGGCATCAAGCGCACCCCTGAAGGAGTCAGCATCAGCGTGAAGAATCCGTCCGCCTACATGCGGCTCGCTGCCAGTGCGGTCGTCAGCGTCACACCGCTTTCCGGTGGCGAGACGAAGAAGATCCCGTTGCCGGCGTTCCGTCTGCTCCCTGATTCCACGCAGGAAATTGCGGTCGCACTGCCCGCCGACGTAGTTGGCCTCGGTCGTTCCAGTGTGCTCGCCGTCATCGATTATAATGCGCAAGACCTCGTGGTGGGCGAGACGCGGATCACGTTCTAAATTGCGTCAGTCCCATTTTATTTGGCTTACCGCCCTGCTGCTTATGGCCGCAGGGCGTTTGGCGTCGGAGCCGGTCAGTGCGGCCTTTACTGCTGCGGTGGGGGACGCGCGCACCTTTCAGGCCTTGCGTCTCATCGTCGACCTCGGAGGCAGCGAACGCCAGGTGCAACTCGCGCTGGCCTTCCCTCCTGGCGGGAGGATCGTGCCGGCGGTCGCCACGTTTACGGCTGGCGGACGCGTCCATGTGCAGATCCTCAATGTCTATGTGCCGGCCGGCGCGGCGGCTGGTGCATTCACCGTGCGTGGGACCGTGACAGACGGTCCGCGGCGCTGGCCGTTTGTGGCCGTGATCCGCGTGCGGGCCAATCCCAAGGTGCTGGTGCGCGACGAGGACGTGGGGTTTTCCACCGTGAGTGCCGAAGAGACGGTCGAGCGCACCTGGCGCGTGACGAACAGCGGCAATGTATTGCTCGATTTGAGGGCGTCGGCGATGCCGTCCAGCGGCGCCGTGCTGACGATCGAGCCGGCAAGGCTCACGCTGGCGCCGGGGGAAAATCGCGAAGTCACCCTCAAGGCGCGGCTGGATAGACCCACCGAACGACTCGTTACGATGCCGTTGTTCATCAACGTCGATTCCGGGGCGGGCGGGGAGCGACGACGCGAAACGGTGGGGTTTACGGCCGAATTCATCCCGCGCGTCGCAGGCACAGGGCCGTTGTTCACGGAACTGACCGGCGAGGTGCTGTTGGGTGGGGTGGAAGCCCGCGACTTCCACGGTAGGGCCGGACGATTCACGGCCGACGGAGAGATTCTAAGCGGCGTCATGTTTCACGTGACCGGGGTGGACGGCACTCCGTCGCCCGGTGGCTCGAGGTTAGGCCTGGCGTCGCGGGACTTTTTGACGGCGGAACTGGCGAGTGAGCGATGGGCGGCGACCGGCGGCCTCGTGCATCCCCCGAGTTTTGGCTTTCTGGAAAACTCCACCAACGGTCGCGGCGGCACCCTCGGGTGGTCCGACGGCTCCGGGCTACAGCTCACCGCGCTGGGAGCGCGCGAGGAGTTCGCAAATTTTAGCCGCGAGCATGCTGGATTGCACGCGAAGCAAACCGAGCCCGATCAAACGGGCTGGGAAGCCGGCCTGCTGGCTCAGCGCAACCAATCCGCGCCCGACCCGGTCCAAAGCCGGCTCGGCGGCTTTGCCGTGGCCAACTGGTTGGGGTGGGGGGTGACTGGTGCGAGTCAGGTCGCCATCGCGCAGGATCCCATCGATCGCGCGGCGCGGCTGGGTCTGGAGCAGCGGCTGGACTACCGCACGCCCGACGAACGGTCCAGTGCCGCCGTGTTTTTGCAGACAGCGCCAGCGGGCTTCTTTCTGGATGGCCGCAGCTACCAGTTGCGCGACGTCGCGCTGGCCATCGCAGTTGGCGAGTCCGGCCGAATCAATCTGCACGGCAGCGATTCGCACGAAACGGGCCTGTTGCGTTCCTATCGCCAAACCGAAACCGACGCGGGCCTCACGCCCACGAATCCAGAATTCGTGGAGTTGATCACACGGAATGGCAGCGCCGTGCGCACCTGGAGCGTGGGCTATGGGTTTGGATTGGACGACGGGCGTCTTGGCGTGACCGGTGCCGCAACGGATCGGACGCGCGAAATAAGTGAAGTTGCGGCGGTCGAGGACGTTTACCGCGAACGGGCGCTCACGGCGGACTGGTCACGGAATTTTCACGACGGCCGGATATTTTTCATGGCCACGGCCGCGACGGGCACGGAGGCCAACCGACGACAACGATCCGGATTCGCCGAGGCGGCGGTGACGCTCGGTGGCGCGCTGACCGATACGGTGCAAGTCTCCACGGAGTTCCGTCACACCTGGCAGACGGGTGGCAGCCGGAATGCTGGTTACCGCCAGCCCGGCACCTACGGGCGCGGCTCGCTCAGTTGGACGCCGCGTCCGCGCTGGCAGCTCGAGGCTGGACTGGATGGCTATCAGTTCAGCGCGGCGGCGAGCCGCGTCCGCAGTTACGCCACATTGGAGTTTCCCGTGACCACGCGCGTCGCGCTGGCGGCGGAAGTTTCGCACGACGACGACCGTGCGAGTTTCTGGCTGGTGGCGCGGATCAATTTCGCGACTCCGCTGCCGTGGCGTCCCGTGCGCGGTGCGCTCTCTGGTCGGATCCACCAGAGCAACGGTGCCGCGGTGCCGGGTGTGCGCCTCGACCTCGCCGGGCGCGCAGGACTCACGGACGCGGAGGGGCGATTTACCCTGCCCGCCCGGGCTCCGGGCACCTACCCGTTGAAATGGTCCGTGCCGCCCGTCTACCAAGCCGACGCAACGTGGCCGACGGCGGTGACGATCCGTGCCGGACAATTGCAGGTCGTCGATCTCACGGTGCGAAAGATCGCCCTGCTTACCGGCACGGTGGAAGTCACGCGCGGCACAGTGGTCGAGCGCCCGACCGGTCCTGTGAGTGCGACCGACGAACAGGGACACGTTTTCGAGGCGGTGGCTGCCACGGGAGAATTCCGCATCTACCTGCCGCCGGGACGCTACACGATCCGTTACAACGGCGAGCTCGCGGAGGAGTTGACCGCACCCTTGGCGGCGACGGTGGTGATTGCGGAGTTGGGTCTGCCGGTGGCGGTGCGCCTGACGGCGACAGAAAAGCTACGCGGACTGCGTCAGACGCTCTTTCTTGACGACGGTAGCGGGCCGCGCCGGGCAGTCTTACCTTGATTCCCCGGCCAATGCCGTCAGGCCACGATCATGTTAGAGAAAAAAATTGTCTTTGTTCTGTTGCTCGCGCCCACCCTCCTGCAGGCCGAGTCGGCCCATAAGATAAAAGTGGTCGCGGAGGTCCCGCTGGTGGCGCAGGTGGACAGCCCTCCGTCGGTCGTGGGTCTGGCTCCGGGTGAAACTCGCCTGGTGACGATACGGGTCGCCTGTAACCAAGCCTGGCTGCTGGAGGTGCAGACGGACAATCCGCAGGTTCGCGTCGAGGGACGCTTCGCCGGACACGCCGGAGGCATGGCGGCGCCCGGACATACATTTACCGTCGCCCTGTCCTGCGCGGCCGGGGCCGCAGGCCCGCAGGTGGCGCAGCTCACCACGCGGTTGGCCAGCGGTCCGCTGGCGGCGGGCTTGCAACGGTAGTCTGATCCAATGAGCGGTGGAGCGGGTAGACCTGCGGGATCTCGCCGCCTTCATTTTCCCAGCGGTCGACGGCAGGCGGTGGGGCGGGCGCACGGTCGATAACCGGAGAGGCGCGGCGCCGTTCCGGGATGCCGCCGGCGAGGTGGTTCCACTGCAGAATCACCCGGTCGGTCCGGTGTTCGAAGCCGAGAATGCTGACGGAAGCCGGACTGAGGAAGAAGTGACGGCCTTCGCCGACGGGCAGACCGATCCAGCGGGCGGCGAGGGCGCGGGCGAAATGTCCATGAGTGAAGAGCGCAATATTGCCGGACAAATGCAGGAGGCGTGCGATCAGGCGATCGGCGCGTTGCGAGATTTGGTCGGGCATTTCGCCGTGCGGGCAGCCGTCGCGAAACAGCGACCATTTGGGCGTGGTGTGCTGGATCTCGGAGGTTCGCCGGCCTTCGTAGTCGCCATAATCCCACTCGACCAAATCGAGTTCGGTCGTGGCGAGCGCTGGCAGGGCGGTCAACGTGCAGGTGCGTTGGGCGCGCGAGCGCGGACTCACGAGCACGTGGTCAAACACGGTGCGACGCAGCCGTTCACCGAGGGCGTGCGCGGTGGCCTCGCCGTGTTTGGTCAGCACTTGATCCGTAGTGCCGGTATGCTGGCCGGAAAGGGACCAGGCGGTTTCGCCGTGGCGAATGAGGTAGAGGCGCTGAGTCATCGGAAGGTGGGCGGGGAAATCGTATGAAAATGAAAAAGCCGCGCGGTTTGATGCGCGCGGCTGGGTGAGGCGTTACGCCGGTGTGATCGATTACAGCGTGTCGTAGATCTCGACGAGGGCGACGCCGGTGGTGTTGGCCACGCCGGTTACTTGCACTGTGTAAGTGCCGGGCTCGAGGGTTACGAGCAGGGCCGCATCCTTGCTGCCGGCTTGGAGCGCGAATGCGCCCACTCTGACCGAGGCGGCGGTGATTTGCGCCGCACTGCTGGCGCCGGTTTCCCAGTCGTCGTTGGTCGCGATGCTGTTGGATCCAGCGAAGACCGTGATCGTCGGATTGGCCAGCACGCCGGCGACGCCGAAGAGCGAGAGGGTGGGGCCGACGCCGCGGATCAAGACGGTCTTGGGGGCGTTGCCGGCGATGACGAGACCGGCGATGAGCGTGCCTTCGCCTGCGGTGACGTTCATCCGCGCGGAGACATTGGTGAGCCGCGCGCCGAGCGCGACGTCGGTGTCGTAGATCTCGGTGAGGGCGACACCGGTGGTGCTATTTGGACGCACGAGGCCGGTGGTATGGGCGCCGTTGTTGACGATGAGCAGCAGGGAGGAGTCTTTGCTGGCGGTCGGCAGGGCGAAGGCGCCGACGCGGGCTGCGGTGGCCGCGATGAGAAGGCTGTCGGCCTGGCCGGGTTGGTTGATCTGCCAATCGTCATTGGTCGCGATCACTCCGGTGGGACCATAGAGCGTGAGGAAAGGATCAGCCAGAGCAGTGATGACACCATAGGGCGTGAGCCCGGGGCCAATGCCGCGAACCAGCAGGTTCTTACCGTCGCCGCTGACGACAAAGCCCATGATCAGTGACTCGCTGCCGGGGCCGGAGATGGCGCGCGCCGCGAAGTTCACGATGCGACTGGAAGGCTCGGTCAGGGCAGTCGCGATCACTAGGGTGAGAGTGCCGGTGCCCGTGCCGGTGGCGTTGGTGGCGCTCAAGGTGACGGTGAAGGTGCCGGCGGCAGTGGGTGTGCCGTTGATTGCGCCGGTGAGGGGATTGATGGATAATCCAGGAGGCAGGCCGACGGCGTTGAAGCTGCTCGGAGTGCCAGTGGCGAGGCTCACGTAGGTGACGAAGGTCACGCCGACGGCGCCGGAGGCTCGGGGTGAACTGATGAACAGGGGAGCGAGGCCGGCGGGTGTGACTGTGATGGTGAGGCCGGCGGTGCTGCTGCCCGCGGCGTTGGTCGCAGTCAGGGTGACGATGGTCACGCCGGCTGCGACGGGTGTGCCGGTGATGACGCCCGACACGGGATTGAGCACAAGTCCGCTGGGGAGGGAGCTGGCACTGAATGCGGTCGGCGAGCCGGAGGCCACAATCGTGTAGGGCCCAAAGCTGAGGCCGACGGTGCCGGGAGCACTCAACACGCCGGTGATGATCGGCGCCACCGATGCTGGGGTGAATGTCAGCGTGAGGACGGCGGCACCTGTGCCGGATTGGTTGCGCACCTCCAGGGTGACGAGAAACGTTCCGGCCACAGTCGGAGTGCCGGAGAGCAGGCCGGTCGTGCGGTTCAGGGAAAGGCCCGCCGGAAGTGGGCTGGAGTTGTAGTCGGAGGGAGCGGGAGTCGCGACGATCGTATAGCTAAACGGAGCGCCGACGGTTCCAGCGGCGGCATAGGGGGCCGCGATGGACAGGGGTATGCTTGGCGTGGCGCTTACAGTGAGGCTGAAGGCCTTGCTGGAGGTGGCAGGAGGAACGGCGCTGTCGGTCGCGGTGATCGTGTAGTTGGTAGCGACAGAGGCGACGCTCGGGGTGCCAGTGATGGCGCCAGCGGAGCTCAGCGAGAGGCCGGCCGGCAGGGTGCCCGCGGTGACGGCGAAGGTCACGGCGCCGGTGCCACCGGAGGAGGTGACGGGCGTGAACGAGGTGGCGGGCGTGCCGACGGTGAGCGTGGTGCTCGCCACGGCGAGCGTGGTCGAGAGCCCGGCGTTATTGACCGTGAGACTGAAGGCTTTGCTTGAGGTGGCAGGGGGAACAGC
>CANGHW010000096.1 GCA_947453695.1 Opitutia bacterium
ACGCTAAACGTGCTGCCGGCGCCGACCGTGCTGTCGACATCGATGAAGCCGTGATGAGCGACGACGATGCCGTAAACGACCGCTAGGCCAAGTCCGGTGCCCTGATTACCGTGCTTAGTAGTAAAGAAAGGCTCGAAGATACGGGCGCGCACCTCGGGCGTCATCCCGGTGCCGGTGTCGCCCACCTGCAGGCAGGCGTAGGTGCGGGCGGGATCAGCCCCGAGGCGTTGGAGGCTCAGGCCCGAGCGCGTCTCGGTCGAGAGCGTGATGGTGCCTCCGGATGACATCGCGTCGCGCGCATTGACGCAGAGATTGAGGACAATCTGCTGCAGCTGGTTTTGATCGGCGAGCAGCGGTGGCAACTTCTCCTGCAGCGCAAAATTGAATGTGACCGTGCGGGGAAAAGTCTCCGCCAGAAGCGCGACGAGGTCGCGGGAAAGCTGGTTTAGATCGACGGGGGCGAAACGCACCTCGGTCTTGCGGCTAAACGTGAGGATCTGTCGCACGAGCCCGCTCGCGCGTTGGGCCGCCCGGTGAATTTCGCGCAGGCTCTTCTGGAGCATGGCTGGTTCGTGGACGCCAGTTTGGCAGAATTCGGCGTAACCGTTGATGATGGCGAGAAGGTTGTTGAAGTCGTGAGCGATGCCGCCGGCGAGTGTGCCGAGGCTCTCCATCTTTTGCGCCTGCCGGAGCTCGTGCTCCAGCCGCTTGCGCTCGCTTACGTCTTCCCGGAGGCAGAGAAAATTGGTGATTTCACCACCTGGGCTCCGTAGACAGGAGACCTTGACCGACTCCCAGACTGTCCCGCCGTCGCCACGGGTGGTGGCAAGTTCTCCCCGCCACTCGGCTCCGGTGCGGATGGTTTCCCAGAAGTTGCGGTAGGAGATTTCGTCGGGATGACCGTCGCGGAGCACTTCGACATTGTCGTCGATCAAGTCCTCGAGCGTGCGCCCGCTGACGGCGGTGAATTTCGAGTTAACATATTGCGCCCGTCCCTCTAGATCCGTGATCACGATTGAAACCGGGGACTGCTCAACAGCGCGGGACAGGCGGTAAAATTGTTCCTCGGCCAGACGTTGGCGGGTGATGTCGCGGCCCACCGATCGGATGGCGGCGAGCGCACCGGTCTCGTCGATGAGGCCGGTCTCGTCCCAGGAAAACCAGCGCAGACCCTGAGGAGCGCGCCACCGGTGCTCTCGATTCGTGTGGTGCGGCGGCGTAGCGAGATCAGTGACGGCGATCAGGACGGCCGAGAGATCATCCGGGTGCACCAGTTCGGCGACGTGGGTCCCGACCAGCGCGGCGGGCGTAAGGCCGAATTTTCGGGCGAAAGAGTGATTCGCCGCGAGGATGCGGCCGGCGGGATCCCGGCAGTAGGCAGCGTCGGCGCTCGTCTCCCACGCTCCCAGCCAGTTGTCCGTCACCGGAGGGCCGGCAAGATCGATGTAGGGTTCGCTCGTGACAACAGGCATTTGGCGAAGGCTATCGGCGCGGCGCAGGCGAAACTTTAACGCGTTGCGAGGGTGGCGCCAGGATGAGCAGTGGTCGGGGCAGTGATTGGCGGATTAGACGGAGTCGTTGTTTTCCGGAACGTCGCGGAGCCAGTGATCAGGATAAGAAGTCGCGCGTAGCCCGATTATCTTGGGAGGTATCGGTCTTCGATGGCGTCACAAGGGCGGGCGCAGCCGTCGGAGTCTTCACAACTTGATCCGAACGCGCCGCCGAGTCAGTGGCCGAACGGCCAATGAGTGCGAGTAGATCATGGGCTGCGCCGCGCAGCACGACGGTCTGGGCGTTAAGCTCTTCGGCGGCACTGGCGCACTCCTCGGCCGCGCCAGCGTTGGTCTGTGTCACTTGACCCATCTGCGACACGGCGTGGTTGACCTGACTTAGGCCCTGCGACTGCTCGCTTGAAGCCTCAGCGATCTCGGCCACGAGCGAATCGACGCCGCGGGCCTTTTGGACGATTTCCGCGAGAGACTGGGCGACATCGGCGGAGATTGCGACGCCGTGCTCGCTTTTGGCGACGGAGCTTTCGATTTTGCCCGCGGTCTCGCGGGCCGACTGGGCGGCTCGCTGGGCCAGATTGCGAACCTCTTCGGCGACCACGGCAAAGCCCATGCCGGCCTCACCGGCGCGGGCGGCCTCGACGGCGGCGTTAAGGGCGAGGATGTTGGTCTGGAAAGCGATCTCGTCGATCGTCTTGATGATTTTGGAGATGTCGTCGGAGGAAGACTTGATGTCGTCCATGGCCTGTTTCATCTGCGCCATTTTGGCGGCTCCGTTGTCCGCCGCGGAACGAGTTTGCGCAGCGAGTTCTTTCGCCCGGCTGGCGCTGTCGGCGTTGCGTTTCGTCATGGACGATAGCTCCTCAAGCGAAGCGCTGGTTTCTTCGAGCGAGGCGGCTTGCTGGCTGGAACCGCTGGCAAGGGACGAACTGGATTGGGTGAGTTGCGTGGAGGCTCCGAAGACCTCGGCAGAGCCGGTCGCGATGGCTTCGGCGGCCTCGCGGATGCTGCGATTTAGTGATGCGAGGCTGAAGGCAATCCACACCGCCATGACGGCTCCAATGACGACCGAAACCGCGCCAAGAATAACGGTAGCGCGACGGCCCCGGGACAAGGTGGTCAGGGTAGCGGCCTGAGTTGCCTCAATCTCCTTCTCGCATGAGGCGGAGAGGGTGCCGACTTGAGCTTCTGCAACTTCACCGATCTTGATAAGCTCCAGGCTCACTCGGCGCGCCTCCTGATCGCCAGCGACGAGTTCGCGCATGGCGGCGGCGTAGGTGGCCCAAGCCTCGGTCATTTCCTTTTGGGCCGCCGCCGGCACAGGGAGCTGGCGCATTTTCTCGGCGAACTCTTTCAGACGGCTTTCGACATCAGCGAGATACTTGATGTCGCCACGCAGGAGGTAGTCCTTCTCGTGCCGACGGGCCATGAGCAGGATTACGGTAAGTTCGGTTTGCTTGAGCTCTTTGACCTTGGCCTCGACCTGATGGACGCTCGCGCGGAGTTGGCCCTCAAGACCGAGCTCATGGGTGAGCCCGCGACGCACCATAAGTTGGTGATAGCGGCGAAAGGTGGCGACGTAGCTGTCAATCGTAGTGATTACCGCCTCAGCGGTGTTCACATGGCCGGGAGTAGTTGAAACCGATTCAACGGTTTTCATTTCGCGCTTGGCCGCGTCGACCTGGCGCGTGAGTTGGGCAATCCAGGTTTCATCGTTCGTCGCTGCAAATCGCTGCTCGGCGATGCGGGCCATCGACATGGCCTCGTCGGCGGATTTTGCCGCGCGGAACTCAGCTAGTTTGACGGTGACGAGGAGATTGCTCGCTGATTCTGCGTCGCGAGAGGCGAGATAGTTGAGTGCCGCACTAAGACCGACGAGGGCGAGGACCGAGCCGAAACCAAGCCAGATTTTGTGATTTACGTTCATACTTAGCTTAGGGTGATCGAGGCCGCGGGGAGAATCCCGGTAGATGCGAGTGCGAGTATTTTCTGGTGGAGTGATTTCATGCGAGGAGGGCGTTGGTCGGTCGAAAACAGAAAAGGCACCCCGCGCTCCCCGAGGTTTCGGGGAGCGCGAGGTGCCTTCGTCTGATCGGCCAAATACCGAACCGTGAGGGCTACTCGCAGGCGGTCTGCGAGCCTTCTTCGCCAAACCTATCGGCGACGACGGCTTCGACTTAAGTAGTTTTCCGGGTGAATCTGGTGGATCGCCTGAGACGAAGACGAAATCACAGCAAGCCCTGGAGCATCGTGGGCAAGCGGTGCAGGGAGTTGGCGATGGAAGCACGGGCGAGCATCGATTCCGGGCCATCCGCACCGTAAAGAATCTTCCAGCCATCGAGCTTCAGCCAGGAGTCGGCTTCGATGGGATCGACGGTTTCAAAACCGCCGGAGACGCCCGCGTGGCGAGCGAGGTGGTCGGCAACTTGCACGGCGGCCGCAAAGAGGCGGTGGCGCGGCGCGCGGTCGGGATCGTTGTGAAAATGCACCGCCGTCACGATCTCTTCGGAGAGTTGATGGCGCACCAGATAGTGTGCGCCGATCCGGCCGTGGTCCCAGCCGATCAATTCACGTTCCCGACGGCAGAAGTCTGCCGGAGTATCCACCGGTTCAGCCAGAAGCGTGCGCAGCTCGTTGGGGAAGGAGTAGGCCATGACGACCTTGCCGACATTGTGGAGCAGGCCGACGAGGTAGTCAGTGTCGTCATCAATCTCCATGGTCGTGGAGGCGAGTATCTCACGGGTGAGAATGGCGGTGCTGATGCTGTGACTCCACAGTGCTTTCCACGGCAGGGTCGCGGATGTGCTCTGTTGCAGTTGTTGTAACTCCTCGATCACGGGGGTGGCCATCGAGAGTTCGCGAATTTGGCGTAGACCGAGGAAGAAAACGGCTTCTTCGATGTTATTCACGCGAGTGGAGAGTCCGAAATAGACGGAGTTCACCATGCGGAGGAGTCGGGCCGACAGGGAAGGGTCGCGTCGGATAACTTCCGCAATTTGCGAATTGAGGCTTCCCTCCGAGCGCACGAGTTCGCCGAGCGCACGGTTGATGCTTTGGAGGGAAGCCAGTTTGGGACAGGCGTTGATGCGACGAATGATCTCTTCGTCGCGGTAGGGCGTCGTTTGCTGGGCCGTCGGCGTCGGAGCAAGTTCGGTGGACATGGTCTTGCCAGTCATCGGCGCGCAGCCATGCGGGCTTGAGCGCGATTCTCCTCAAGAAGAAGGGAAAATGCGCCGTAACGGAAGTAGGACGCCGTGCAGCCCGCCAAACTTCAGTTACTCTTGCAAAACGCGCTTGGTCACCACCGCGCGGGACGACTCGCCGAGGCGGAGTCGCTCTACCGGCAGGCTCGCATGGCCGCACCACGGCACTTCGATGTGCTGCATCTTTCCGGTCTCGTAGCCTATCAACAGGGGCGCATGACGGAGGCGGTCGATTACCTGGGGAAAGCCCATCAGCTCAATCCGCGCGATGCGGTTTGTGCGATGCGTTGCGGTTTGGCGCTGCTGGCCATGCGGCGCACGGCAGAGGCGGAGAAAGCGCTACGACGTGCCGTCGAAATCAAACCCGATTTTCCCGAAGGCTGGGACAATCTCGCATATTGCCTCAAGACGCAGGATCGCCTGGACGAGGCCTGTGCGTGCCACGAGAAATGCCTCGCCCTCAAGCCGGACTACGCGGCCGGGTGGTATAATTTCGGGCTGACGCTTTCGCTATCCGGGCGTAGCTCCGAGGCGCTCGCGCGACATGACCGGGCGCTCGCCGTCGAGCCATCCTATGCGATGGCTCACTTTGGCCGCGCGCAGGCGCTCCAGCAACTCCACCGCACGGAGGAAGCCGTCGAGGAATATGCGAGGTTTCTGGCACTGCAGCCAGCCCACCATGAGGCGAGAAGCTACCGGCTATTTGCGTTGCACAATCTGGAGGAGGTCAGCCGTGAACAGCTCTTTGCCGAGCATGTAGCCTATGGTCGGGCCGTCGTGGCGCCGGCCGCTCCGCCCTTCACTCACGCAGCCGATCCTGCGCGTCGACTGCGGGTGGCGATTCTTTCGCCTGATCTGCGGGCTCACTCTTGCGCTTATTTTATCGAGCCGCTCGTGCAGCATCTCGATCGCGCGCAGTTCGAGATCTACCTTTACCACGATCACTTCCGCGAAGACGCAATTTCGACGCGCCTGAAATCGCTCGCCGCAGTATGGCGTAACTTTGTTGGTCAACCGGCTGCATCGGTGGAGAAGATCATCCGGGCGGATGCACCCGACATCTTGATCGATCTTGCCGGACACACGGGGATGACGAATCGCCTGCCCCTCTTTGCCCGGCGCCTCGCGCCGGTGCAGATCACTTATCTGGGCTATCCGAATACGACGGGGTTGCCGGCGATGGACTATCGCTTGACCGATGCCGTGGCCGATCCCGTGGGGGATGCAGACCACTTCGCGACCGAGAAACTCCTGCGCTTCGCGCCCACGGCGTGGACCTACACCCCGCCGGTGGATGCACCCGACGTGGCTGCAGCGCCGAGTTTGGCGCGTGGCTACGTCACATTTGGGTGCTTCAACAACCTCGCGAAGATTACCGACGCGACGCTTGAGCGGTGGGCGCAGATTTTGACGGCGGTGCCTACGGCCCGGTTGCGCCTTAAAGGTCTCGGTTTGGGGGAAGCTAACGTGCGCGATCGCTGCATCGAACGATTCCGCCGGGTGGGTTTACCCGTCGAGCGCATTGATCTTTTGGAGCGCACGACCGAAACCAAGGCGCACCTGGCGCTCTACCACGACGTTGATATCGCGCTCGATACGTTCCCCTACCACGGCACGACCACCACATGCGAAGCGCTTTGGATGGGGGTGCCCGTGGTCTCTCTCGTGGGGGATCGCCATATGTCCCGGGTGGGTGCGAGTTTGCTCTCCGCGGTGGGTCACCCCGAGTGGTTGGCCACTGCCCCCGAGGATTATGTCCGCGTGGCGGTCGCGCTCGCGACCGATCGGGAAAGTCTGGCGGTGACGCGGGCGAAGCTCCGCAGCGATTTGAGGTCCTCACCGCTCCTCGATCACGTCGGCCAAGCAGCACGTCTTGGTGAATGTTTGCGCGAAGTGTGGGGTGTGTGGTGCGCCCGCGCAGTCCGTGCGGCCTAAACGGCCCAATGCTTTCTTCCGCTCTATCCTGTCTTACCTGGCTCTCCTGCTCCCATGATTGCTTCCCCCGTTCCCCGCGCGACTCTGCTCCACGTCGTCAAGACGCTGCCTTCGGCTCCCCAAATTCTCGCGCGCATCGGGCAACTCATGTTGTCGATGGATGCCGAGATAGATGACATTACCTCGCTCATTAAGCGCGATCCCGCGCTTACGGCCCGTATCATCCGCATCGCCAACAGTGCGGCCTACAATACGGGTGCTCCCTTCGCCTCCTTGGAGGACGCGCTGGCCCGGGTGGGATTGACGGAGGTCTACCGTTTGACGGGGTTTGCCGCCATTGCCCAGGTCTCCGATCAAAGCCTGATCCGCTACCGAATTTCGGGCGCACAAGTGCGGGAAAATTCCCTCCTCACGGCACTCATCATGGAGGCTTTGGCTCATACCGCCGGAGCTGATCCCCGGGCGGCGTATACGGCGGGCCTGCTGCGTTCGATCGGTAAGATCGCGCTGGATCGCCTCACCCGTGACCCCGCTTACGACGGCGGCAACGGGCCTCGCGGGGCTCTCGCTGAATGGGAGGCGGGATTTATGGGGCTCAACAATTGCGAAGCCGCGGCGATTATTTTGGAAGAGTGGCGCTTTCCGGAGTCGACGCTGTTTGCGATCCGAGATCATTACGCGCCGCCCGCAGAGGATTTGATTGCCACGTTGCTCAACCTTTCCGCGGGCGCAGCGGCCCGATGCGGTCATGGCTTGCCGGGTGAAGATGTCTATTGGGTGCCCTCGGCGGAAAAATTTACCGCCGCAGGTCTCAGTCAACAACAGGTCGATGATGCGATGCGCCTGGGGCTGGAGCGTTTTGGCCCCGTGCGAGCAGCGTTGGGATAAACTGAGCTGCGCGCGGGCCGGTCCCGGGTAAATTTTACGGCTGGGAAACATCGGCGCCTCGCGCGCGATTAAGGTAAAGGCATGCGCGGCAATTTTTGCCGTTCGTCGCCGCACAGATCTGACTTCGTGGCGGATAGCGCACGCCAGGCGAAGTTTGATATTCTCTGTCTGTTCTCCGTCAGCGCTTTGCGAAAGCGGAAGATTTGCAGGCACAGAATCTGCAAAATCAATCGTGCCATGCATTCCGTCCCGCACCTGTTGCTCGCTCCTGTGCCTCTGCACCGCGGTGCGCGCGCAAGCGGTTCGTTTCGTGTCCTGCGCTCCCCGCTGCGCAGGGCCTGCCCCTGAGAAATCACCCTCTTCGCTCCGTAAACCTGTCCGACCTTCTGCCATGCCTACACCGTCCAAATCCGAATTCTCCCTTGATCGCGCCAGCATTTTGCTCACCGGTGGCACCGGGTCGTTTGGCAAGGCGTTCGTCAAGACCATCCTCGCGCGTTATCCGCGCATCAAGCGTCTCGTGATATTTTCCCGCGATGAGCTGAAGCAGTTTGAGATGGCACAGCAGTTTTCGACGAAGGACTACCCGATGGTGCGCTATTTCATCGGCGATGTGCGCGACGAAGCCCGCCTGCGTCGCGCGTTGGAAGGCATCGACACCGTGGTCCATGCGGCGGCGCTGAAGCAGGTGCCCACTGCGGAGTATAATCCCTTTGAGTGCATCAAGACCAACGTGCTCGGGGCGCAAAATATCATCGAAGCCTGTCTCGACGGCGGCATCCGGCGCGTCGTGGCGCTTTCCACCGACAAGGCCGCGGCCCCCAGCAATCTCTACGGCGCGACGAAGCTGTGCTCCGACAAACTTTTTGTCGCAGCCAACAATATTGCAGGCTCGCGTGACATCCGGTTCAGCGTGGTGCGCTATGGCAACGTCATGGGGAGCCGTGGATCGGTGATCCCGTTCTTCTTGGACAAACGGAAGACCGGCGTGCTGCCGATCACCGATCCGACGATGACGCGCTTCAACATCGATCTGCAGCAGGGCGTCGAGATGGTTCTCTGGGGCTTGGAGAAAGCCTGGGGCGGCGAGATTTTGGTCCCGAAGATTCCCTCCTACCGCATCACCGACGTCGCACAGGCCATCGGGCCGGAGTGCGCGCATCCCGTCGTGGGCGTGCGCCCCGGTGAAAAAATCCATGAAGAGATGATCACGGCAAGCGACAGCTACACCACAGTCGATCTGGGTCGCTACTACGCGATTCTCCCCAGCGGTGGCTCCTACTCGGTGGGCGATTATTGCAAGGAGTCCGGCGCTTCGCCCGTGCCGACCGGGTTCTGCTACAACAGCGGCACCAATGAACACTTCCTCACCGTCGATCAACTGCGCGAACTGATTCTCGACCAAGTCGAATCCGCCTCGCCGTTTCCCGCCGAGATTTCCCGCCGCCGCGCGACGCAGACCGCCTTGCGCGAACTCGCCCCGGTGGCCTGAGTGATCGGAGTTACGTCGATGATCCCCTACGGGAGACAGTCCATCGCCGAAGCCGATATCGCGGCTGTCGTGGCCGTGCTGCGCGGGGACTTCCTGACGCAGGGGCCGATGATTGAGGCCTTTGAACGGGCCTTCGCGGCCCGGGTCGGCGCGAAATATGCCGTTGCCGTCAATAGCGCGACGGCCGCACTCCACCTCGCGCTCCGCGTTGCCGGAGTCGGGCGAGGCGACCGCGTGGTCACCTCGCCGATCACCTTTCTGGCCTCGGCCAATTGCGCGGCCTACGTCGGTGCCACACCGGATTTTTCCGACATCGACCCGGTTTCCTATACGCTGGACCCGGTCGCGCTTGAAGCGAACTGGCGCCCCGACACTCGGGCCGTCGTCGCCGTCGACTATGCAGGACAGGCCTGTGCTATGCCCGAGATCGCCCGTATCGCCCGAGCGCGTGGCGCAGTCGTCATTGAGGATGCATGCCATGCCGTCGGAGGGGCCTTTCATGCCGGGGAGTCGGGGCCGAGCTTCAAGATCGGCGGCCATCCTTGGGCTGATTTGACCGTGTTTAGCTTTCATCCGGTCAAAACCATGACCACTGGCGAGGGCGGGATGTTGGTGACGGACCGGGCCGACTGGGCGGACTTCGCCCGCACGCTGCGTTCGCATGGTATCGTCCGCGATCCCGCAGAGTTTGAGACGCCGTCGGATGATGAAATCCTTGGTGAGAAAGGTCCGTGGTTCTACGAGATGCAGGAACTCGGCTGGAACTACCGGTTGACTGATCTGCAGTGCGCGCTCGGCCTTTCCCAACTCGGACGCCTTGATGGGTTCCTGGCCCGGCGGCGTGAGATTGTCGCAGCCTACAATACCGCCTTTGCCCACCTCGATTGGTTGGTCACCCCCGGGCTCCGCGATGTGCGCGACCGTGGAACCACTTCGTGGCATCTCTATTCCGCGCAAATCGACTTTGACCGGCTGGGCCGCACGCGCCCGCAAGTGATGGCTGAACTGCGCGCTGCCGGCATCGGCACCCAGGTCCTCTACATTCCGGTTCATCTCCAGCCGTGGTATCGGCGCAGCTTCGGCTACGCTCCCGGCAAGTGTCCGGTGGCCGAGGCGTTCTACACGCGCACCCTGAGCCTCCCTCTCTTTCCGACGATGAGCAACGAGGACGTGGCCCGGGTGATCGCGCACGTGGAAGCGCTCGATCTCGTCGCCATCTCATGACCACGCTCTGCGTCATTCCCGCCCGCGGTGGCAGCAAACGGATTCCCCGGAAGAACATCAAAGATTTCGGCGGCCGCCCGATGATTGCCTGGAGCATTGCGGCCGTGAAGGCCTCGGGCGTGTTCGATGCCATTGTGGTTTCGACCGACGATGCCGAGATCGCAGAGGTAGCCGAATCGTTCGGCGCCGAAGTGCCGTTCGTCCGCCCGGCGGAGTTGGCGACCGACTTTACTCTGACGATTCCGGTGATTCATCACGCCGTGACGTGGTGGGAGGCCAACCGCGGACCGGTCGATTGCGCGTGCTGCGTCTATGCGACGGCTCCTTTCTTGCAGCCGGAGGCGTTGATTGAAGGACGAGATGCGCTGCGTTCGCATCCTGAGGCGGAGTTCGCCTTCAGTGTGACCTCGTATGCGTTTCCAATTTTTAGGGCTTTGAAACTCTCGGCGGACGGCACGGTAAAGATGTTGTGGCCGGAGAATGAGCTGAAACGTTCCCAAGACCTGCCGGAAGCCTGGCACGATGCCGGTCAGTTCTACTGGGGCACGAAACAGGCGTGGGCGCGGCGACAGGGATTCTTTTCGGCCAATGCGCGACCGGTGCGCGTGCCGCGCCGGTTTGTCCAGGACATCGACACACCAGAAGACTGGGCCGTAGCGGAGGCGATGATCGAAACCCATGCGCGCTGAGGCCAACACTGTTCTCCTCATCCGGGCCGATGCCAGCACGGCGATCGGCACGGGACATGTGATGCGTTGCCTTGCACTGACGCAGGCCTGGTTGCGCACAGGGGGATCCGCCTGGCTCCTGCAGGCGGAGTCATTGGACTCACTCACCACGCGGGTTGCTGCGGCTGGGATTCTAACTGCCACCATCGCAGCGATCGTGGGCAGTGAGGCTGACGCGCAGGCGACGATCGCCCAGGCACGCGCAATCGGAGCGAAATGGGTTGTGGCCGATGGCTATCGTTTCGGCGCAGCCTGGCAACGCGCCGTCCGTGCGGCGGGTCTTCGCGTCATGCTCCTCGATGATTGCGGCCATGCGCCCGAATACGCACCGGATGTTTTGCTGAATCAGAATTTGGGGGCGGACTTGACGTCTTACCCGAAGCGCGATGCTGCTACGCGATTCCTGCTTGGTGCACGCTTCGCTTTGTTGCGGGAGGAATTTCAGATGATGCGCGGTAGCGTGCGTGAGGTCCCAGAACGGGCCCGGAAGATTTTGATCACGCTCGGCGGTAGCGACCCGGACAACGTTACCGGACAGGTCCTGAACGAACTCCTGATCCGCCCCGAGACCGAAATAGCCGTCGTCGTAGGAGGTGGTAACCCCCATCTCGACACCTTGCGGGCGATGATTGGGGCCGATCGCCCTGCGGTGCGCTTGATCGTAAACGCGACCAATATGCCGGAGCTGATGGCGTGGGCCGACGTAGCGGTTTCCGCCGCGGGGTCCACCGCGTGGGAACTTGCCTTCATGGGGCTGCCTGCAGTGCTCATCGTGGTGGCCGACAATCAGGCCGGAATTGCGGCGGCACTGGCCGCACAGGGCATCAGCGAGCATTTGGGCGACCATCAGTTGCTCCCACCGGGGCGAATCGCCGCAGCCGTCGATGCGGTGTGCGCTGCGGTCGGACGGCGTCGGGAGATGAGCGAGCGGGGCCGGGCCTTGATTGACGGTCACGGTGCGCGCAGAGTCGGGGCAGTGCTCGGAGCAGCGCTGAAACTGACCATCGTCAGCGATGCGACTTCGTGGATGAACACCTACTTGCCGGCGCTGAAGGCGGACTTCGAGCAAGCCGGCCACACGGTCGCTTGGATCCACGATCCCGCCAAATTGGTTGAAGGTGACTTGGCATTCTTTCTCTCGCTCAGTCGGATTGTGCCAGAAGCGACACTGGGCCGCCACGCGCACAATCTGGTGGTCCATGAAAGCGCGGTGCCGTCCGGCCGCGGTTGGTCTCCGCTCACGTGGCAAGTGCTTGAAGGTAAAAACGAGATCCCGGTGACGTTGCTCGAGGCCGCGGCCGAGGTGGATAGCGGTGAAGTGCTGGCGCAGACAGTGATCCGGTTGCGCGGTAACGAACTCGTCGATGAGCTCCGGAGCGCACAAGCTAACGCGACCTTCGCCGTTTGCCGGGAATTTGTGGCCCGATACCCCTTCAGTTTGGCGGATGCACGACCGCAGCGTGGCGAACCGTCTCACTATCCGCGCCGCCGCCCGGCGGACAGCCGCCTCGACCCCGATCGGAGTTTGCGCGAACAGTTCAACTTGCTCCGCGTGGCCGACCCAGAGCGCTATCCGGCGTATTTCGAACTGGCGGGTCGTCGTTATGAAGTGCGCGTCGCTGCGCGGGAGGCAAATTCTGCATGACCTCGTGCCGCTATCTCGTCGTGGGCTGCAAGCCCTGGAATCGCCGCATCTTTGATGAACAGCTGCGGGCCCTGCCCGGCGAGTGGAGTTTCGTCGGGACGAGGGAAGAGCTGACCGTGGAAGCCGTTGAACGACTGCAGCCGCGGTATGTATTTTTCCTGCATTGGTCGTGGAAGGTGCCCGAGGAGATGATCGCGCGGCACGAGTGCGTGTGCTTTCATATGACGGACGTGCCCTACGGCCGCGGCGGCAGTCCGCTCCAGAACCTGATCGTGCGGGGACATCGCGAAACGAAGCTCACGGCCTTGCGCATGACGGCCGAATTCGACGCTGGTCCGGTCTATTTGAAGGAGGCTCTTTCGCTTGAGGGTGGGGCGGAGGAGATCTTCCTGCGCGCCTCGCGCGTTTCGGCGGCGATGATCCGACGCATTGTGACCGAGGCTCCGGAGCCGGTCGCACAAGTCGGTGAGCCGACGGTCTTCAAGCGCCGCAAACCAGAGGAAAGTGCCATCTCGGCGGTGGGAGGACTGGACGCACTCCATGACTTTATCCGCATGCTCGACGCCGACGGGTATCCGCGGGCGTTTCTTGAGCACGCTGGTTTTCGCTACGAGTTCTCGCGGGCGGCTCTGCGCGACGGCCGAGTGGTCGCCGATGTCGTAATCACTCCCGTCGGCCCGACCACCGGTGTGTGACCTCGCACTTCCCTTCATGAATCCCACCTTCAGCATTCTTGGCCGCGAAATCGGTCCCGGTCGTCCGGTCTACATCATCGCGGAGATGTCGGCCAACCATAACCAGGATTTTACCCAGGCCGCCGCGATCGTGCGGGCGGCCAAAGAGGCCGGGGCGGATGCGATCAAGCTGCAGACCTATACGCCGGACACCATGACGCTGAACCTCCGCACGCCGGACTTCATTGTCGGCGCGGGCACGATTTGGGCGGGACGCAATCTGCACGAACTCTACGGCGAGGCGTGCACGCCGTGGGACTGGCAGCCGCGATTGAAAGCGCTGGCCGAAGAGCTGGGACTGCATTGTTTTTCCACGCCGTTTGATTTTTCCGCGGTCGAGTTTCTGGAGAAAATGGATGTGCCGGCGCACAAAATCGCTTCGTTTGAACTGGTTGATCTGCCGCTGATCCGGCGCGTCGCGCAGACGGGGAAGCCCACGATCATGTCGACGGGTATGGCGACCCTCGCCGAAATCGATGACGCGGTGCGGGCGTTTCGCGAAGCCGGGGGCACTCAGCTCGCTTTGCTGAAATGCACGAGCGCCTATCCGTCGCCGCCGGAGGAAATGAATCTGCGCACGATTCCCCATCTGGCGCAGGCATTCGGGGTGGTTGCGGGCCTCTCGGATCATACGATGGATGTCGCGGTGCCGGTGGCGGCGGTGGCGCTCGGAGCATGTATCGTGGAAAAGCACTTTACCCTCTCACGCGACGTAGCGGGTCCGGATAGTGCCTTTTCCCTCGAGCCGGCGGAATTTCGCGCGATGGTGCAGGCGGTGCGCGCGACCGAGGGTGCGCTGGGCCGCGTCAACTACGAGATGGCCACGAAGGAGAAGGCCAGCCGGGTGTTTCGGCGCTCATTGTTTGTCGTCGAAGACGTCAAAGCCGGCGAAGAATTCACCGCGCTGAATGTGCGCTGCATCCGCCCGGGGTATGGTTTGTTGCCGAAAAATCTCCCCGAAGTATTGGGCCGCAAGGCCTCCCGTGATATCGCCCGGGGCACGCCGGTGCAGTGGGAACTGGTGGCCTGAGCCATGAGCCGTCCAATTTTCATCCTAGCTGCTCATGCGGACGACGAGGCGCTCGGCTGCGGCGGCACGATCCGGCAGCATGCCGATGCCGGAGACGAGGTGGCGGTGTTGTTTCTGACCAATGGGGTGGGCGCGCGCACGGCGGCGGGTGAGGCCGAGGCGCAGCGCAGAGCGGCGGCGATGCGCACGGCCCTCGGACTGCTCGGTGTGCAACACCATCGGCTGTTGGATTTTCCGGACAATCGGCTGGATCAAGTGGCGTTGCTCGACGTGGTGCAGGCCGTGCAGAGTTTCCTTGCGGGTTGGCAGGCGCCGGCGGTCGTCTATACGCACCATCCGGGTGACCTGAACATCGATCACCAGATCGCCCATCGGGCTGCGCTGACGTGTTTTCGGCCGCAGCCGGGCGAGCGGCCGAGCCCCGATATTTTTGACTTCGAGGTGCCGTCGAGCACCGGCTGGCACGGAGTATCGGCCGCGCCGGCGTTTCAACCGAACTATTTTCGCGATATCACCGGCACGTTGCCGGCGAAAATCGCCGCGCTGCGGGCCTATGGGGAGGAGATGCGTCCCTGGCCGCACGCGCGCAGCCTCGAAGGCGTGGAAGCGTTGGCGCGTATGCGGGGCTGTTCCGTGGGACTTGCCGCCGCCGAAGCCTTTGTGGTCGAGCGCGTGATCGTCGCTTCCTGAACCCGATTATTCTTCTCCCGTCCTCCCGCCCATCAAAATGAAACAGCCGGAAAAAATCCTCAGCTTCTCCCCGTATTCGTATTGGCGGCTTCATGCACTCTACGAGGTCGCGATCTGCCACAACCTGCAGGCGCGTGGTCACACCTACCGTTATGTGAGTTGCGACGGGTTGTTCAGCGACTGCGATTTGTTCTGGGAGTCGACCGTCGGTCCGCGGCCGGCGAATGCCTGTGTGGTGTGTCAGTCGCAGGTTAAGTCGATGCTCAAGGATTGCCGCATCCCGAATACGTGGTTGGGCGCTTACCTGAGTGCAGAGTGCGCGCCAGCGGCGCGGGCATTTGTCGACGGACTGGAGGATGCGGAGTTGCTGCGAGCGACGTTTCAAGGTTATCCGCTCGGCTCTTGGATAAAATCATCGGTGCATACGCACTTGCGGATCAACGCCATTGATCTGACCGATCCCAAGCACTGCGCGGCGATGCGCAGCTATCTCTACAGCGGCGCAATCGCTCTCGCAGCCATCGGTCAGATGCTCGATGCCGAGCAGCCGACCATCATGCTCCTCTTCAACGGGCGCATGTCGGTTACGCGCGTCGCGCTCGAACTCGCCAAGGAGCGTGGGATCCGGGTGGTCACCCACGAACGCGGGTTGCTTAAGGAAACGCTGCTGCTCCGGGAAAATGAAACCTGCCTCGCGCTCCGACCGTTTGCGAAGCTGGCGGCCGAATGGGGCGATGTGCCGCTCAACCGAGACGAGGTGCCGCGGGTCACTCAATGGCTGGGCGACCGGGCTCATGGGACAAATCTCAACTGGAAGACCTTTAGCGTGCAAAGCTCGCTCGGTCCCATCGAAGCCTTTCTGGATCAGCATGCGGGCCGCCAGATTTGGAGCCTGTTCACCAGCAGCACGGACGAGATCGTGGGCGATGACGACTATACCTCGGTCTTTGGCACGCAGAATCGTTGGGTCGAGGAGACGGTCCGGTTCGTAGCTGAACATCCGGAAATCGCGCTCGTCATCCGCGTGCATCCCAACTCTGGCGGCAAGAAGTCGACCGGGAAAAATCTGGGTGAAATCCGCTTCTTCGAGGGGCTGCGCGCCACGCTCCCCGCGAATGTCGCGGTGGTCCTGCCGGATGACAACGTCAGCAGCTACGCGCTCGTCGACCGCACTGACCTCGGACTCGTTTATGGCAGCACCATCGCGCTGGAGATGGCGTGCCGGGGCATGCGGGTGATGTTGGCGGCTCGGTCGCCCTGGTATTTTTGCAGTGCAGTTGAGGCGATTAAGGATGCGGGGACTTATGCGGCGCGGCTGGCGCACCACGCGGCCCATGCGCCCACCGAGGCAGAGGTTGAGCAGATCGCGACGGCGGCCTACCGTTTTGCCTACGCGTATATTTACCGCTGGAACATTCCCTTTCCGCTGGTGCACATGCCCGACATTCACAACGGCGTGCTCACGGCGAAAACCCTGGATGAGCTCAAGCCGGGCGTGCACCCGTGTCTCGACTACTGCACGGAGGTCTTGCTCGGCATCCGTCCTTCCGTTCCGCAGTCAAACGCCCCCGTTCGGGATGGCGCCCGAGAAGAAGAGACCGAGGCGGTGCGCATCGGATTGAAAACCATCGCCGGCGCAGAACCGGAACAAGCGGCTCAGCCCGCGGTGCGCGCCAGTGTCGTGATCACCTGTTACAACTACGGGAAATATCTGCGCGATTGCGTGCGCAGTGTCGCCCGCCAGACCTTTCGCGAGTTTGAGCTGATCATCGTGAATGATGGGAGCACGGATGATTCGCTCGCGGTCGCGCAAGCGTGCGTGAAGGAATTTTCAGCGCTGCGGATTTCCATCGTCGACCAGCCGAACTCCGGTCAACCCGCGCTCGCCCGGAACGCGGGTATTCGTCAGGCGAAGGGCACCTTTATTCTGCCCATCGATGCGGACGATCAGATCGCTCCCGACTATCTCGCCGAGGCGTTTAAGTTGTTCGATGCGAATCCCGCAGTTGATCTCGTCTACTCGGACTCGCTGTTTGACGACGGCAAGAGCCGTGTCCGGAAGATTCCCGGGCGCTTCGACCCGAAGGCGCTGAGTGCCGCGAACCAACTCGTCTATTGCTGTGTCTATCGTCGCGCGATTTGGGAAAAAATTGGTGGTTACCGGGACAACGTCCGCGGCTATGAGGATTGGGATCTCTGGCTCGCCGCGAGCCTCGCCGGCGCACGGGCCGCTTATGTTCCGTGCGTGGGCCTGCTCTATAACGACAAGAACAGCGGAGTTTATTCGCAGACGGTGGCGCATCACCAGACGCGCACCGCGCAAGTGATGTTGAACAATCCCACCGGCTACTCTCCGGGACAACTGCAACGCGCCCGCGCGGTGCTTGACGGTGCGGTGGTGCGACAGACCGCGCAGGTCGCTTCTGGTCCGACCTTCGTTTCCGTGGTGATTCCGTGCTACCAGCAGGCTCAGTATCTGGCCGAAGCGGTAGCAAGTGTGGTGGCCCAGACCTACGCCCACTGGGAGATCATCATCGTCAATGATGGCAGTCCCGATGAAACGTCGGCGACCGCCCACGCGTTGATGCGAAAGTATTCGACCCGTAAAATCCGCCTGGTTGAGAAGAAAAACGGCGGGCTGGCCGATGCGCGGAACGCCGGTATCCGCTTCGCGCGTGGGACATGTATTTTGCCACTTGATGCCGACGACAAGATTGCCCCTACGTTCCTGGCCAAGACCGTGGCGTTACTGGAACAGCATCCGGAGGTCGCCATTGCCTACACGGACTGGGTCTATTTTGGGGCCCACACGACGATGCGGGCGGCGCTCGACTACAATTTTGAAAGAATGTGCCAGAAGGAGAACCTCTTCACGTGCACCGCGCTATATCGCAAGGCCGCGTGGGAAGCCGCGGGTGGCTATAACACCAACATGACGCGGGGCGTCGAAGACTGGGATTTTTGGATCGGTTGCGGTGAAAAGGGCTACATCGGCCGGCGCATACCGGAACCGCTCTTTTTCTACCGGGCCAAAGAGGTGAGCATGATTCACACCTTACAGCCGCACCTGCCGGCGATGTTCGCCCGGATCATTCTGAACCATCCGGCACTTTACGGCGCCGAAGCGGTGCGACTGGCCCAAAAGCGGTTCGACGCCGCCCAATTGCCGCCGCCCAAAGTCAGCTCGCCCGGGGAAGAGTGGCTGCCGCCTCCGACGACACCGGGTGATTTTCAACAAACCATTGCCCAAGCGGAGGAACTCGTGCGCGAAGCCAAGTTCGCCGAGGCCATCGCGTTGGTCGAGCGGGCGCTGGAGAATGCGCCCACCGCGGAGTGCGCCACCCGGGCGCGGGAGATTCTAGAGCTGCTCCGTGCCGAGTTGAAATCAGCCCCGGCCGCGGCGCCGGACGTCGCGTCAGCCGACGAGGAATTGTTCAAGGCCGACGAGGTCGCAGGCATTCAAGAGATTATTGATGCCTATGGTAACACGCCGTCCGATCCAAATCTGCGGCAGCAACTGGTCGGACTGCAGCAGGGATTGATGAATTTTC
>CANGHW010000097.1 GCA_947453695.1 Opitutia bacterium
ACTTCGAGATCTAGTCCATAGCCGACTCGAGACCATACCATCGCAGACACATCCGGGTATTGTTTGGCCAAACCGACCAAGGTATTCATCGCCGCCTGCTTGCACATTTCTTGTTCGCCGAGGATGGCAACTAGCTTCTTAGCATTCACTTCCTTGACGATCTCATCCGTGCTAATCTCGGCCGCTGATGTAACGCTAAATAAGCACAGCGCTAAAGCCGAGCCGATCCATTTTCTCAAGAGGTGATACATTTTGGGGACTGTAGAGACGTTACCCCGCCGGGCGGATTTTGATGAGGAGGTCTTTGCTTTCCACGGTGTCGCTCAGGGCGACGTGGAGTTCGGCGACGACGCCGTCGCAGGGGGCGTAGACGGTGTTTTGCATCTTCATCGCCTCCATCATCAGGAGCTTGTCGCCTTTTGCGACTTTGCTGCCGACGGAGACGGAGAGCGTCGCGATCAAGCCGGGAATCGGCGCGGCGACGTGGGTGATGTCGGCGAGGTCGGCTTTCGGGCGGGCTTTCGTCTTCGGCGAGATGCTCTTGTCGAGGATGAAGGTCTCACGGCCGATGCCGTTGAGTTCGTAGCTGATCGTGCGGCGGCCGTCTTTGTCGGGGGCGCCGATCGAGATCAGGCGGATGATGAGGACTTTGCCTTCCTCGATGTTGACCGAGATTTCTTCGCCGGGCTTCAGGCCGTAGAAGAACGCCTGCGTGGGGAGGACGGAGACGTCGGAGTAGGTGGCGAGGTGCTTCGCGAAGTCGGCGAAGACCGCGGGATACATCAGGTGCGAGTAGAGGTCGTCGTCGGTGGCGGCGCGCTTGAGTTTTTCGGAGAGGTCGGCGCGCGTCTTCTCGAGGTCGAGCGCGGCGGCGGACGCGGAGTTTTTCTTCTTCGTGTCGGCGAGGTATTTCGCGCGGGCCTCTTTGTGGCGCTTCTCGCCGAGGACAACGAGGGAGACGCGGTCTGGCCAGCCGCCTTCGGGCCAGCCGAGGCCGCCGCTCATCATGTCGATGACGGACTCGGGGAAGGGCATGGAGCCGGGCTCGAGGTTGACGACATCGGCGGGTTTGATGCCGCGGCTGAAGAGGAAGAGCGCCATGTCGCCGACGACTTTCGAGGACGGCGTGACTTTCACGATGTCACCGAAGAGTTGATTCACGTCGGCGTAGTTGCGCGCGATCTCGGGCCAGCGGTGGGCTACGCCCATGGAGGCGGCTTGCTCCTTGAGATTGGTGTATTGGCCGCCGGGCATCTCGTGGAGATAGACCTCGGCAGAGCCGCTCTTCGGCGCGGTGTCGAAGGGCGTGTAGTAGGCGCGGACGGCTTCCCAGTAGTCGGAGAATTCGTTGAGCGCATTGAGGTCGAGGCCGGTCTCGCGCGGGGTGTGCTGGAGCGCGGCGACGATGGAGTTGAGATTCGGCTGCGAGGTGCTGCCGCTCATCGAGGCGAGGGCGAGGTCGACAACATCGACGCCGGCATCGGCGGCGCGGAGCACGGAGGCCGAGGCGATGCCGCTGGTGTCGTGCGTGTGGAAGTGAATCGGGAGGCCGACTTCTTCCTTGAGGGCTTTGACGAGCTTCTGCGCGGCGTAGGGGCGGCAGAGGCCGGCCATGTCTTTGATCGCGAGGAAGTGCGCGCCCATCTTCTCGAGCTCCTTGGCGAGACGGACGTAGTATTTGAGGGAGAACTTATCGCGCTTCTCGTCGAGGATGTCGCCGGTGTAGCAGAGCGCGGCTTCGCAGATGCCGTGGGTCGCGTTGACGGACTCCATGGCGACGCGAAGATTCGGCAGGTAGTTGAGCGAGTCGAAGACGCGGAAGATATCCATGCCATTCGCGGCGGCGTGCTTCACGAAACCGGCGACGACGTTGTCGGGGTAGTTGGTGTAGCCGACGGCGTTGGCGCCGCGGAAGAGCATCTGGAAACAGACATTCGGCACGCGGGCGCGGAGCTGGCGGAGGCGCTCCCACGGGTCCTCGTTGAGGAAACGCATCGCGGTGTCGAAGGTGGCGCCGCCCCACATCTCGAGGGAGAAGAGTTCGGGCGTGCGGCGCGAGAGGGCGTCGGCGGCGGCAAGCATGTCGTAGCCGCGCACGCGGGTGGCCATGAGCGACTGGTGGGCGTCGCGCCATGTGGTATCGGTGATGAGCAGGCGTTTTTGCTTCAGCGTCCACTCGGCGAATTTTTTGGGGCCGAGTTCGAGAAGCTTCTGGCGCGAGCCGGCGGGCGGTGCGGTGCGGTGATCGTAGGCGAGCGGCGCGGGAGCGGTGAACGGCTTCTCGGGGCGGTAGCCCTTGGCGTGCGGGTTGCCGTTGACGATGACCTGGCCGAGGAACGTGAGGAGTTTGGTGGCGCGGTCGCGGCGAGGCTTGAAGGCGAAGAGCTCGGGCGTGGTGTCGATGAGCGTCGTGGTCGCCTGGCCGGTGCGGAACTGCGTGTGGGCTATGACGTTTTCGAGGAACGGGATGTTCGTCTTAACGCCGCGGATGCGGAACTCGGAGAGCGTGCGGTGGGCGCGGCGCATCGCCATGTCGTAGGTCTGGCCGCTGGTGATGCTCTTCACGAGAAGCGAGTCGTAGAATGGCGTGATGACGGCGCCGGCGTAACCCATGCCGCCGTCGAGGCGGACGCCGAAGCCGCCGGGGGAGCGGTAGGCGAGGATGCGGCCGTAGTCGGGGATGAATTTGTTTTCCGGGTCCTCGGTCGTGATGCGGCACTGGATGGCGTAGCCGTTGCGCGGAATCTCGGCCTGCGCGGGCATGCCGACCTCGAGCGAATGGAGCGAGTAACCCTGGGCAATGAGGATCTGGGCGCGCACGAGATCGAGACCGGTGATGACCTCGGTGACCGTGTGCTCAACCTGGATGCGCGGGTTCATCTCGATGAAGAACCACTCGTGGCGGTCGAGATCGTAGAGGAATTCGACGGTGCCGGCGTTGTCGTATTTGATTTCGCGCGCCATGCGGGCGGCGGCGTCGCAAAGCTCGCGCACCACGTGCTCGGGCAGGCCGTAGGACGGGGCGACCTCGATGACCTTCTGGTGGCGGCGCTGCACGGAGCAGTCGCGCTCGTGGAGGTGGATGACGTTGCCGTGCTTGTCGCCGAGGATCTGGACCTCGATGTGTTTCGCACGCGGAATGTATTTCTCGAGGAAGACGGCGGGATTGCCGAAGGCGCGCTCGGCCTCGCCCTGGGCCTCGTCGAGGAGATTGCCGAGGTCGGCGGCCTTGTGAACGACGCGCATGCCGCGGCCGCCACCACCGAAGGCGGCTTTGATGATGAGCGGGAAGCCGATGGACTTGGCGGTGGCGAGCGCGAGCGTGCGATCCGTGATCGGCTCCTCGGTGCCGGGGAGCGTGGGAACGCCGATGCGTTGGGCGAGGGCACGGGCGGCGGTTTTGTCGCCCATCATATCGAGGAGTTCGGGACGCGGGCCGACGAAGATGAGGCCGGCCTTTTCGCAGGCGCGGGCGAAATTCGCGTTTTCCGAGAGGAAACCGTAGCCGGGGTGAATGGCGTCGATGCCCTTTTCCTTTGCGACGGAGACGATGCTATCGATGTCGAGGTAGGCGGCGACGGGACCTTTGCCGGCACCGACCTGGTAGGCCTCGTCGGCCTTGTAGCGGTGAATGCACAGGCGGTCCTCCTGGGCGAAGATCGCGACGGTGCGCAGATTGAGCTCCGTGCCGGCGCGGAAAATGCGCACGGCGATCTCGCCGCGATTGGCGGCCATCAGTTTCTTGATGGGTTTCGGTGCCGGAACCGCGGGGTGGCGGGAGGGGGAACCGAAGGGATGGGAGGTTTTAGGGGACGAGGCAGGGGTTTTGGCTGAGGGCATTAGAAAAAACGTGTAGGGGAATTGCGCGGTCGCGCGCCGGGTCGCAACGCCAAATCCGGTGCACGCGGCGCGTGCGCGGCTAAGGCGGAGGCGAGCGCAGGAAAGCGCGGAGGCGGGCGGCGTTTTCGCGCGCAGAGGCGTCGGTGGGATCGAGGCGGGAGGCGGCGTCGAATTCGGCGAGGGCCTCGGCGTATCGCCGGGCGGCGGTGAGGGCGCGACCGTAGTTGGCGCGGGCGGCGGCGTGAGTGGGATTCAGCCGCACGGCGGTGGCGAGATGGGGAAGTGCCTCGGGGGCGCGATCGGCGGCGATGAGCGCGGCAGCGAGTTGGTAGTGAACCGCAGCGGAGTCGGGCGAGAGGCGTGCGGCGATCTGCAGGGGAGCGACAGCCTCGGTGGGGCGACCGAGTTCGAGCAAGGTGGCGCCGAGCTTGGCGGGGGCGAGCGGGTGGGTGGGCTCGAGGCGGAGGGTTTCGACGAGGGCGATGGCTGCGCGGGCAGGGTCGCGGGCGGGCGAGGCGGCGAGGAGGTGGACGGCGAGGTTGTAGTGGGCGCGGGCGTTGGTGGGGAGTTTCGTGGCGGTATCGGCCCAGAGGGCGATCGCGGAATGATAGTCGGTATTGCGGACGAAGGTGGCGAGAGCGAGCGAGGCGGCGACGGGGGCGGCGATGAGGAGAGCGGGGCGGGCGAAGAAGCGGTGAAGCGCGAGTGCGAGGAGGACGGTGGGGAGCACCAGCGCGAGGTAGAGGCGGTGCTCGGCGACCGTTTGCGTCGCAATCGGGACGAGCGAGGTCGGGGCGAGAAGGAGAAGAAAGGCGACGGTGCAAAAGCGGAGAACGGGGCGACGCCAGGTGAGTGCGAGTGAGGCGAGGAGGAGGAGGGCCGGGAGCGCGAGGAGGGAGAGGTCGCGGATCTGTAGCGTGCCGTAGTCAAATACGAGTGGGCTCGGCCAGACCGTGAGACGTAAGTAGTGGCCGAAGGCCCAGACTTGGGTGAGTGCGTAGTCGCTCCACGGGAGCGCGGCGGCGAGTCCGGCAGAGGCGCCGCGGTTGTCGGTGCCGAGCACAAGCGCAGCAAGGAGGAACCACGTGGCGGCGAGGCTGGCGTAGAAGCGGGGGCGGGCGCGCAGCGCGGTGGCGAAGGAGGCGGAGACGAACGCGCGGTCGTAGAGGAAAACGAGTGCGGGGATGACGACGGCGGTTTCCTTGCTGGCCATGCCGGTGAGCGCGGCGAGGACGGAGACGGCGAGCCAGCGAGTGGGGTGGGCAGACTGAGCCGGCGAAGTGGCCCGAGCGAACGCGGAGAGCGAGAGAAGTGTGGCCGTGGCAGCGAGGAGCTCGGTCCGCTGCATCACGTAGGTGACTGTCGCAGTATGCAGCGGGTGGAGGGACCAGAGCAGAGCGGCGATCAAGGCGAGGTGGTCGGTGGAGCGATCCCGGTTCTCACGAGTCGGGCTACTCCGAGAGAACGTAGAGCGCAGGAGGGCGAAGAGGAGGAGCGTGTTGGTGAGGTGGAGGGCGAGGTTGAGGGCGTGATAGCTCCAGACGGCTTCGCCGCTGAGGGCGTGGTTGAGTGCGAGGGAGAGATTGGCGAGCGGGCGGCCGGTAGTGGAAAGGCCGGGAGGAGGCGCGAGTGCGGTGACGAAGGACGCGAGGCTCGGGTTTTGCGTCACCGCGGCGACATCGTCGAAGACGAACGGGACGGAAAACGTGTTGGCGTAGGCGGCGACGACGGCCACGACGAGCGCCAAGCGGTAGGGCCAGGCGAGCGAACGGGGTGGAGTGACGGGAGCAGTCACGCAGGGAGTCGGGCCGGTGGGGTGGGTAGTGAAAAGAAAAAAGGCGGCTCGGTGAGGAGCCGCCCGAGTGACGTGGCCGATGATCGAATTACTTCCGATCAATGAACGGCAGGCGCAGTTGGTCGAGGTTGGCGCGGAAGGCCAAGCTGTAGTTCGTGCCGAAGGTGCGGCGCGACGTGTTGCGGCCACCTTGGTAGCGATTGAGGTAGGAGTCGTCGGTGAGGTTGGCAGCGTTGAACTCAAGTGAGTAGGTGCGGTTGATCGTGTAGCGGACGGTCGCATCCCAGCGTTGGTGACTGGATTCGTAGACCGGGCGCAGGTCGGTGGTGCTTGCGGCCGTCACCATCGCCTCGGGGAAGATCGTGGTGCGGACTTGAACGTAGAAGGTGCGGCGTGGAGTCATGTAGCTGACTCCCCAGTTGGCATTCCAATCGTAGAAATTGGGTGCGAGGGGTTTGGTGAGGACACCGGCGCGGTTGGGGGCTTCACCTTTGGTGTTCTTGGTATAACCGCCGAAAACTTCCCAGCCGCGGATGAATTCCGGGAGCATCTTCAGGTAGGCACGCAGGCTCTGACGTCCGGAAAGTTCTATGCCCTCGAACTGGCCTTTGCCTCCGTTGGACTGGGTGTTGAGGATATAGCCGGCGTATTGGCCGTCAAAGCCGTTGTCGCTGCCTGGATCGATGGTGTCGGTCGTCGTGATAATATAATTGGTGATGGTTTTGCGGAACCAGCCGAGTTCGAACTTACCGGCGGATTGAGTGAAATACTCGAACTGCAGGTCGATGTTCCGCGAGTAAGTGGGGAGGAGGCCGGTGTTGTTAACACTGACGTTGGGGATCGCGGCGGTGTCGTTGACCGTGGTATTGGGGAGAATCGTCTGGACGCCTGGGCGCGACATGGACCGAGTGAGGGCCCCGCGGAAAATGAACTCCGGTGTGAAGCGGTAGGTCGCCTGAAAATTCGGGAAGAAATCTGTGTAGTCGCTGGTGGCGCGCTGGGTCTGCGAATAGATCGCATTGAAGTATTGCTTCGACGTGTTGGAGAAACCCTGGGCAAGGATCGGCACGCCGAGGGAGTTGATGCGGATGGCGCCACGGACGAAGTTCTCGGTCTGTTCGGCGCGAACGCCGCCGAGCAGGGTGAGCTTGGATGTGACCTTCACGTTGCCGGCGAAGTAGGCCGCGGTAACGTCCTGGGCCATCGACTGCGTGTTGACGCGCTGGCGCTGGATGTTGGTGCCTTGGAGATCCTGCACGGCGTTGGGATTCGCGTTCATGAATTCGGCGAACTTGTAGGGGTCGACGAGCGGGGGCGTGCGAATGCCGTAGAGGAATTTGTCACCGTAGGTGGTCTTGTTAAACTGGGCCGCGCTGAGCTGCGGATCGTCGGCATTGTTGGCGATACCGTCAGGGCCGACGTATTGGAGGACGATCTGGCCGGCCTGCTTGCGGCGGTGGAGTTGGTAGAGACTGGCACCGGCGCGAAGTTCGAACGGGAAACTGGCCATGGCGAAATTGCGGCGTGTGTCGAATTTCAGATTCCACGTGCGGTCGTTTTGGAAGCGGGGCGACGTCTGGAGCGAGAAGCTCTTGCGGGAGTTGTAGCTGTTGAGGTCGTAGAGGTCGGGTCCGGTGCTCTGCACGAGCGAGAGAGGTGCCGGCACGCTGGGGTCGGCGGTCATGCGCACGGTAATAGCATCCGCCGCGATAAGGTTGAACTGCATTGACTGAATCATCGAAGGTAAGTCGGTGACTTTGGAGTCGGACTTTGAGTAGTTAGCAGAGTAGTCGACTTTCCAGGGGCCGAATTTGTGTTCGACGGCGCCGACGAAGCCGTAGTTGGCGCTGACGAAATCGCTATAGTCGTTGAAGATATCGACCCCGGTGTTGCGGATCGTGGCATCGGTGGTGGTCGATGCGGCATCAATGGTGCCGGGTTTCACGCGGAAGGTGTGACTGCGATTTTGACTGAGGTAAGTATTGGCGGTGGTGCGGAGCTTGAGGACGGTGTGAGAGCCAAGTTTGTAGTCGGCATTGAGGCTGAGCGTGCGGCGATTTTTCACCTGCGGACCGTCGACGAGCGTGAACGTGTTCACGTTCATGCGGGTGGCGTCGGTGACGGGGACGGCGACGGTGCCGGCCGTGAAAGGCGAGTAAGTCATGCCGTAGTTGTGGCTCGGGTTGATGACATTGCTCTCGAAGTAGGAGAACGAGAGGCCGAGGGTGTTGTTCAAAAACGCCTCGGAGTAATTCACGCTGCCGCCGGGCTTGATGCGATTGGTCGTGCGGGAGCCAGGGCCGGCCATTTCCCAACGGAGCATTTCGCTGTTGGCCGAAAGGCCAAAGGTGGTGCTGAAGCGGCGGCCTTTTTGGGCAAAGGCGTTTTTCGTGACAGCGTTGACTACCCCGCCCGTCGAGGGCGCCATCCACGGAGGTGGCGCTTTGAAGACCTCGATCGTCTCGATATTGTTGATCGTGGACTGGCTGAAGTCGAAGGCCCGGCTGGAGGCATCGGTGCTGCCGGTGCTGGAACGGGGCGGCGAACCGGCGGCGGCGGGAATCTGGCCGTCGAAAGTGAAAACGGTCGACTCGGGATCCTGGCCGCGCATCGAAACGCTGCTAGCGTCGGCATTGGAGAAGTTGACCTGGATACCTGGAACGTAGCGGAGGAATTCGCCGATATTGCCCTCGGCGACGTTGCCGAGCGTGTCGGCGGAAATCGCCTGCACGAAGAAATCGGATTTTTTCTGCTGGTTGACGGCCGCGGCGTTGCCCTCGACCTCGGCGGCGACCGTGAAGGCGTCGAGTTTGTAAATGCCAGACGTGAGGTCGAAGTTTTGGGTGGCGGTCGCGCCAGCACCGACTGTGACCGAGCGCTTTTCCGGATCGAGGCCCGCGTAGGAGACGACAAGGTTGTAGGTGCCAGGATTCAGGCCGGTGAGTTCGTAGACACCCTCACGGTCGGTGAGAACCGAGGTGGTCGTGCCATCGAGACGAACCTCGGCGCGGTCGAGAAAGAGGCGGGTGGAGGCGTTGGAGACGGCGCCGGTGATTTTGCCGGTGGCGGGTTGGGCGGAGAGCGAGCCGGTGAGGAAGGCCAGCACAACCGCGATAAGCGACAGGAAGGAAAACGCGCGGGCGGGCACGTGTCCGCGCGGCAAGGCCGAAACAGAGGTGGTCAATAGGTTCATAGGGTTTTGCTGAGGGGAAATCTTCGCCGGGGAGCGAAGGTTGGTCGATCAGAAGGCCGGTGACGGCAGGAGGCTGCCAAGTCACCAGCGCGTGGACAGTCCGACGGAAACGGGAAGCGGGCAAGAATGGAAAATGTGGCGGTCTCGGACTGTCCGTGGCGAGCCGGTCGACGCGGGCGCATCTCCGGCCGCCGCGGCGCGTCTGGGCGAGAGATAGCTTTTGCACGGCCGGCCGTAGCACCTACGGTGGGCGGTTCACTCAACCCCTATCCAGCATTTGACCATGAAACCTACTGCACACGTTTTTGGCGCGATGTTCCTCCTCCTTGCGCTGGCGGTCGGCCGGCTGGGCGGCACCGAAGTCACCCTGAACTGGCTCGATCAGGCGGCGCCGGGTCAGGCGACGGGCGTAAGTTTCGGGGTGCCCTGGCCCAAGGGCGCGGTGCAGAAAGGCCAGGCCCTCGCGCTGGCGGCGAGCGACGTAAAGGTGCTGCCGGTGCAAACCTGGCCGATGGCCTATTGGCCCGACGGCTCGCTCAAATGGAGCGGCGTGGCGACCGTGGCCGGGCCGGGCGCCGCGGGACCGTTTAAGCTTACCACCGGGGCGGCATCGGTGTCGGAGGGAGCGGCGACGCTCCGCGTGCGGAAAAGCGACACGACCGTCGAAGTCGACACGGGCAAACTCCGTTGCCGGGTGGCGCTCTGGGGAACGAATTTGATCGAGTCATTGTGGGTCGATGGACGCGAAGTGGCGCGGCAAGGGCGGCTCGTGTGTATTTTGCAGGACGGCCCGGATGGCGCGCCCGAGGCGGCGGCGAAACGGGAGCGGTTCGGCAGCAAGGTGACGAAAGTGACCGTCGAGCAATCGGGGCCGGTGCGCGCGGTGTTGAAAGTGGACGGTGTGCACAAGGCGGTGACGGGCGGCCGGGAGTGGCTGCCGTTTTCCGTGCGGCTGTATTTCTACGCGGGGCAGGAGGCGGTGCGGATGGTGCACACGATCGTATTCGACGGCGACGAGCAGAAAGACTTCGTGCGCGGGCTGGGACTCGAATTCGGCGTGCCGCTGCGCGAGGAAGTGCAAAACCGCCACGTGCGCTTCTCGGGTGAGGAAGGCGGACTGTGGGCCGAGCCGATTCAGCCGATGGTGGGGCGCGCCGGGCGGTTCGTGAGCAATCCGGCGGGGGGCGGTGACGTTTACCCGGATCAACTCGCCGGCAAACGGGTGCCGAATCGCGCGCAGCTCAATGAGCGCGGTCAATCGCTCTTGGGCGACTGGGCTGTATGGGACTCCTTCAAGCTGGTGCAGGCGAATGCCGACGGCTTTTCCATCGTGAAGCGGACCAACCCGCAGAGTGCGTGGATCCCGGCGGGCGCGGGCCGGCGGGCGTCGGGTCTGGTATTTGTCGGCGACGTGGCCGGTGGACTCGGGGTGAGCGTGAAGAATTTCTGGCAGTCGCACCCCTCGTCGTTGGAGGTGGCGAACGCCACGTCCGGCGAGGCGACGCTGCGCGTGTGGCTTTGGTCACCCGAGGCAGATGCGATGGACATGCGCCATTACGACACCCGGGCGCACGGACTGGATGCGGTGTATGAAGACGTGCAGCCGGGGCTGAGCACGCCGGTCGGCGTGGCGCGCACGAGTGAATTGACCCTCTGGCCGAGCGCGGGCGTGCCGAGCCGGACGGAGGTAGCGACGCAGGCGGAGAGCGGGGCGAAGCCGCCCCTGCTCGTCGCGACGCCGGAGTATCTGCACTCGGTCAAGGCGCTGGGCCTCTGGAGCCTGCCGGACAAATCCACGCCCTTCAAAAAAGCGGTCGAAGAGAACCTCGAGAGCACACTGGCTTACTACCTGAAGCAGGTCGAAGCGCAGCGGTGGTATGGCTTTTGGGATTTCGGTGACTTCATGCACTCGTTCGACGTGCAGCGTCACGTTTGGAACTACGACCTTGGCGGCATGGCGTGGGACAATACGGAACTCGGGACCGATATGTGGCTTTGGGTGAGTTTCCTGCGGACGGGGCGCGCGGATATTTTCCGTCTCGCCGAGGCCATGACCCGGCACACGAGCGAGGTGGACTGCTACCACCTTGGGCCGCTCGCGGGGTTGGGCTCGCGTCACAATGTCCGGCACTGGGGCTGCGGCGCAAAGGAAGGGCGCATCAGCCAGGCAGGGATGCGTCGTTATCACTACTATCTCACGACGGATGAACGCACGGGCGACATTTTACGCGAGGTGCTGAATGCTGATTTCCGCGCCCTCGATTTTGATCCGATGCGCCTCGCGCAGCCGGCGACCGAAGCGGAGAAGAAGTTTCCCGCCCGTATCCGCATGGGCCCCGACTGGCTCGCATTTGTGGGCAACTGGATGACGGAATGGGAGCGCACCGGCGACACGAAGTGGCGCGACAAGATCGTGGCGGGCGTCGAGTCGATGCAGGCGATGCCCTACTGGCTGAAATCAGGAAAGAATTTGGTCTATGGCTATGATCCGAAGGCGGGCACACTCCACCAGGTCTCTGACGAAGTCGGGTCCTACAATCTCGCGACGATTCAGGGCGGGGCGCAGGTGGTCTTTGAGCTCAATGAGTTTTTTGATCACGCGGGCTGGCAAAAGATGTGGCTGCAATACTGCCGGCTCGGCAGCGCGCCGGGCGATGTCCTGAAGAAAGATCAGACGACCGGCAATGAGGGCGCAGATGCGCGCTATCTGGGCGAGCAGGGCCTGCAAAGCCAGGGCACGCCGCGCCTCGCTGCCTACGCTTACTACAAGACGAAGAATCCCGCATTTGCGAAGGCGGCGGTGCAGGCCCTCGGCCGCACGGCGGCGATGGGTGCTGTGGTCACCCAACGCGTGGCAGGACCACTGGCGATCAATGCCTTCGATGAAGCAGCCCGCGTGAGCACGAACAACGCGGCCCAATCCGGGCTCACGGCGATCGAGATTCTCGAACTCTGCGCCGACGCTCTGCCGACCGAGGTGCCACCGATGCCCGCGTTTCCCGAGGGCGGGCGGGGTGGACGCGGCCCGAGGGGCGGAGCGAACGCTGCGCCGGGCTCAGTCCCGCCGACGAAACAATAACGCGTCGACCGGTGCACGGGATGGCCCGGGGCCCGGTGACGTGGCTTTACTTGGACTGACCGAAGATCTCGATCGCAGCGGCGCCGGTCGAGAGCTTGAAGCCGCGATACATGCCGACGGAATTGAACGGCAGGGCGACGCGCCCCTCGCGATCGATGGCGATCACTCCGCCATCGCCGCCGAGCTGTCCGACCTTGGCAATGGTGGCATTGGCCGCATCGGCGAGAGAGGAACCTTTATATTCCATCTGAGCGGCGATATCGCGGGCGACGCCGACGCGGATGAAGAACTCGCCCCAGCCGGTGGCGCTGACAGCGCAGGTAGCGTTGTTGGCGTAGGTGCCGGCGCCGATGATCGGCGCATCGCCGACGCGGCCGAATTTCTTGTTGGTCATGCCGCCCGTGGAAGTGCCGGCGGCGAGATTGCCTTGGCGGTCGAGGGCGACGCAGCCGACGGTGCCGTAACGGGCCACGCGGTCAAAGTGATCGGACGTGGTGAGGCTGGAGGTTTTCTTCTTCGCGGCGGCAGCTTCGCGGAGTTTGGCGGCTTCGAGCTGTTTCCGGCGAAAGTCTGTCTGGAAGTATTCGTTGGGGACGAATTCAAAGCCGATCTTTTGGGCGAAGCGTTCGGCGCCCTCGCCGGCGAGCATGACGTGCTCCGATTTCTCCATGACGGCGCGAGCGAGCGTGATCGGGTTCTTGATGCGGCGGACACCACTGATCGCGCCGGCGGCCTGGGTGCGGCCATCCATGATCGAGGCATCGAGGTCACAGAAACCATCGGCGTTGAAGACGGCGCCTTTGCCAGCGTTGAAGAGCGGGGAATCCTCCATGACCTGAATCGCAGCGACGACGGCGTCGAGGGACGTGCCGCCTTTTTCGAGAATCGCATAACCGGCCTCGCGGGCCTGGGAGAGCGCGGCGCGATACTGGGCCTCGACCTCGGGAGTGAGGCTCTTCCGCTCGATCACGCCGGCGCCACCGTGAATGACGAGGCCGAAGGGGCGATTGGCGAGTTCGGCATCGGAGGCGAGAAGCACAGAGGGAGCGGTGAACGCCAGGCCGAGGAGGAGAAGTGAAGTGCGCATGAGAGAGGGCAAGCGGAGTAAATCGGAGCGAAAGGGTCAGAGCTTGAGGACGGAAAGCACAAAGGCGTAGTCGAAGGCGGTTTCCCGCAACGCATCGTAGCGTCCGGAGGCGCCACCGTGGCCGGCGGGTTCGAGGGCGATCTTGAGCAGGAGCGGGTTGGAATCGGTTTTGAGGGTGCGGAGCTTGGCGACGTATTTCGCGCCCTCCCAGTAGGGCACTTGGCTGTCGTTGAGCGCGGTGGTGACGAGAATGGCGGGATAGGCTTGGGCGCGGAGATTGTCGTAGGGGGAGTAGGCACGCATCCAGAAATATTCGGCTTTGACCGTGGGATTACCCCATTCGGGGTATTCGGCGGTAGTGAGTGGGAGTGAGGCGTCCAGCATGGTGTTGAGCACGTCAACGAACGGCACCTTGACGACAGCGGCACGGAAGAGATCGGGGCGCAGATTGAGCACGGCACCCATGAGCAAGCCACCGGCGCTGCCGCCGCTGGTGGCGAGTTGAGCGGGCGTGGTGACGCCGGTCTTCACGAGGTGCTCGGCGCAGGCGATGAAATCGGTAAACGTATTCATCTTGTGCTGCATGCGGCCGGCCTCGCGCCAGGCCTCGCCGAGTTCGCCGCCGCCGCGAATGTGGGCGATGGCGTAGATGACACCGCGATCGAGCAGGCTCAGGCGCGCGGAGGAGAAATTGTCGGGGATATTGGCGCCGTAGCTGCCGTAGCCGTAGAGGAAGAGTGGCCGGGGGCCGGAGGTGCGTCGGTCGGCGCGCCAGACGAGCGAAACAGGGATTTTAGTGCCGTCAGTCGCGGTGGCCCAAACCCGCTCGCTGCGGTAGTCGGCAGCGGAGTAGCCGCCAAGGACTTCCGTTTGCTTAAGGATCTCACGGGTTTGTTTGGCGAGGTCGTAGGCAATCACCGACGACGGTGTAACCATGGACTCGTAGTTATAGCGAAAGACGTCGGTGTGGTATTCCTGGTTGGCGCCGGGGGAGGCGGTGAAGATGGGCTCAGGAAAAGGAATGCGGTGGGAGGTGCGGGTGCCTAAATCGACCACGCGCATCCAAGGGAGTCCGTCTTCCCGCTCGTGCACGACCGCGAAACGGGCGAAGAGGTCGATGTCGACGATCTTGATTGCGGGATTGTGCGGCGTGAATTCGGTCCAGTGTTTCTCATCGGGGGTGGCAACGGGGGTGGTGACGATGCGGTAGTTTTTCGCGCCGCGGTTGGTGACGATGTAGAACAGACCATCCCGGTGATCGACTGTGTAGCGGTGGTTGGTCTCGCGGGGCAGAACGACGCGCCAATCGGCTTGAGGCGTGTCGGCCCGGAGGGCGCGGACCTCGCTGGTGACCTTGCTCGTGGAGTAGCAAAACACGTAGGCGCCGTCGCGAGTGCGGGTCACGGAGACATCGAAGATCTCGTCGCGCTCATCATAGAGCCACGCCTGTTTACCGGTGGAGAGCGTCCAGCGTCCGCAATGGAAGCGGCGTTTGGTCACGGGATCGTCCTGCACGTAAAACAACGTGTCGTGGTCGGCGGACCAAACGAAGGAGGACGCCTGGCCGATGTTTTGGGCGACGAGCGCGCCAGTGCGGAGGTCTTTTACCCGGAGCTGATACTGGCGGTAGCCAGTGTTATCGACCGAGTAGGCGAGGAGGTGGCCGTCGTCACTGACGACCCAGCGGCCGACCGACATGAACTTTTCGCCCCGGGCGAGCTCGTTGACGTCGAGCATGATCTCCTCCGGCGCGGAGGTAGTGAGATGTTTGCGGCAGTAAATGGGATACTGTTTTCCCTGCTCGGTGCGGGTGTAATACCACCACTCACCCTTCTGGTGCGGGACGTTGGAGTCGGTTTCCTTCAGGCGGCCGACCATCTCCTGGTAGAGCGTGTCGCGGAGCGGCAAGGCGGGAGCCATGACGGCATCGGTGTAGGCGTTTTCGGCGCGAAGGTGAGCGAGCACCGCGGGATTGGATTTCTCGCGCAGCCAAAAGTAGTCGTCGACGCGCGGGTCACTGTGGACGGAGACATCCTTGGGTTGTTTGGCCGCGAAAGGCGGCTTAACGCCATCGGTGGCGAGCGGAGCGGAGAATACGGTGGAAGCGGCGGACATGAGGGCGAGGAGGCAGGCGAGGCGGATGACGGCGGGGCGGCGTAGGCTCATGGGGAAACCGGAGTAGTTAGGCGACGACGCGACGCCCGACGATGATGAGGTCGCGCGCGACGCCATCCAGGACTGCGACGCGCGGCAGATGGGCCCAGCGGGCGAAAGCGTGCGTCTCGAACAGGCGAAGGCTCGGCTCGTTGTGACCGAAGATGTAGCCAAGCAGCGTGTGGAGGCCGAGCGAAGGAGCGCGCTCCACAGCGGCGAGAAGAAGCGACTTCCCCAAGCCTAAACGCCGATGCGTGGGGGCGACGTAGATCGCGATCATGGCGGTGCCGTCGTAAGCGGCGCGCGGATAAAAAGTGTCGAAGCTCAGCCACGCCGCCACGGTGCCGGACGCGTCGACCAGCACCCAGAGGGGCCGCGTGGGGGATTGGTGGGCATCAAACCACGCCAGACGCGAGGCAACGGACACCGGCTCCAGATCAGCGGTCACCATCCGGCCGGCGATGGTGCTGTTATAAATGTCAACGATGGCCGGCAGGTCGGCTGCCGTAGCGTCGCGCAATGTCATAACCGAAACGGTGGCTCGCCGACCGGGTCTGGCAAGGGCGGAGCGTGGGTGAGGACGGCGGGCTATTTCTTAATGAAGCGAAGCAGCCAGACGAAGCCGATGGAGCCGAGGAGGGCGAAGATCAGGCGGCCAATCAGGCTGTAGGCGCCGATGCCGAGGAGGCCGAAAACAAAGTTGGCTAGAAATGCGCCGATCACGCCGACGATGATATTTCCCAGTAGACCGAAGCCGCGCCCCTTGGTGAGTAGTCCGGTGAGCCAACCGGCGACCGCGCCGATCAGGAGGAAGGTGAGGAAAGAAGTCAGCGACATGGTGGAAGCGTGGAAGAATCGTGCGCCGGAGCAAGGTGCGGACTCAGTGAGCGGTCACGTCGAGCGGAGCGCGGACGCGGTCACACCGGCCAAGCGCGTCGCGAAGCTCAGTAGACCAATGTGCGAAAATTCCGGACGCGATGGAAGGTGATGAGGTTGCCGTTGTGCGCGGATTGCGCGCGCTCGTCGCCGCTGCGCGCGAGGATCACGAGGTCATCACCGTCGATGTCCATCGAGGCATAGTGCCGCGCGCCGCGGTTGCCGGGGCCGATCGCGACGAGGCCGGCGAAACACCAATCGACCATGTTTTTGGAGAAGTGCAGCACAAGTCTGGTGCGCTCGTTATTGGGAAGTTGATAACGATCCGACGGCAACGCGTCGGGCCGAGTCATCGAGTCGGTGGCTTGGGTGCCGAGGAGCCAGTAGAGTTTGGTCGGCTCGTCGTAGAGGACGTGGAAGCGCATCTGACCGCCGGGAAACGGGAGGAAGAGTTGGGTCTTCCCGGAGGGGGCGCGGACGAGGCCGGTGGTCATCGTGCCATCGGCGTTTTCGACGACCTGGGCGAGGGCCGCGTAACCTGTGCCGCCGGTATGCGCGCGGAGAAAGAGATGAAAGGTGCGCTGCTGCGGGTCGAACCACTGGTGATGGGGATCGGTGATTTGAACGACGTTGGTCTCCAGCCAGCCCATCGGATGCATGGGGTGGCCGGGAGAGACTTGATTCGCTTGCGGAAATTTCTGCGCGAAAAAGGGCACGCCAAAGAAATCGAGCGCGAGGTCGTTCTGGCGGTAGCCGGGAATGAGATCCGCAAAGGCCAACTCGGACGAGTAGCTCCAGCTAGCGGGCAGGGTGAGATCGTCCTGCTCGCGGGCGCGCAGCAGGACCGGGGCGAGATTGCTGATCGTCCAACCGGACTTGTTGTCCTCGTAGAGGCGCCGCTCCATCACGAGGTAGACGTTGCCCTTGGCGTGCCAGACGTTGCACGCGGTCGCATACCAATTTGGTTTCTTCGTTCCGAGATCGGCGGGGGCCGACCAGTGTTCGCCGCGGTCGTCCGAGCGCATGATCTTCAGGTCACCGTCGTGACCGAGATAGTAGAGCGATCGGCCGGCCTGAAACAGGCGGGCTTGGGAAATGTTAGGGGTGGCGCGGATGGTCCACGTGAGTCCGCCATCGTCGGAGGTGGCGAGACGCGCCCATGGGTTGCCCTGTTTGCGCCATTCGCTGTTCACACCACTGCGCTCACTCGCGGCCACCAAGCGGCCGCCGTCGAGCCGGAGGATCGAGGGCGTGTTGAGAGGCGACGGACCGCCGGGCGGGGATTCGTCGAAGATGACGTGATCCTGCGCGAGGGCGCGGATGGCGCCGGGCGCAGGAGTTTTGGCGGAATCGGCGGCGCCCGCCGAAGAAGCGACGCTGAGTGGGACCATTCCCACGAGCACCGCCAGCCAGCGGAAAATCCGGTGCTGCAGAAACGGGGCAGCCATCAGAAGTGAGGACGTCAGAACGTTACCGAGTTCGTCCACACATACATGCGGGGCTGGCCGTAGAAGCTGACGCCGAGGTTGGCGGGGACGGTGTAGCCGGAGCCGTTGTTGGGGAGGGTGCCGAAGACGTAGTGGTTAAAGACGTTGGTGACGTTGACCTGGCTCGAGAAGCCGAAGCGCTTGCCGATTTTGCGGCGGTAAGAGACGAAGGCGTTGGCCTGCCAGGTGTCGGGCGAGCTGTAGAGCTCACGGCCGCCGCCGGGAATGTTGTAATAGAACGTGCGGTTTTTCATCCCGACACCGACGGTGCCGCCGACGCTGACGCCCTTGAGAAAGTTGTCGCCGGTGAAGCTGTAGCTGTTGGTCATCGAGAAAACGTAGCGCGCATAGCCCACGGTTTTCTCGCCTTCCTTCGCGACGACGGTTTGGCCCTTGGTTCCATTGGGGTCGGACCAGAAGTAAGGAATGTCAGAGGTGGAGCGGCCCGTCTTGCCGGTGAGGGCGCTGCCGTTGGTGCCGACGAAAAACTGGAGGACGCGGCGGAGGTTGCTGGTTTGGAGGCGGCCGTTGTCGTCGGCGGGGTTGGCCCAATAAGGATTGGTGCGATCATTCATCATCGCGAGGGTGAGTGGCTCCCAAGTGCCGCCGACGCGGGCCTGGAGCGCGGCGGGGTCGGTCTGGGCGTTGAGCGCGGTGATGTTCGGCGTGATGACGGTGGGTGTCGTCGGCACGAGGACGGGCGCGCCGTTCTGGTAAGTGACGGCGCCGTTGCGCACGTAAAAGTCGTCGTTCC
>CANGHW010000098.1 GCA_947453695.1 Opitutia bacterium
AAGATCGATTGGAACCGCGACACCGGCGTCATGCGCGTCGATCACTCTCCGTTCCGCAGCACGCTCATCAACGACGAGCTCCCGCAGGACATGCGGTCCACCGTCCTGCTTTATCCGGCCCTCCTCAACCGCCTCCGCAAAATCACCATCCACGCCAACACCAAGGGCTGCTCCCTCGGCGTCCGCGAAATCGATCCGCACCTCGACATCCTGCGCGCCCTCGGCGCCGTCATTAACGCAGGCGACCCGCTCGTCATCGCGCTCCCCGACGGCTTCCAGGGCGCGCGACACTGGCTCGACTACATGTCGGTCACGGTCACGGAAAATTTTGCCATGGCCGCCGCCCTCGCGAAGGGCAAATCCACCCTCGTCAACGCCGCCAGCGAGCCCCACGTCCAGGACCTCTGTGCCGCCCTCGTCGCCATGGGCGCCAAGATCAAGGGCCTCGGCACCTCGATGCTCGAGATCACCGGCGTGAAAAAACTCCACGGCGCCACCATCACGATCAACAGCGACTACCACGAGATCGTCACCTTCCTCGCCCTCGGCGCGATCACCGGCGGCGAAGTCACCGTCAAAAAATCCCTGCCGCACCACTTCGACCTTATCACGCGTGCCTTCGCAAAACTCGGCGTCGTCGTGGAGCACGACGGCGACACCGCCATTGTCCGCCGCAATCAGAAGCTCGTCATCGAGACGCCTTTCACGTCGAACCTCCTCCCGAAGATCGAGGCCGCCCCGTGGCCGTATTTCTCGGTCGACCTGCTCCCGCTCCTCATCGCGCTCAGCACCCGCGCCGACGGCACGATCCACTTCTGGAATAAAGTTTACGAAAACGGCTTCGCTTGGATGCCCGAGCTCGCGAAGTTCGGCGCCCACGTCCTCACGAGCGACCCGCACCGCATCGTCGTCTTCGGCAACCGTCCGCTGCGCCCCGCCGTCGTCGACTCCCCCTACATCATCCGCGCCGCCGTCGCCCTCGCGATGGTCGCCGCCGCCATCCCCGGCAAATCCGTCGTTCGCAACGCTGAGATCATCAAGCGCGCCCACCCGCGTTTCGTGGAAAACCTCCGCAGCCTCGGCGCCGACCTCGAGTGGAAATAACGCCCATGCCCGCTCCCGACTCAGCCTCTAAAGGCGTCAACTTCCTCGCCTCCACGCTCGCGACTCCGGTCTCGCCCGCCGAGGCCGCCCTGCGCCCGCTCTCGTTTTCCGATTTCACCGGCCAGCCCAAAACCGTCGAACGCCTCCAAGTCATGGTCGGCGCCGCGAAGAAACGCGGCGAGGCGCTTAATCACATTCTCCTCTCCGGCCCGCCCGGCCTCGGCAAGACCACCCTCGCCTTCATCCTCGGCAACGAACTCGGCAAGGCCGTCCGCGTCACCTCCGGCCCCGTGATCGAAAAAGCCGGCGACCTCGCTGGGCTTCTCACGAATCTGGAAGAGGGCGACATCCTCTTCATCGACGAAATCCACCGCATCCCGAAGACCGTCGAGGAATACCTCTACAGCGCGATGGAGGATTTTCGCCTCGATATCATGATCGACCAGGGCCCCAACGCCCGCAGCGTCCGCCTCTCGCTCCCCCGCTTCACCCTTGTCGGCGCCACCACCCGCAGCGGCCTACTGACCGCGCCGTTGCGCTCGCGTTTCACGCTCCAGACCCGCCTCGACTACTACGATCACGCCACCCTCGAAGGCATCGTGCAGCGTAGCTGCGGCCTCCTCAACGTCTCCGTGGATGCAGGCGGTGCCGGTGAGATCGCCACGCGCGCCCGCGGCACCCCGCGCGTCGCCAATAACCTCATCAACTTCTGCCGCGACTACGCCCAGGAGCGCGCCAAGGGAAAGATCACCCAGCCCGTCGCCGCCGCCGCCCTCGAGCTCCTCGAAATCGACGCCGCCGGTCTCGATGAAATGGACAAACGCATGCTCCGCGTGATGGCGGAAAACTACGGCGGCAAACCCGTCGGCATGAGCACCATCGCCGTCGCCGTCGGCGAAGAGGCCGAGACGCTCGAGGAAGTGCACGAGCCTTTCCTCATCCAAGAGGGCTATCTCCAGCGCACCCCGCAGGGCCGCATCCTTACCGCCAAGGGCTACCACGCCGTCGGCCTAAAGGCTTCCGCCGGCAGCGATCAGGGCTCGTTGCTTTGAAGCCGCCGCGTGACGCGGCCCTCTACACCTACAGCCGCAGGGCCACGCCAACTTAGTCTGGCCTGCGCGCCCCGACCGGGCATCGTGCCCGGCATGCCCACACCCACCCGTCCCGCCGGCTGGCTCGTTTCCGTCGCCGCACTCGGTCTCGCGTTGATCTCCGTCGCATTGGCCGCCACCCCGGTCGACAAGTTCCAGCAGCTCGAGCAGCTCCTGCCTTCGCCCACCCCACAGCGCAACGCCGCCGGCGCCCCGGGCGCCGCCTACTGGCAAAACCGCGCTGACTACACGCTCACCGCCTCCCTCGACGAAAAGTCCCACCGGCTCTCCGGCCGCGGCACCGTCACTTATTACAACGCCTCCCCCGATTCGCTCAGCTATCTCTGGCTCCAGCTCGACCCGAATTTCTTCTCGCACAACGCCGACTCGCGCGCGCTTTCCAAGCCGCCGTCCGACCTCACCAAGTTTCCCTACCGCACGATGGAGGAACTGCTCACCGCCGAGACCTACTCCAGCGACCTCGTTGTGAGCGACGTCAAGGACGCCGCCGGCCAGCCGCTCAAGCACACCATCGTGAAAACGATGATGCGCCTCGACCTGCCCGAGCCGCTCAAGCCCGGCGCCTCGACGAAATTCTCTCTCGCGTGGACCTACCAGCTCAACCCCTGGAAGGGCTCCGCCTTCCGCACCGGTTACGAAATTTTCGAAAAGGACGGCAACGCCCTCTACGCCGTCGCCCAGTGGTTCCCGCGCCTCGCCGCCTACACCGACTACACCGGCTGGCAGCACAAACAGTATCTCGGCACCGGTGAGTTCACCCTCGAGTTCGGCGACTACGATGTGACCCTCACTGTGCCCGACGACCACACCGTCGCCGCTACCGGCACCTTGCTCAACCCCGACGCCGTCCTCAGCGCCGCGCAACGCGAGCGGCTTAAGCAAGCCGAGACCGCCAAGGCCCCCGTCTTCATCGTCACGCCCGACGAGGCCAAGGCCCTCGAAGCTCACAAACCCACCGGCACCAAGTCCTGGCATTTCCGCGCCGAAAACGTCCGCGACTTCGCCTTCGCCACGTCGCGGCGCTTCATCTGGGACGCGATGGGCGCCGCCGGCCACACCCACCCGCCCACACCCGTTCGCTCCGGTCCGATCACCGACCGCATGTATCGGGCCCCCGTCATGGCCATGTCGTTCTACCCGAAGGAGGGCATGCCACTTTGGGACAAATACTCCACCCACGCCATCGTCCACACTCTCGACGTCTACTCCAAGTTCTCGTTCCCCTACCCCTACCCCGTCGCCATCTCCGTCAACGGCCCCGTCGGCGGCGGCATGGAGTATCCCATGATCTCCTTCAATCGTCCGCGCCCCGAGGCCGACGGCACCTACCCGAAGCGCACCAAATACGGCCTCATCGGCGTCATCATCCACGAGGTCGGCCACAATTACTTCCCCATGGTCGTCAACTCCGACGAGCGCCAATGGACCTGGATGGACGAGGGCCTCAACTCCTTCGTGCAATCGCTCGCCCAGGAGGAATGGGAAAAAGCCTGGCCGCAGTCCCGCGACGCCCGCGGTATCACCGCCTACATGCGTCGCACCGATCGCGTGCCGGTCATGACCAACTCCGAGTCCATCGCCGACCTCGGCATGAACAGCTACGCCCAGCCCTCCGTCGCCCTCAACATCCTCCGCGATGTCGTCCTCGGCCGCGAACTTTTCGACCACGCTTTCAAGACCTACGCCCAGCGCTGGATGTTCAAGCGCCCCACGCCGGCCGACTTCTTCCGCACGATGGAAGACGCCAGCGGCGTCGACCTCGACTGGTTCTGGCGCGGCTGGTTCTACAGCACCGACCGCGTCGACCTCGCCGTCGACCAGGTTCGCTGGCTCCAGCTCGACTCCAAGGATCCCGCGGTCGAGAAACCCAAGGCCGAGGCCGAGAAAAACGCCCGCCCCCAGACCACCACCCGCGAGCTCAACGCCACCCTCCCCAAGCGCGTCGACCGCTTCCCTGAGTTGCGCGACTTCTACGACGGCTACGACGAGGCCACCGTGCTGCCGAGCGACAAAAAGAAATTCGAGGGCCTCGTGAAGGAACTCACCGACGCCAAGATCGATCCTGCGATCCTCAAGACGGCCCGTAATTTTTACCTCGTCGATTTCTCAAACGTTGGCGGCATCGTCATGCCGCTCCCGCTCCGCCTCGAGTTCACCGACGGCACCACCGAGGAGCTCAAGCTCGGCGCCGAGCTCTGGCGCTACGACTCCACCAGGTGCTCGAAGCTCATCGTAACCAAGAAGGAACTCCGCTCGGTCACGCTCGACCCGCGCGACGAAATGGCCGACTGCGATCTCGAAAACAATTTCTGGCCGCGCCGCGCCGTAAAGACGAAGTTCCAGCTCTTCCGCGAAGAGCTCGACCGGAATCCCATGCGCGAGGTCACCAAACCCGCCGCCACCAAGTCCGGCTCCACCGACGAAAAGAAATAGTCTCTCTGCATGCGTGCGCTCCCGCTGTTCCTCGTCGGCCTGCTCCTCGCCGCGGGGACTGCGTGGGCGCATCCGATTCACACTTCCCTCGCCGAGGCCGACTACAATCCCAAGACGCAGAAGCTCGAAATCGCCCTCCGCGTGTTCGCGGACGATTTCGAGCGCACCCTCTCGGGCCGCGCCGAGCGCAAGCTGACCCTCGAGCATACGCCCTCCGCCGAGTTCAACGCCCTCGCCTTCGCCTACGTGAAGGAGCACTTCACGCTTAAGCTTCGTCGCTCCGCGGTCCCGCTCACCTGGCTTGGCCGCGAGCTCAAAGACGCCAGCAACGAACTCTGGCTCTACCTTGAGGCTTCTCTCCCCGACGGTGTCGAAGGCGTGCGCTTCCGCCACGCCCTTTTGGCCGAAGCCTTTTCGGACCAACTGAACTCCATCCGCGTGCGCGATGGTTCCCGTCAGGTCACGCTCACCTTCCCACTGGGCCAGGGCGAACGAACCGTGAAGTTCGCCCCGTAATTACAGCTCCGGCCCGCCCGGCCGAATCCTCAGAGATCTCCCTGCTCCGGCCGCAACACGATATCCTCAATCACGGTGCGCCGCGAGAGCCGCCACACGTCGAGAAATGCCCGCGCCACATCTTCCGCCGGCATGATGCGCTCCGGCTTCACGCCGCTGGCACTCCATGATGGCGACCACGTCGCCCCGGGATAGACGCAGCACACGCGGATATTTTTACCCTTGGTCTCCGCCCGGAGGACCTTGGCCAATCCCGTCACTCCGAACTTCGCCGCGCAATAAGCCGTGCTGTTCGGATAGGCGCCAAGGCCGGCGATCGAACTCATGAAAAATACATCACCGCTCTTCCGTGCCAACATGGCGGGTAGAAACGCCCGCGTGACCATAAACGCGCTGCGCAGGTTTGCCGCGATGATGCGGTCAAACTCCGCCACGGTCGTCTCGGCAAACGGCGCCATTGCAAACACGCCGGCGTTATTCACGACGACATCGACCCGGCGGAACCGCTTCGTCACCGCTGCGCTCATCGCCGCTACGGACGCCTCGTCGGCGACATCGCACACGAACGTCGCCGCCGTCGCGCCAAGTTTGGCGCACGCCCGCGCGACCGTCGCGAGATTCTTTTCGTTGCGGGCCACGAGCGCGAGCCGCACCCCGCGCACTTCCTGCGCGAAGACCTTGGCAATCGCCTCACCAATTCCCTGCGACGCACCAGTGATCAGAAAAACGGGTTTGCTCATAAAATATCGTCCGTGTGTTCCGTGTAGTCCGTGAACCAATCAGTCGACTCGCTCAGCAAACCAGCGAACCGAAGTCCATGAAGTCGGCGGTCATGCCGCCCTTCACGCCCTTCACGATCACGCTCACCGCATCGTGCGAGTGCAGTGACTCGAGGTGCGAGCAGGCGACCTGGAAATCCGCGATGCGCTTGTCGCTCGCCAATTCACGATAAAGCAGGCGAGCCGCGTCCTCGACAAACTTGATGTTCGCCCCGTTGAGCTCGGCAAACGCCTGCTCGTCTTCGCGCTTCACCATCACCTGCGTCTCCGTTTTGAGCGCGTTGGCGCAGTGACGCTGCAGATCTTCGATGCTGATCGTCTTGCCAGCCGCCAGTTCCACGCGAACGCGCGCCTTGGACCGCTGCGCATGGGGGGTCGCGTAAACTCCCCGCGTCTGGCGGGCGTGTTCGGCGAGCTCTGCGCTGCACGGGCACGTCGACGAGTAGACGAAATCAAATTCGATTACGCGGCGGAATTTTCCCGCTCCATCCATCGTGGCTTCAAATGACACGCGGTAATACTGCCAACCCGCCAGCCCGCTGCGCAGGCTGGGCTGCAGCATCGGGTAGGAGAACGCCAACCGGATGCGGGCATTGAACGAGTCGATCTTGCGCTGATACTTAATCAACAGCTTCCGCAGCACCTCGAAGGTAAAGACCTCGTCCTCGTGTTCGTAAAACGAGCGCATGATACGGCCCATGTTGATGCCCTTGAGACCGGCCTGCAGCGACACCGTCCCGGTCACGCTCGTCTCGAGGGTGTGCGTCTTGCCGTTCGCCGTGCGAAACTTCAGCGGCAGGCGGAAGTTCGCGCAGCCCACCTGTTGGATCGGCACCCGCGCGCCCTCGGCGGCGTTCACCGCCTCCATCATGTCGGGCAAGGAGTCGCGGTAGGCGGCATCCCCTTTGAAATCAGCGGCAAATTTCCGGTTCACGAGCGGCGGCACCCCGCCGGCCGTCTCGTGCAGATACATCGGTTTCTTCTTCATGTCGTTTTTAGAGGGAGCAAACGGCCTGGCGGTGGGGGACGATAACCACCGCGTGCAGCCAAGTTCGGCAGATAAAGTGGTTTAGGAGGCGGCGTCGGGGCCGAAATATTCGGCGAAGTTGCGCGGCGTCTCATAGAGCTTCACGCAATGAAGTTTGCCCGCCGTGATGTGCGGTTCGATTTCCTGCCAAAACGCGATCACGAGGTTCTCGGTCGAGGGGATGATGCCGCGCAGAAAGTCCACTTCGTCGTTGAGATTGCGATGGTCGCACTTGTCCACAACGGCACGGTTGAGGATCCGCTTGAGCTCGCCGAGATCGACGATGTAGCCCGTATCCGGGTCAGGTTGCCCCTTAAGTGTCACCTCCAGCACGTAGTTATGGCCGTGCCAGTGCGGGTTGGTGCACATGCCGTATTGCTTCGTATTCCACGCCTGGCTCTTCGTCGGGTTGTAAAGCCGGTGCGCCGAGTTGAAGTGCACCTGACGGGTGATATACACCGTGCCGGTCAGCACGCGCGGAGCCTTCGCCCGCACGGAGCGGGTGGAGCGTTTCGAGTTGGCGGCTGGCTTTGGCATGGAGGGTCAGAAGTAGCACAAAACCTCCCTCCGTCAATCGTCGGGGTCATTCCCTGCGGACACTACGCCGCCCGGTGTTTCCGGTTGAACCACCTCCCCTGCTGCCGCCACTCTCCGCGCTCCCACTTCGACTCCGCCCATGCCTATCCGCAAAGCCCTCGTCACCGCCGCCAATCCGCGCCAGCGCACGCTCCCGCTGCAAACCTTGATCGACCAGCGCGGTGAGACGAAATCCGCTCTCCAAATCGTGCTCGAAGAGGCGGCTGGCGCCGGCGTCGAAGAGTTCTGTGTTATCGTTTGCCCGGGCGACGAGACTGCCTACGCCGAGGCCTGCGGCGCCCTCCGCTCGCGCGTCCGCTTCATCGCCCAACCCGCTCCGCGCGGCTATGGCCACGCGATCCTCTGCGGCCGCGAATTCGTCGGCGACCAGCCCTTTCTCCATCTCGTCGGCGATCACCTCCACGTCGCACAGGGCGCCGTCAGCTGCGCCCGCCAACTTATCGATGTCGCCGTCGCGGAAAACGCCTCCGTCTCCGCCGTCCAACCCACGCGCGAGAGCCAGCTCACCTCCTACGGTGCGGTCGGCGGCCGGCTGATCGGCGGCGATCGCCCGCTCTACCAAATCGACACCGTCCTCGAAAAACCCACGCCCACGATCGCCGAGCAGCAGCTCATCGTGCCCGGCCAGCGCGCGGGCTTCTACCTGTGCTTCTTCGGTCTCCACGTCCTCGGCGCTGACATCTTCTCCATTCTCGACGAAAACCTCGCGGCCGCGCCCGACAAGTCCCTCGGCCTATCCCCCGCCCTCCACACCCTCGCCGCCCGCCGCCGCTACCTCGCGCTCACCATCGCCGGCCGCCGCTACGATATCGGTGCCCCCTACGGCCTGCTGCTCGCGCAGCTCGCCTTGTCCCTCTCCGGCCGCGACCGCGATCGCGTCCTCACCCAGCTCGTCGAACTCCTCGCGGTCCGCGCCGACTAACCATGAGTCTCCGCGTCACCGACCTCATCGCGTCCGCCGATCCCGCGACGCGCGACACCGCCATCGACACCTGGTGCGCCGGCCGCACCGTCGCCCAGCTTCTTGCTGACTGCACGGAGCTCGACTCCTACCGCCGCCGCGAAACGAATCTCTACCAACGCGTCCGCGCGCTCTTCTTCCTCACTGCGATCCACCGCTATCACCTGCCTGCGCGCCCCGATCTCCCGCGCCTCGGCCGCGTGCCCTACGACGGCTTCCGCCACCTCCTGGAGCGTCGCTTCGAGGAGGCCATTTCCGTGTTCGCGGCCGCTCAAGCCACCCACGGTCCGAGCGAAACCCTCTCCAGCGCCCTCGCTTCCGCGCATCATGCGCTCGCCTTTCAGACGCTCGCCGACCAAGTCCGCCGCACCGTCCGCTCCACGCGCGGCAATGCCTGGATGTTCCGCCTCGGCCACCCGCTCGATCAGCCCCTCCGCGTCCGCCCCGAGCTCCTCGCGCCCGCCACCGCTTCGTCCCCTTCCGCTCATCCCCTCCTCCGCGAGCGCACTCCCGTGCGCATGGACCTCACGCACTGCGGCTGGTCCGACATTTTCTTCCTCGGCATGGATTTCCCCGAGGGCGCCCGCGTCCTCAACATCTCCATCGACCTTGGCGTCCACGGCCGCGACGCCGCTCCGCGTCCGCCCGTCGAAGCGTTCTTCCGCGTCATCGACGAGCCCGTCATCCGCCTCGCCAGTGTCGACCTCGAGGCCACCGCCTGCCTCACCACGCTCGACGAGGTCTTTGATTTCGGTCGCGACTATCTCGGCCTCCTGAAAGCCGCGCTCATCGCCGCCGGCCTTGTCCCACCCGGCATCGAGCGCTCCGGCGCCAGCCTCGCCGAACTCCTCGGCACGATCTTCGGCCCCGGCCGTGGCTTCGAACTCGTCAGCAACGTCAACCGCATCCCCAAGGGCTCACGCCTCGCCGTCTCCACCAATCTCCTCGGCGCCCTCATCGGCGTCTGCATGCGCGCCACCGGCCAGATCCGCTCGCTCACCGGCGAGATGGAAGAGAGCGAGCGTCGCATCGTCGCCGCCCGCGCCATTCTCGGCGAGTGGCTCGGTGGCTCCGGTGGCGGCTGGCAGGACTCCGGCGGTCTCTGGCCCGGCATCAAACTCATCGAGGGCGCCGCCGCCCAACCCGGCGACCCCGAGCACGGCATCAGCCGCGGCCGTCTCCTCCCGCGCCACACACTGCTCGGCCGCGACCGCATCCCGGATGCCGCTCGCCAAAAACTTTCGGAGTCCCTCGTCGTGGTCCACGGCGGGATGGCCCAAAATGTCGGCCCCATCCTCGAGATGGCCACGGAGAAGTATCTCCTCCGCAGCGAACCGGAGCTTGGCGCACGCCGACGCGCCGTCGCCACCCTCGATGAGATTCTCGCGCTCCTTTCCGCTGGCGATATCCGCGGCCTTGGCCGCGCGCTCACCGAGAATTTCTTCGGCCCGCTCCAGACGATGATCCCCTGGGTGAGCAACCGCTACACCGAGCAACTCATCGCCCGCACGCGCGACGCCTTCGGCGAAGATTTCTGGGGCTTCTGGATGCTCGGCGGCATGTCCGGCGGCGGCATGGGATTTATCTTCGCCCCGCACCGCCGCGCCGAAGCCCAGACGCGCCTCCTTGAGATCATGCTCGCTACCAAACGCGAGCTGCAGGCCTCGCTGCCCTTCGCGATGGACCCGGTCGTCTACGACTTTGCCATCAACGAACACGGCTCTGTCGCCGCGCTCCTCTCCGGCGCCGACGCTCTGCTGCCCGTCGAGTTCTACCAACTCACCGTCCCCGCCCTCCTGCGCCGCGACGCCCGCGATCTCACCCCGCGCGAGCGCACCGACGTCGCGCAATTCACCAAGACCGCGCGCACCACGCCGGCCTTTTCCGCCGCACTGCCCACGCTACTCGATCGCCTCCTACCTTCCTCCGGCGATACCTCGCGCAACACGTCCTCCCTCGACACGCTCCTGGCCGAAAACGGCTTCGATCGCGCCCAACACGAGCAAATTCGCACAGATCTTCGCGCCGGCCGCATCGGCCTCGCGATGAACCGCCTCGCGCCGTCCACGCGCATCGAGGACGTCCCCGCCGCCGATCTCTTCAACATTCATACCGCGCCCGCCGCTCTCCGCGCCGCCGGCGAAGCCGCCCTCCGCCGCGGCGAATGCGCCGTCGTTACTTACGCCGCCGGCGTCGGCTCGCGCTGGACCCAAGGCGCCGGCGTGGTCAAAGCCCTCCACCCCTTCGCGAAATTCTCGGGCCAGCACCGCAGCTTCGCCGAAGTCCACCTCGCGAAATCCCGCCGCACGGCCGCGCTCTACGGCGCCGATGTCCCGCACATCTTCACGACGAGCAATCTTACGCACACACCGATCGAGGCCTACTTCCGCGCTCACCACGCCGCCGCGCTCGACCGCACCGTCTTCCTTTCCCCGGGCCGCTCCATCGGGCTGCGCATGGTCCCCGCCGTGCGTGACCTCGTTTTCGCCTGGGAGGAAACCGCCCAACAAAAGCTCGACGAGCAGAAGGAAAAAATGCGCGACAGCGTGCGCGCCGCCCTCACGAATTGGGCCCGCACCGTCGGCGAAGGCGCCGACTACACTGACAATCTCCCCGGCCAATGCCTCCACCCCGTGGGTCACTGGTTCGAGATCCCGAACCTGCTGAAAAACGGCACACTCGCCCGCCTCCTCGCCGCGCGCCCGCAACTCCGCACGCTGCTCGTGCACAACATCGATACGCTCGGTGCCACGCTCGATCCCGCGCTCGTCGGCTGGTTCCAATCGTCGAACGCCACGCTCGGTTGGGAGGTCATCCCGCGCCGCATCGAGGATCACGGTGGCGGCCTCGCCCGCGTCGACGGCCGCGTGCGCCTCGTCGAGGGCCTCGCCCTCCCGCGCGAGTCCGACGAGTTCAACCTCACTTACTACAACACCAACTCCTGTTGGATCGATATCGACCGTCTGCTCGCGCTCTTCGGTCTCACTCGCGCCGAGCTCGCCGATGCCGACCGCACGGCGGCCGCGGTCCGCACGATGGCCGCGCGCGTCCCCACCTACGTCACGCTCAAAGACGTGAAGAAGCGCTGGGGCCACGGCCAGGAGGATGTTTATCCCGTCGCTCAGTTCGAAAAACTCTGGGGCGACATGACCGGCCTCGCCGAATGCGCCAACGTCTTCGCCGCCGTCCCGCGCCAGCGCGGCCAACAGCTCAAGGACCAGGCTCAACTCGACGGCTGGGCCCGCGACGGCTCCGCCGCTGGCATCGAAGCACTCTGTCGGTGGTAGGACCGATTTCCGTCTTACTCACTTTCCTCCCCGAGCACGCTCGCACGTTTTAGTTTGGCGCGCCCGGCCCGCCGCGCTTCATCACGAACCTCGATATGCCCATGCGCTTCCGCATCCTCGGTTCCGGCAGTTCGGGCAACGCCGCGTTGCTCGTGACCGAAGGTGCGCGCGTGCTCGTCGACGCCGGCTTTTCCGCCCGAAAACTCTCCGCCCTCCTTGCTGAGGCCGGCGAATCGCTTGAACGCATCGACGCCATCTTTCTCACCCACGAGCACGGCGACCATGCCGCCGGCATAGACGGTCTGAAGAAGCACCCGCACATCCAGATCTTCGCCAATCCCGCCACGAGTCGTGCGGTCCAGTCGAAGCTCGACGCCGCGCATCGTCCCGCGTGGCAGCTCTTCGAAACCGGTTCGCGCTTCCGTTATCGCGACCTCGAGATCGATACCTTTGCCGTGCCGCACGACGCCCAGGAGCCCGTCGGTTTCCGTTTCACCAACGGCCACACCGACGACCTCTTCTCGCCGCGTCGCTCCCTCGCCTACCTCACCGACCTCGGCCACGCCCCGCAAAACGTCCGCCTGCAACTGCGTGAGTGCGACGTCGTCGTCGTCGAGTCCAACCATTGCTCGGACCTCCTCGCCGCCGACACCAAACGCCCCTGGTCGCTGAAGCAGCGCATCTCCGGTCGCCACGGCCACCTCTCCAATGCCGCCGCCCGCGAACTCCTCACTGAGACCGCGAGCCCGCGCTGGCGCCGCGTCTACCTCACGCACCTCTCGCGCGATTGTAATTCCCCCGAGACCGTCCATGCCGCCCTCGCGCCGGTGCGCGCCCTCACCGCGCTCGCGGCCTGTGAATTCGCCATCGTCGCCCCCGGCGAAGGCACGCCGTTCTACGATTTGTAAGCGCGACGCTGGTCGGCGCTCGCTCACCGCCTCGGAATAAGTAACCGGTGGCCTCGCCTAAGAGAGAACTACCGTCCGGTCCTCTCTTCTTGCCGGTTTGCCCCCATCCGCCGCTCAGGGTATCCCGACCGTGCGCAGGTCCGCTTCGTAAACTCGTCCCGCTGCATCCGACGCCAGCACGAGCCAACTGCCCTTTTCCGGAAAAATATGCTTTGGTCCGGTGGGATCGTTCACTCGTGAGCGCGACTTTGTATCCGGGGCGATTACCGCCCGCGGCGCTCGTAAAACCCCAGCCGCCGAGAGATCGACGACGCCAAATACGATCTCCGAAAAGGTCTTATCGCGGTAAACACTGTGTCCCAGCCACACCGTGCCGTCAGGCGACAAAGCGAGTGTTGGCCGGCTGACCGAGGCGTCGGCCGTCAACCGACCGTAGGGGGCATTGCGCCACTTACCCTCGGGCGAGCGCACGCGCAGCACCAACTGCGGCTGCGCGACTTCGTCGACGCTGTTCTTCGTCGCCACCCAGAGGGTGCCATCGGCCGCGAGTGCTGCATGAATATGATCGTCGGCATTTCGATCGCCCGCCTGCACCACTTCCACGGGCTCCCAGGCGTTGGCCGGCTGGCCTGTGCGATGCACGCGCATGTTCACCGTCTCGTGTTTTTGATCCGACCAGATCACGCCCACTCCTTCGCGCAACGGCACGACCTCGCAGATATCATCGGCGTCCACGCTGCGTCCGATCACTTCCGGCGGGGACCATCGAGCTCCACGCGTAGACTTTTTCCTGCACCACGGTCGCAATCCACCACTCGCCGCCAGCATCGCGGGCCAAAGTGACGGTTTCGATCGCATCGTCGGCCGGCGCGGGGAGCGTGGCCAAAACCTCCGCCCGCCACGAACGTGCCTCCGCCTCGACGGGCCGGAGGCGAAATACTCGTATGATCCGATCCGCCGCACTTACAGCTGTCGCGCTTTCGCCATCCCACCACACATCGGCCCGTCCGGGTAGTCCGGTCAGCGCAGCTTGGACCTCCGTGTGCTCCACCCAGCCCGCGTCGGTGCGTTGCCACAATGACGGACCGACGAGCCGGGGCAGAACCGCCCACCAACAGTCGTGACCAAACCACGTTTTCGACTGCGGTTTGTCCGCCGTCGGAAAGGGATAATCCACCTGCAGGACTGGCTGGGTCTCGCGCGTCGATGGATACAGTCGCACACTTCCGTCATCCGTGGGAGCGCAGACCTCGCCCCACCCGGCTGCACCGGCTTCCCGCGTTTCACCGGCACTTTTCCTCAGCCCAACGACGCTTTCCCGGACGCAAAAGATGCTTTCCCGAAGCTCACAGCCGCTTTCCCGCGTCCAATAGACGATTTCTTTTTCTTATATTCCGCTTTCCCGGAGCTCACAGACGCTTTCCCACTCCAAATAGATGACTTCCTTTTCTTACATTCCGCTTTCCCACTCCCAATAGATGATTTCCTTTTCTTGCATTCCACTTTCCCGACGCCCACAGCCGCTTTGCCGCTCCCAATAGACGATTTCCTTTTCTTGCATTCCGCTTTCCCGAAGCGCACAGACACTTTTCCGCGCCTCTGCGACGCCTTCCCGCGCCCAAAAGATGCCGTCCGGGACAAAATCGAACCCGCCCCGATTCGAACGATGCCCGCTTCCAGCGCCGCTCTCCCGCGTGTGCCTTAGTGGGCCGCCCGCACTTTCCGTAGATTTTTATGCTTCGCCCTGCTAAACATCAGCACCGCGCCCACGATCGCCCACGGCACCATGAAGTAGAAAAAGTAGGTGTAGCCCGTTTTATCGAGTAGGCGCCCCAGCATCTGCATCGCGACCCCCGCACCGATATACTGAAACGAGTTGATGCACCCCGAGGCAAACGCCGCCGCCTTGCGTCCGCCGATGTCCATCGCCGCCACCGGACCGAGCAGCGAGTGCGTCGAGTTCGCCGAAAAGGCTACCATCAAAAACGCTACCGCGATCGCCACTGCGCCACTCACGCGCGACGCCGCCAAAATCGTCAGGATCTCGATACAATAGATGCCCGCCGCGGCCGGTGCCCGCCGCCCGGGAACCACTGGTCCACCGTCTACCGCACCGCTCCCGTGCAAGCGTAGGCACCCGCTCACGCTTTCGCCGGCGTCTCGTGTTCCGCGATATACTTCTTCGTCGCCGACGGCAGTTCGTGCCAGATGCGCCATGCAATCGTGCCACCGACGAGTGCGAAGGGCATCAGGAAGATCGGCCACCAGCGCCAATCGAGCCCGGAGAGATAACCCACCGCCACCGATTGCACGCTGCTTCCGAGGTAGACGCAGCCATCCACAATGCCCGAACAGGTCGCCGTGGCCTTGCGCCCACCGAAGTCCGCCGCCGCCGTGCCCGACATGAGCGAGTGCACACCGGTCACCGCGGCCACGATGAGCAGCGCCGCGATGCCGACGACCAGCGGCTGCGTCTTGATCGCCATCGCCATCACCGCTGCCATCATGAGCATAAACGCGCTGAACAGGGCCGCGGGCGGCCCACGCCGGGACTGGAAAAACTTATCCGAGATCAGTCCGCCGGCAAAGCCGCCCACGATACCAAAGAGGCACAGGAGCAGGCCCCAGTTGGCCACAATGATTTCCGCCCCGGGCTGCGGCACCTGCTTCGCGAAGACCGTATACCATTGCATGATGCCGTTGCGCAGCACCCCCGAGGTCAGCTCCACCCCCGCGAGCATGAGCATGATCGGGCTCAGGAAGACCTTCTTCAATAGGTCCATCGTCGAGTATTCCTCATGCATGTGGCCTGACGACGCGTCGTGCGTGTCGAGATAGGGAAAGCCCGCGTCCTCCGGCGTCTCCTTGATGAGCCACGAATCGAGCGCCACCCACACCAGCAAGATCGCCGCCGGGATGAAAAACACCGCCCACGTCGCATCCGTCGTCGACCCGGGAACCGCAAAAACGCTCTGCACCACCCCGTGCAACCAGCTCACCTCACCCGTCGGGTTGGCTTTCGTGAGCTTCACGATCTCCGGCCCCCAATCGAAAGCGAAGTAGACGCCGAACGAAATCAACGTCCCAAAGATGGCCCCAAACACACCGCGCTCCCGCACGTGAAACCAATTCGCCTTCACCTTGATGATCGAGACCGCCCCGTAGCTCTGGAAATACATATTGAGCGAGTAGGTCACCACAAAGGGCCAGAAGAGCGGGATCGCCGTCTTACCCGTCAGGACGAGCCACGTGATCACGCCCAGGATAATGTTGGCCAGTGATGCTCCCAGCGCCGCGATGATGATTCCTTTCTTTCCGCCGATCTTATCCACCAGTGGTCCATTCACGAGAAACGAAAACGCATATACACTCGTGCCCGCCGCGAAGATCAACCCGAAGTCCTGATTCGACATCAGCGTGCCGAGCGCGTTCTTCGCCACCGTGAGGTTGTAGCGCCCCATGTAGAGAAACGCATACGTCATCCCCAGCGGAAACCAGTTGATGAAGCGTCGGCTCAGAAACCACGGCCCGTGTTTCAGCGGGTTATTGTAGAAGTAGACGAAAATGACGACCGAGAGGACAACCGCGACAATACTGAGCGAAGACATAGGGTAAGGGAGTAAGAGCAGGAGCCGGACCGCCTTCACTCTGTGCCGCAACCCCGCCGCCCTGCACGGAAAATCTCGCCACCGTGTGTGACAATTTTTGCGCAGAAAAAGCCATCGCCATGACGCCCGCCGCCCTTGCGCGTTCGGCCCGTTTCCTGCACCACCTAGCCAGCCATGAAAGCCGCTCCCTCCCTCCGCCGCACCAAAATCATCTTCACCCTCGGCCCTGCCACCGAGAGCGAAGAGATGCTCGAGAAGATGATCCGCGGGGGCGCCGACATCATCCGTCTCAACATGGCGCACGCCAAACACGACTGGACGCGCACCGTGATTCGCCGCATCCGCGCCGTCTCCGCCCGCATCGGTCGCGATGTCGCCGTCATGATGGACATCAAGGGCCCCGAGATCCGCACCGGTGACCTCTCTGTTCCGCTCGAACTCAAGGCCGGCGAAATCTTCGACTTCACCGTCAAACCCGGCGCCGGCAGTGCCGCCGGCCAGCAGGGCGAAGAAGTCCGCTCCGTCGACGTCAACTACCAGGACCTCGTCAACGACATCAAAGTCGGCGACACTGTCCTCGTGGACAACGGTCTTCTCCGCCTCGAGGTCCTCACCAAGGACGACGCCCGCATCCGCTGCCGCGTCCTCATCCCTGGCGAGCTGAAATCAAAGCGCCACATCAACCTCCCCGGTGTAAAAGTTAACCTCCCCTCCTTCACCGAAAAGGATCGCGGCGACACCACCGTGGGCCTCGAAGAGGGCATCGACTTCGTCGCCCTCTCCTTCGTCCGCGAGTCCAAGGATATCGAAATCCTGCGTTCCTTCCTCAGCGAAAAGAAATCCCGCTGCCGCATCATCGCCAAGATCGAGGATCAGTCCGCCATCGATAACCTAGATAGCATCGTCTCTGCCTGCGACGCCCTCATGGTCGCCCGCGGCGATCTCGGCATCGAATGCCCGTTCGAGGAGCTCCCGGTCATCCAGCGCCGCGCCGTCCGCGCCTGCCTCGCGCAAGGCCGCCCCGTCATCGTCGCCACGCACATGCTCGAGAGCATGATCTCGCAACCCGTCCCCACGCGCGCCGAGATCACCGACGTCGCCAACGCCGTCTTCGAACTCGCCGACTGCGTCATGCTCTCCGGCGAGACCACCATCGGCAAATACCCGCTCGAGTGCGTGCAGATGCTCGACAAGATTTCCCGCCGCATCGAAGCCGAGGAGACCCATGCCTCCCGCGAGCCCGCCGTCTTTACCGGCGAGCGCATGAAGGTCCTCCACTCCGCTGTGGTGCTCGCCAACGAGCTCCCGCGCTCTCACCTCGTCACCTTCACGCGCCACGGCTTCATGGCTCAGGGTCTCGCCGCCCTCCGTCCCGCCCATGCGACGATCCTCGCCTTCACGCCCTCGCCCGAGGTGTTCCGCCAGCTCCGCCTCCTCCGCGCTGTGGAGCCCTTCTTAATGCCCCTCGCCTCCGAGCCTGACGTCACGATCGAAAACGCCATCGGCCTGCTCGTCCGCACCGGCCGCGTCGCCCCCGGCGACAAGCTCATCGTCGCCACCGATATCGTCGCCCAGGACCGCCTCGTCGATAGCGTGCAGCTCCGCACCGTGCGCTGACGCGCGGCCGCAGGCCGACCCACGTCGGCCTGCTGCTCCATAGTTTGGGAGGCCCTGTTGCATAAATGGTATCCCGACCCGTGAACCTTGCCGGCTCACGCAACCGGCAGGGTGGCCGGCGTGGGCCAGCGGTTGAGCAGATGGGCGCGGAGCAGCGCCGCGTGTGCCTGAGCGGATTGCTGGCGGGAGCGAAGGCGTTGGCCGAAGGCGGCCTTGAGCCGGTGCATGG
>CANGHW010000099.1 GCA_947453695.1 Opitutia bacterium
CCCTCAACAACCAGGCCGACTACACCGCGAACGTCTTTGGCAACTACTCGTTCTCGCAGGGTCCCGCCAAGGGCCTCAGCCTCGGCGGCGGCGCGTCGTTCCTCGGCCGCCGTATCATCGGCAACCAGGTGACCAACGCCTTCGACTATATCAAGGCCCCCGCCTACTACACGATGACCGCCACCGCCGGCTACAACTTCAAGCTGCGCAACCGCACCCTCCGCGTGCAGCTCAACGTCAACAACCTCCTCGGCTACGACGACCCGTATTACACCGGCATCCGCACCCTCAATGGCCGCAACTACCGCGACGCCTTCTACTACATCGAGCCCCGCAAATTCGTCATCAGCACCACGCTCGATCTCTAATCCTCGTTCACTGCGCTTCCCTGTGGGCGGGCTTTACGCCCGCCCCAGCGCGCGCCCCAGCCCGTCCCTCACCGGACGGGCTTTTTTATGCGCCCGTTCAGTTGCGCTTCATCCTCCGCGCTCGGGGTATTCGCGCTCCACCGGCCGGCGTCACCCCTCGGATCAACGCCATGCATGCCCGCCTTCGCCCCCTCCCCGCTTCACTCCGTCTCTCCTTCGCTCTGTTCCTCCTGCTCCCCCTGCCAGCCGCCCTCCTCCTCCAGGCCGCCGCGCCCGCCCCGGCGACCGGACCCGGGCCCACCGTCGACCGCGTCGGATTTCCCGTCGACTACCAGAAAACCTTTCAACCGCTTCGCACGTTCAACCGCGCCAAGCCGCGCAATCTCATCACCGTCTACGCTAATCCAACCGCCGCCGCAGTCGCCGACTCTGGCGATCTCCCCTATCCGCACGGCTCGGTCTTCGTGATGGAGTTCGCCGAGGTCCCCACCGGTCCCGACGGCCAACCGCTCTTCGACGCCCAAGGCCGGTTCCAGAAGGGCCGAGTCACCAGCCTCCACGTCATGCGCCACGGCGAAAAATTCGGCGAGGCTTACGGTCCGCTCCGCACCGGCGAGTGGGAATACGTCGAGTATCGCCCCGACGGCTCCACTCTCACCGCGCCGAAAGACTCCTTCACCTGCGCCGCCTGCCACCTCCAAGCCGGCGCCTCCCGCGACTGGGTTTATCGGGGACGTTTCGAGGCCCCGGAGACGATGAAGTAGCCGACCGGCGCCGCCCACCGGCCCGCGTTCACACGTCGCAGATCCGCACCGCTTCGCTCAGCGCCGCCACTTTGTCTCCCACCGGCACAAACTCCTGCCCGATGTAACCGCGATAACCCGTCGCTACAATCGCCCGCATGATCGCACCGTAGTTCAGCTCCTGCGTGTCATTGATTTCGTTGCGACCCGGCACCCCCGCCGTGTGGTAGTGCCCGATCCAGTCTTTGTGCTGCTGCAGCTTTCGGATCACATCCCCGTGCATGATCTGCACGTGGTAAACATCGAAGAGCACTTTCACGCGCTCCGAGCCCACTCGCCGGCAAATCTCCACCGAGCGGTCGATGTCATCGCAGAAATAATCCGGATGCCCGCGCATCTCCTCCCGCACTTTCGAGTTCAGCATCTCGAGGCAGAGCGTGACCTTCTTTTCCTCCGCATAGCCGGCGATTTGTTTCAACCCCTCCACCATGTTCTTCATTCCGAGCTCGTCGGAAATCCCGCGGCGAAATCCGGAGAACGTGATCACCGACGGAAACCCCGCCGCCGCCACCGCCTCGATCCGCTCGCGCAGCACTTTCAGACACTCCGCGTGCTCCTCCGGGTGCGCGAAGCCTTTGGCGAAGCCGTGACTGCTGGTCATCGCACACCCGAGCCCGTGCTTCTTTAGCACCGAAAAATTGTTCGGCGTCGTCAGTTCGACCGACGCCAGTCCCATGCGCGCCGCCAGCGCGCACAACTCGTCCAGCGGCATCGGCCGAAAACACCACGGCGCCACCGAGTGCTTCAATTGCCCGTTCTTTACCCGATAGACCTCGCCCTCTGCCGCTCGCACCAGCGGCGCCACCCCAGCAAGGGTCGCCGCGCCGAGCATCGCCGCTCCGCGCAAGCCCGCCCGTCGTTGTTCTCCAGTCGGGGGTGTCGGGGTGGTTGCCATGACGATCACTCAACGCTCAAATCCCTCCGCGCTTCAAGCTTCGGCGCCCGTCGCGCAACCCGCCTCCCTCCCCGGCGTCATCTCCCCTGCCCCATGAAATCCCCCTTCGTCGTTCTGTTCGCCTGCCTCCTCGCCGCGGTTTCCCGCGCCGAAGTCGCGCTGCCCGCCATTCTCTCCGATCACCTCGTCCTCCAAGCCGGCCGCGCTGTGCCGATCTGGGGCAACGCCGCTCCCGACGAAAAAGTGTCCGTCACGTTCGCTGGCCAGACCGTCACCACCACCACCGCAGCCGACGGCCGCTGGCGCACCGCTCTCACGGCGCTAACCGCGTCAGCCACACCACAAACCCTCACCGTCGCCGGCACCAACACCATTGTCCTCCAGGATGTCCTCGTCGGCGAAGTCTGGCTCGGCTCCGGCCAGTCCAACATGGCGTTTACCGTCAACCGCGGCAAAGACTTCGAGGCCGAAAAGGCCGCCGCTACCTTTCCGCTCATTCGTCACTTCAAGGAAGATTCACCCAACGCCGATACGCCTCAGACCAGCGGCAAGGGCCGCTGGGTCGCGTGCACCCCTGACACCGTCGCCGGTTTTTCCGCCGCCCTCTATTTCTTCGGCCGCGAGGTCCACCAAACCCTTCGCGTCCCCGTCGGGCTCATCAACTCCTCCGTCGGCGGCACCCCCATCGAAGCGTGGATCGATGCCGACACCCAGAAAAACGACGCCGCCCTCCAAGCCGCGATCGCCGCCGTGCCGAAGACCGCACCCACTCCCGCTGCTCCCGCCGCCACCTCCGCGCCGGCAGTCGAAAAACAAAAAGCCGTCGCCAAGAAAAGCGCCAAAGCCACGAAAACCGCCACCGCCCCCCGCGCCACCACCGGCGGCCTCTTCAACGGCAAGATTGTCCCCCTCATTCCCTACGCGATCCGCGGAGCGCTCTGGTATCAGGGCGAGGCCAACACCACGCCCGCCAAGACTTCGCTCTACGTCCACCAGCTCCCGCTGCTCATCCGCGACTGGCGCGCCCGCTGGGGCTACGACTTCCCTTTCGCCTGGGTGCAGCTCCCGAACTTCACTGCCACCGGCCGCGACTGGCCGCCCGTCCGCGAAGCGATGCTGAAAACCCTCGCCCTCCCCCAAACGGGCATGGCCATCGCCATCGACGTCGGCGAGGCCGACGACATCCATCCCAAGGACAAACAAACCGTCGGCCACCGGCTCGCGCTCTGGGCCCTCGGCGAGGTCTACGGCCAAAAGGTCCCCGCCTCTTCCGGCCCGCTCCCCGCGGGTCACACCGTCCGCGGCAGCGAGATTGTTCTGCGCTTCACTCACACCGATGGCGGCCTCGTCGCCAAAAACGGCCCGCTCACCGGCTTCGTGATCGCCGGCGCCGACCGCGTCTGGAAACCCGCCACCGCCCGCCTCGAGGGCGCCACCGTCGTTGTCTCGTCTCCCGATGTCGCCGCGCCCGTCGCCGCGCGCTATGCGTGGGAAAACTTGCCCACCTGCAATCTCTTCAACGCCGCCGGCCTCCCTGCCTCCCCTTTCCGCACCGACGACTGGAAATAGGATCGCCCTCCGTCGCGCCATGCCCCTCCGCCCTCTGCGGCCACGTCCTCTCGCCCTCGGCCTCGCTCTCACCGTAGTCGCCCTCGTCGCCGTCTCCTGTTCCCTCGCGCCCTCACGACCCGCCGCGCTCGCCTTCGGCGAAAAAACCTACCGCGCCAAATGCGCCGATTGCCACGGCGCCACGGGCCAGGGCGTCGCGGGCGAGTATGCCGACGCCCTCACCGGCGATTGGTCCCTGCCGCGACTTACGCGCTACGTCGCGACCACCATGCCCGACGACAAACCCGGTTCGCTCACGCGCTCCGAGGCCGACGCCGTCTCCGCCTACATCTTCGACACCTTCTACTCATCCGCCGCCCAAGCCCGTCTCCACCCCGTCCGCGTCGAGCTCGCCCACCTCACCAACCGCCAATACGCCGTCACCGTCGCCGATCTTCTCCGCTCCCTCGCGCCCGCCGCCGCCGACGCGCCCGCCGAGGTCTCGCGCGGCCTGACCGCTACGTATTTTTCCGTCGCGCAGCGCGGCCGCTTCGATCCCGCGAAACTCACGCACCGCGGCACCGATCCCACCGTCGATTTCGTTTTCCCCGAAAACGGCGAACTCCGCGCCCGCCTCACCCTCCCGCCCCTCGACCGCCCGCCTACGCCCAACTCCACCGCCCCCGCCGGCTTCTCCGCCCAGTGGCGCGGCACCGTCTTCGCCGATGAGACCGGCGACCACGAGTTCGTCATCCACACGCCCAACAGCGTCCGCGTCTGGATCAACGCCGAGCCGCGCGGCGGCACCACGCCCACCCTCGACATCAACGTCTCGACGCCCAACGCCCCTGATCACCGCATCACCCTCCGGCTGCTCGGCGGCCGCTCCTACCCGATCGACATCGACTGGTGGGCCCTTCCGGAAAAAACCGGCTCGCCCGTCGTCCCCGCGATTTCCCTCCGCTGGAAACCTCCGCACGGCAGCGAGCGCCCCATCCCCGCACGCAATCTCTCCACCGCTCCAACCGCGCCCACCTTCGTCGTCACCACCCGCTTCCCTGCCGACGACTCCAGCCGCGGCTACGAACGCAGCACCTCCGTCTCGAAAGCCTGGGACGACGCCACCACCAGCGCCGCCTTCGAAATTGCCAACCACGTCCTCCCGCGCGTCGACCGCCTCGCCGGCACGCGCCCCGACGATCCCGCGCGCCCTGCGAAACTCGAAGCCTTCGCCGCAAAATTCGTCGCCGCCGCCTTCCGCCGCCCGCTCTCCCCCGAGGAAACGCAACGCTACGTCTCCACGATCCTCCGCGCCGCTCCCGACACCGACTCCGGCCTGCGCCGCGTCCTCCTCCTCGCCCTGAAATCCCCGCACTTCCTTTACACCGAGCTCTCCGCCGCCGCCCCTGCCACTTCACCCCACGCCCATCAAATCGCCACTCGCCTCGCCTTCGCCCTCTGGGATTCCGCGCCCGACGCCGCGCTCGCCCGCGCCGCCACCATGGGCCAGCTCCGCACCCAGGCGGAAGTCGCCGCGCAAGCCCGCCGCCTCCTCGCCGATCCCCGCGCCCGCGCCAAACTCCGCGAATTCTTCACGCAGTGGCTCCAGCTCCGCTACATCGAAGACCTCTCCAAAGACGCCACGCTCTTCCCCACCTTCACGCCCGCACTCATCGACGACCTCCGTGCCTCCCTCCTCGTCTTCGTCGACGATGTCGTGTGGAGCGAGCGCTCCGATTTCCGCGAACTCCTCCGCGCCGACTACCTCTACGCCAACGACCGCCTCGCCGCCTTCTACAACCTCCCGACGCCCTCACCCGCGTCGGACCCCGGCGATTTCGTGCGCCTCCCTGCGCCCCCCGGCCAACGCTCCGGCGTCCTCACCCACCCGTATCTCCTCGCCGCTCTTTCCTACAAAACCACCAGCTCGCCCATCCACCGCGGCGTGTTTCTTACCCGCAGCATCGTCGGCCGCGCCCTCAAACCGCCGCTGGAGGCGCAGACCTTCGACGACACGACGTTCGCCCCCGGCCTCACCATGCGCGAGAAAGTCGAAAAACTCACCCGCTCCGAAAATTGCCAGGGCTGCCACGCCGTCATCAATCCCCTTGGCTTCAGTCTCGAGCACTTCGACGCCGTCGGCCGCTACCGCACCACCGATCACGGCCGCCCCATCGACGCCGCGAGCGACTACGGCGCCGACGAGGAAGCCAAACCGGTCCGCCTCGCCAGCGCCCGCGACGTCGCCGACTTCGCCTTGGCCAACGCCCAAGCCAACGAAGCCTTCATCGCGCAACTCTTCCACCACCTCGTGAAACAGCCCGCCGCCGCCTACGGCCCCGACACCCTCGCACGACTCCGCGATTCTTTCATCGCCTCGCACTACAATATCCAAAATCTCCTCGTCGACATCGCCACGCTCGCCGCCCTCCGCGGCACCGCGCCCACGCAGGTCGCCGCCACCCCACCCCGCCCATGACCCCGCTTCATCGCCGCGAATTTCTCCGTCAGGCCGGCCTCTCCGCTGCCGTCCTACCGTTCATTGTCGGCCTCCCCAGTCTCGCCCTCGCCGCCCCCGCCCGCCCGCGCCAGCGCCTCATCGTCGTCTTCTCGCCCAACGGCACCATCCCGCCCGCGTTCTGGCCCGACACCAGCGGCCGCGATTTCGCCCTCAAGGAAATCCTCTCCCCGCTCGCGCCCTACCGCGACCGGATGCTCACGCTTCAAGGCCTCTCCAACAAAGTCCGCGGCGATGGCGATGGCCACATGCGCGGCATGAGTTGCCTCCTCACCGGCATCGAACTTCTCCCTGGCAACATCATGGGCGGCTCCGGCGTGCCCGCCGGCTGGGCCAGCGGCATCTCCATCGATCAGGAGCTGAAAAACTTCTTTCAAAGCCAGGCCCTTACCCGCACCCGCTTCGGCTCGCTCGAATTCGGCGTCGGCGTTCAGGACCGCGCCGACCCCTGGACGCGCATGTCTTACGCCGGCTCCGGCCAGCCCGTCGCCCCCATCTCCGACCCGTATCAGATGCACGATAAACTCTACGGTCAGATGAAGGATCGCGCGAGCCTCCGCAGTGTGCTCGATCCGCTGAAATCCGAGTTCGCCAAAGTCCGCACTCTCATCAGCGCCGAAGATCGCCGCATGCTCGAGGAGCACGAGACGCTCGTCCGCCAGCTCGAGCGCGAAATCTCCGACCCCGCCAGCCACACCCTCCGCGTCACCCCGCCCGATTTCGAACGCGGCGTCGCCGATCAAAACGACAACGTCCCGCGCCTCTCGCGCATGCAGATCGACTTGCTCGTAAATTCCTTCGCCAACGACATGGCCCGCGTCGCCACGCTCCAATACACGAAGTCCGTCGGCAGTGCCCGCATGAACTGGCTCGACATCACCGACGGTCACCACGGCCTCTCTCACGAGCCCGATACCGACGAAGCCGCGCAGAAAAAACTCATCAAGATCAACACGTGGTTCGCCGGCGAAGTCCGCTACCTCGCCGACCGCCTCGCCGCGACCCCCGAGCCCGGCGGCGGCGGCTCGATGCTCGACCACACGCTGATCGTCTGGACCAACGAACTCGGCAAGGGCAACAGCCACACCCTCGACAACATCCCCTTCGTCCTCCTCGGCGGCGGCTTCGGTTTCGATATGGGCCGCGCGTTGAAATTCGAAAAAGTCCCGCACAACCGCCTCCACCTCGCCCTCGCCCACGCCGTCGGCCACCGGATCGAAACCTTCGGCAAGCGCGACCTCTGCACTGGCGGCCCCCTCGTCCTGACCTGAGCCGCCCCTTCAATCCGTAGCCGCGCCGGTTACGGCGCGGCCGCCCACCCCATGCCTACCACCCCTCGCCCCTCGGCCCCGCACCCCACCCGCCGCGCCTTCCTCAAGAAATCCCTCTCCGCCACCGGCGCCGCGCTCTTCCCGCTCATCGTCCCCGCGCACGTCCTCGGCCGCGGCGGCGGCGTCGCGCCGAGCAACCGCATCACGCTCGGCGGCATCGGTATCGGCCCACGCGGCAACCAAGTCCTCACCTCGATGATCGCGGAGAAGGACGTGCGCTACCTCGCCACCTGCGACATCCAAGCCCGCCTCCGCGACTCCGTGAAGGCCATGGCCGACGCCCACTACGGCAACGCCGACTGCACCGCCTACCGCGACTTCCGCGAACTCCTCGCCCGCCCCGACATCGACGCCGTCCTCATCGCCACCGGTGACCGCTGGCACGCCCTCGCCTCGATCCTCGCCGCCAAAGCCGGCAAGGACGTCTACTCCGAAAAACCCTGCGGCCTCACCATCGGCCAGTGCCAGTCGCTCGCCGACACCATGCAGCGCACCGGCCGCGTCTTCCAAGCCGGCACCCAGCGCCGCAACGTCCCCAACTTTCAGTTCGCCGCCCACCTCGCCCGCTCCGGCAAACTCGGTCGCCTCCACACGCTCCACGCCTCCATCTACAAGCTCGAGTGCATCACCTCTTGGCTCCCCGCCGAGCCCGAGCCGCCGCGTGACGTCATCGACTGGGATCTCTGGCTCGGCCCGTCGCCGTGGCGGCCCTACAATAAATCCTACGTCGTCGACCGCCGCTGGCGCGGCTACTACGACTTCGACTCCGGCGCCAAGCTCCTCGACTGGGGCGCCCACACCGTCGACATCTGCCAACTGGCCAACGGCTCCGACTCCACCGTCCCCGTTTCCTACGAGCCCGATGGCGGCACCATCTACGCCCGCTACGCCAACGGCGTGAAACTCGTCATGCGCCCCGAGGGTTGGATCGGTCAGGCTCCGTCCGCCCCCAACTCCCCCAGCCTCCCCGTCGGCTCCACCGGCACCTGTCCCGTCCGCTTCGAGGGCGACGAGGGCTGGGTCGAGACGGGCGACAATGGCTCCATCGAACTTCACCCCGCCTCGCTCCGCAGCGAATGGCGCGCCTTCACCATGCGTGGCACCGACCCCGCCGGCCACACCCGCGATTTCTTCGACTGCGTGAAATCCCGCGCCCTCCCCGCCGCGAATTACAACGTCATGCGCCACTCGCACATCGCCTGCCACGCCGCCGCGATCGCCTGGCAACTCGGCCGCAAACTCACCTTCGACCCCGCCACCGAGTCCTTCGTCGGCGACGCCGAGGCCAACCGCATGCGCACCCGCGCCCTCCGCGAACCCTGGCACATCTGAGTCTCTGTCTCTGCCCCGCTTCCCGATGCCCCTCCGTCTTCCCGCTCTCCTCGCGCGCCTCCCGGCGCTCGCCGCCACATTTTTTACCCTACTCTTCACGACGGTCGCCGTCGCCGCCGCGGCCACCCCTTCACGTCCCCCCAACATCCTCATCTTCTACGTCGACGACATGGGCTGGGCCCAGCCCGGCTGTTACGGCGGCAAGATGGCGCCCACGCCCAATATCGACGCCCTCGCCGCCGGCGGCGTGCGCTTCACCGATGGCTATTCCTCCGGCTGCATTTGCTCGCCCGGTCGCGTCGGCCTGATGACCGGCCGCTACCAGGCACGCACCGGCCACGACGCCAACCCGGGCCGCGCCGGCCGCGAACTCCTCCTCAGCGAAACCACGTTGGCCCAGCGCCTCAAGGCCGTCGGCTACACCACCGGCATCGTCGGCAAGTGGCACCTCGGCGACACGAGCGCTGACTATATGCCCCTCGCGCGCGGCTTCGATTTCGCCGTCGGCAGCGTCGGCAATCTCGGCGAGGGTAAGGGGCCCTCCTTCTATCGGAATAAGGAAATGCTCACCGACCTCCCGGGCGCACCAGTCACCTCCCCGGTCTACGCCCGCGAGTCCCTCGCCTTCCTCGAATCCCACCGCGACAAACCTTGGCTCCTCTACCTCGCGTTCAACGCCGTCCACGCCCCGCACGTCGCGTCACCCGCGTGGCTCGAAAAATTCAAACATCTCCCAAAGCATGACCAGCAATACGCCGCCCTCTGCGCTGAAGCGGACGAGGCCATCGGCACCGTCATGGCGAAACTGCGCGCCCTGCAGCAGGAAGAGAACACGTTGATCTTCCTGATCAGCGACAACGGCGGCGCCTACGCCAACGCCGAGATGGGCGGCCTGCGCGGCCGCAAGTGGCTCGTCTGGGAAGGCGGCATCCGCGTCTCGTGGATTGCCGCGTGGAAAGGCCACATCCCCGCCGGTCGCGTCTCTTCCGAACCCGTCATTCAGCTCGACGTCCTCCCCACCGCGCTCGCCGCCGCCGGCGCTGAAGTGAAACCCGAGTGGCAGCTCGACGGCGTCAACCTCCTCCCGCTTCTCCAAGGCCAGGCCGCTCATCTCGCCCCGCGTGAGCTTTACTTCCGCTTCGGCGTGCAGCACGCCGTGCGCTCCGGTGACTGGAAACTTGTCAAAGCCGGCAAGGATCTGGAGCCGATGCTCGTCAACCTCGCTCAGGACCGCGGCGAGCAGCGGGATTTGTCCGCCCAGTTTCCCGACAAGAAGCGCGAACTCCAGTCGCTCTACGACCGCTGGGACGCCACCATGCAACCACCCCGCTGGGAAGACCTCCGCTGGAACGGCGAGGAATCACGCACGGCCAAAAAGGACTCCCGAAAAAAGAAGAAATCCTGATCCACCCGCGCCCATGAGCCTCCGTCTCTCCGTCACGTTTTCCCTTCTTCTCTCGATTGCGACCTGCACCCTCGACGCCGCCGCCGCGACCGATCCCCGCGAACTCCTCGCCACCGCCACCTCCGCCACCGCCCCACTCGCCGACCGCGCCCGCGCCTTGCAGCAACTCGCCCTCGTCGCCTCCCCCGACGCCGTGCCCGCGCTCGCCGCGCTCCTCGCCGATGAAAAACTCGGCTACTACGCCCGCGACGTCCTTGAGCAACTCCCGCACGTCGATGCCACCACCGCCCTCCGCGACGCCCTCCCTCGTCTCGTCGGCGACGCCCAAGTCGGCGTGATCAACTCGCTCGGGGTCCGCCGCGATCCCCAAGCCGTCGAACCGCTTCACACGCTCACGATTTCGGACAACTCGCCCTCGACCGCGCCCGCTCTCCTCGCGCTTGGTCGTATCGCCACGCCTCCCGCCGTCGCCTATCTCGAACGCGCCCTTACCCGCACCTCGGCTGCCACCCGTGCCGCCGCCGCCGAGGGTCTCCTCCTCGCCGCCGATTCCCTCGTCGCCGCCGACCGCCGTCCCGCCGCCCTCGCTCTCTACCACGCTGTCCGTCGCGCCGAGATTCCCGCTCCCCTCCGCCTCACCGCCACCCGCGGCGCCATCCTCACCGACGACACCGGCGGCGGTCTCACCCTTCTCCTCGAACAACTCCGCTCAGCCGACGTCGATGCCCGCGACCTCGGTCTCCTCACGCTCCGCGAACTCCGCGGCCCCAAGGTAACCGCCGCCCTCCTCGCCGAGCTTGATCGTTTCGACCCTCCCCTCCGCGCTCTCACCCTCACCTCCCTCGCCGATCGCGGCGGCCCCGGCGTCCTCGCCGCCCTCGAGGCCCGTGCCAAAAACGCCCCCGACGAAGTCCGCCTCGCCGCCGTGGTCGCGCTCGGCCGCCTCGGCCGCGCCTCGTCGCTACCACTCCTCTTCCAAGCTCTCCGCGCTCCCGCCTCGCCCGCCCTCGTCGACGCCGCCTTCGCCAGCCTCGCCCGTCTCACCGCGCCTGAGACCGACGCCGCCATTCTTAAAGCCCAAGCGACGATGGAAACGCCCCTGCGCGTCTGCCTCCTCGCCCTCCTCGGCGAGCGCAAAGCCAGCGCCGCTCTCCCCGATCTCCTCCGCCTCGCCCAAGACCCCGACCTCGATATCGCCCGCGCCGCCCTCCGCGCCCTCGGCCTCGTCGCCGCTCCCGCCGATCTCCCGTCCCTCATCACGCTCTCCGTCGCCACCACGGACGAAGCCGCCAAAACCCTCGCCGACCGCGCCATTGTCACCACGTCGATGAAGGTCCTTGAGCCCGCCCGCCGCGCCGATCCCACGCTCATCGCCTTCCGCGCCGCCACCAATCCCGTCACCAAAGCTGCGCTGCTCCGTCCGCTCGGCGCCATCGTCCGCGCCATGGGTAGCCAATACGAGGTCTTCATCGCAGTCCGCACCGCCCTCACCGATCCTGCTCCGCCCGTCCGCGCCGCCGCCCTCCAGACGCTCGCCGATTGGCCCGACGCCACCCCGACCACGGCTCTCCTCGATTTCGCTCACCGCCCCGATACGCCCGCCGCCGATCGCGAGATCGCCCTGCGTGGAGCCACGCGCATGGCCGCCGCCGTCGCCTCCGGTCGCGAGCGCTCCCCGCTCAATCCCCTCGCCGCCCTCACGTCCGCCGCCCGCGCCACGCAGACCAAGGCCGAGAAACTCATGCTCGTCTCCGCCCTCGGCCAATTGAAACGCCCCGAGTCCGCCGCACTCCTTCAGCCCTACCTCGACGACCCCGACGTCCGCGCCGAAGCCGCCCTCGCGTCCCAACAAATCGCCGCACCGCGCCCGCGCCCCGCCACTCCGCCCGCGCCTGCTCCCGCTACATCCTCCTCCCTCTCTCTCTTCAACGGTCAGGACCTCGCTACGTGGGACGGCGACCCCGCTGTCTGGCGCGTGCGCGACGGCGCGATTGTCGGCGGCTCCCTCGACGGCAATCCCCGCAACGAGTTCCTCGCGACCAAACAGCGCTACGCCAACTTCCTCCTCCGCCTTGAGTATCGCCTCGTCGGCACCAAGGGCTTCGTCAACGGCGGCGTCCAATTCCGCAGCGTCCGCATCTCCGACCCGCCCAATGAAATGTCCGGCTATCAGGCAGACATCGGCGCCGGCCACTCCGGCTGCCTCTACGACGAATCCCGACGCAAGAAATTCCTCGCCCGCGCCCCCGACGAACAAATCAAGCGCCTCGAAAAACCCGGCGAGTGGAACCGCTACGAAATCCGCTGCGAGGGACCGCTCACGACCATCACTCTCAACGGCGAACCCACCGTCACCTACACCGAGTCCGACGCCACCGTCCCGCTCACCGGCCTCATCGCCCTTCAAATCCACGGCCAGTGCTCCGCCGAGATCTCCTTTCGCAATCTCACGGTTGAATCGCTCCCCTAACTTCACTCGCGCGGCCTTCGTCCCTGGCCCCGCAACCTAGGATTCAGCCGTAAGTGCCCTGGGCGGACGCACGCCGCGTCCCGCTCGACCCGCGACCCACAGGCCGTCGATCATCGTCGTGTTCGGCAACACCGGCACTCCTTTCTCTCCACGCACCAGCAGTCCGGCGAGCACGTCGATCGCCGCCGCTCCGACGTGCTCAGGCCGCTGATCGATGCCTGCATCACACGCCGCATCGGGCCAGTTCATCGTAATAATTTTCGGCCGCAGGCGCCGCGGCAACGCGTCCAGCTCCGCGGCCACCTCCGTGCGAATACTCGCATCGGTGATGATCGCATCCGGTCTTTCCTGCTGCAACCACCGGGCAAACTCCTCTGCCTCCAAGTCCGGTCCCGGATGTGCCGTGACCAGCGGCGGCACCGGCTGCGTTCCGCCAAAAAGGTTTTGCCACGCGATTCCCCCGGTCCACCGAAACTTCACGCGCTCGTTCCAGTCCCGCGACACCGCCAAACCGATCCGGCGAAAACCCGCCCCAGTCAGCGCACGGCACACCGTCAGGGTATTGTCGAAATGATTGGGCGTCACGCTGTGCAGATTGGGTGCGAGTAACGATGGCGTGGTGGACACCGCGGAAAATGCCGACCAATCCAGCAGCTCACCCAGGTCCGAGCCGCGCAAGAGCGGCAGCACCACGATACCTTCGATGCCGCGACTGTGCAGCACGCGCTGCAACATCGCCCCGCTGCGAAATTCGTCGATGTTCACCATCGAAAACGAGTAACCCAGCGCGGCCGCGCGCTCCTCGAGTCCGGCCCGCAGCCGCTCCACGTAGTCGCCCACCGCCCGCCGGTGCGGCGCCCACGTCTGCCCGAGGCCGGCGATATTGGCCTTTAGCCGCGCTGGCGCCTTCGTGCGCAAATGATGCATCAGTTTGGCCACGCTCGGGTCGGGCCGGTAGCCGCGCACAGCCGCCAGCCGAATGATTTTCTTCCGCATCGCCGTGGAGACTTCACGGCTGTTCCGCAGCGCCAGTGACACCGTCATCGGACTCACTCCCGCCTCGGCGGCGAGACTGCGCAAAGTGGGGGCAGCAGGGGTCGGCATACTTTACTGTATAGTGATGGAGACCTTGTTCGCCCGAGGGAATTCCGAAACAACGAAAGCACCACCGAAGTCCAGACCGGCACTTCGGCACCCCATTACCCTATGAAAACCCGAGTCCGTCTGTTTCCGCTGGCCGCGGCTTTTGCCGTCGCAGCTCCCGCGTTCGCCCAAACGGCGCCCGCCGCCAAAGAAGAGGTTCTGCAACTTCCCGCCTTCACGATCAACTCCGAGAAAGACACGGATTTCGTCGGCAAGACTGCCCTCAGTTCGACTCGCATCGCCGTCGATCTTTCCGATCTGCCCCAATCCGTCACCGTGTTGAACAAATCGTTCTTCCAACAACTCAAGGTCGGCATGATCTCCGACATGCTCGTCTACGTCGGCGGCGGCCAAAACGGTAACATCAACTGGACCCCAGGCCGCATGAACATCCGCGGCTTCAGCGGCGACTCCGATTACACCGACGGCTTCACCCGTCCGTCCAACACCGCGATGGACGACATCGTCTTCGAGCGCCTCGAAGTCGTGAAAGGTCCCTCTGCCATTTTTCTCGCCGCCGACGGCAGTCCCGGCGGCATCATGAACAAGATCACCAAGTCCCCGTCTTCCGTGGCCTCCACCGAGATCGGCGTTCAGGTGGGTCTCTTTGATGCCAACAAGATCACCTTGGACAGCACCGGCCCGCTCACCAAGGACAAGAAGCTCCAGTATAGGCTCATCATCGGCCAGACTTACACCGACGGCTACTACGAGCACACCTACATGCACCGTCTGACGGATCTGCTGGCCCTCACCTACCAGTTCTCCCCCGACACCAAGATCACCGTCAAAGGCCAATACGGCCACGCCGACTGGCCGTCTTATAACGGCCTCCCCGTCGATCCGCGCACCCGCAAGATGATCGATCTGCCCTACGACTCCACGCAGAACTTCGGCAAACCCTACAACTGGCGCACTGACAATCCCCACAGCGTCGCCGTCGATTTCAGCTCCCGCCTAAACAGCTTCGTGGCCCTGAGCGTCCGCGGCATGCGCGCCTTCAATCGCTCTGAGCGCCTCGAGGCCATTGCCCCCACGTGGTCCGAAGGCACCCAGACCGGCACCGCCACCATCGGCGGCGTCGCTCGCACCGTCACCTTCCTCGGAGGCAAGTGGACCACTCCGGCCACCGTCGGCACCAGTGAGAGCGTCGCCCCGGTAAACTTCTACGTGCAGAACGGCACCACCTTCGTCACCGATTCCTGGGCCGGCACCCCCACCTACACCGGCGGCGCCATCCCGCGCAGCACCATTAACGCGGACGATAGCCACAACGCTTACAATGACATTCAGGCCGACTTGAATTTCAACTACACCGGCAAGGGCTTCACCCAGCTCCTGCTCGTCGGCTTCGAACACCGCAACTCCCCCGGCTACACGATCACGTGGAAAAGCGGCACGCCCGCGGCTCCCTCGGCCAGCCCCTGGTTGCCCAACGGTGGTGAAGGCACTCCCGTAATGGTCACCAACTACACCACTCCCAGCGCCTATCAACATAGCCAGTCACTGCAGAACCGCGGCTATGCCCTCGCCACCACCAAGCTCTTCGGCGACCGTTTGATTCCGAGCTTTGGCGTTTCCCGCGCCTCCACGATGTCCGGCACCTACAACGCGCTCACCCGCGGCTACACCCGCTACAATCTCAACGCCAACCTCGTGCAGTGGGGCCTCGTCTACAAGGTGATCAAAAACGTCAGCCTCTTCACCGGCTCCAACCAGAACTTCGCCCTCAACGGCACCGGCACCGTCAACGGCGTGCCCGGCTCCGTCCTTGCCCCGAAATCCGGCAAGCAGAGCGAGGTCGGCCTCAAGTCCACTTGGCTCGACAACCGCGTTACGTTCAACGTCTCGTATTTCGACATCAAGCAGCAGAACAACACGGTGCCGTCCTTCCCGTTTGATCCGCTCAATCCCAACGTCCTCGTCCCCGGCGTGATCTCGCGCGGGTTCGACGCTGACTGGTCGTTCAAGGCCACGCCCACCCTCTACCTGATGGGCTCGCTGGCCAACTACAGTGCCAAGTCCATCCTCGGCGCCACCTTCGACGGCAATCAGGGCTCTCGCTTCCTCCAGCCCGCCACTGGCGCCATCGCCTTCGGCTCCGTCCCCGTCAACAACACCGCCCAGCAGACGGCCAGCGTCTACGCGATCTATCGCTACAACAACCAATGGACCTTTGGCGTCGGTCCCAATTACCAGTCGAAGCGCGCGATCTCCGACGGCCCCAATCAGGTCTTCTGGGGCTACCTGCCCAGCCGCACGATTGTGAACGCCTCCGTGAACTACCAGCACGACAAGCATCTCAAATACTCCCTGACCATCGACAATCTGCTGAACAAAAAATACATCTACTCGTCCCGCTCGGAGGACGTCATCGTTCCCGGCACGCCCATCAACCTCAAGCTGGGCGTCAACTACACCTTCTAAGGTCGCCTCAGTCCCACCTCTCTGGGCGGTTCCATCCGGAACCGCCCTTTTTCATGTCCGCGTCGTCCCTGCCTTTCCTCGCTCGCTCCGGTCTCGGCGAGATCGTTCACCACGCGGAAGGCCAAAAAAAAAGCCCGCACCATCGGTGCGGGCTCGGAGGACCAAGCGCGTTTCGGTCAAAACCGACTAGCTTTTCTTCCGGTCATCACTTTCGCGATCTTCCGACTTTCCGTCGTCCTTTTTGTCGTCGTCGTTCTTGCCATTCTTGATGAAGACCGGCGACACGTTGTTCGTGCTGAGATTCCGACTGGTGTCAGAGGCCGTCACCGTCAGCGTAAAGGCTGTCGCCTTGATCTTCAGGCGCCCATCCTCGCGCTCGATCTTGGTCGAGCCGGACTTGACCACCTGCAACTGCACCACTTGGCCGTTGGTCACTGCGATGCCATTCAACGTGGCTTGGACCGTATTGATTCCCACCACGTCGGTTGCTGCAAACACCACGCGGAAGAGCTGGGTGGACTCGTCGTCGCCGCCCTTGCTCAGATTTACCAGACTGGCCGTTACCACCGGGGCCGTCGAGTCGACAACTTTCACCGGAAACTGGCCCACCGCTGGATTCCCGGCCGCATCGACCGCCGACAAGCGAACTGCGGTCGTGCCCAGGGCAAACGTGCTGCCCGAAGCAGGGCTCGCCGTCACCGGCACAACCCCACTCACATCATCCGTGGCACTGACCGAAAAAGTGACTACGGCACCATTCGGGCCCGTTGCTTCCTTCGTGATCGAGACCGGGGCAACGATCACCGGCGGAGTCGTATCGGTGACGACTTCCTCTACGATCACGTTGTCGATCCAGCTCGCATTGCTGTCGGCCCCCGTCAATTCGGTGAAACGCAGCGTCGTAGCCGCGCCCGTCGCTCTAAACTGGTAGGATACCAGCGTGCCTGTCCCTGGTGCCATCGTTACATTTTGCGCCAGATTGCCAGTGGCGGAAACGGCAAAGGCCGGACCAGTGACTTGGCCAATCGTGGAAAACAGCGGGGATCCGTTGAAGGCATTCAATGTGACGAGGTAGGTCTTGCCCGCCGTCGTTGCGAACGTCTGCTCAAGGTAGGCACGTCCGGTGTTGCCAGTGAGATCCACGAACTGATTCGTCCAGATCCCCGACGCAAAATGCACCGTTGATCCGGGCGCACCACCCACCGTCCAACCAGTGATCGCCGTCGTGCCGATCGGCAGAAACGTATCGGTGGCCGGCGAGGCTTCGAATCCTCCGTTGGTAATCAGGTTGGCCGCGGAGGCGCCAACGGCAGTGGAGAAAAGACCGAGCACCATGCGGCACACAGCCGGTTTCAGGGGAGACGATAGACGATACATGTGTTTTTGAGCTACTAGATTCGCGGTGGTCCCTCGGCCTAGTTAGGTCGACCGAGACAACCGCACGCGAGGATCGTTGCGGTTGAGCTCCGGCACTTAGGGGTTTCTGCCTCCCTCGACATGAGGGCGACTATACTGAGGAGCCGGGGATCACCCCACTGTAACACGGGCGGTTACGCTAAGACATAGGGCAAACGGCTCATTCTCCCACTAAGTATAGTCGCGCCCAAGCAGGCGGAGTCACGCGCCGACCTTGCTCGACCACGCACTGAGCGAATCATCCGTTGAGTTCGGTCCACGGCGGCTGGCGCCCCTACAACATTCTCCGTCTGCGACGGACCCGCGCGTTTATCGCTTCAGCCCCGCGCATCGTGGGGAAATCGCCTCTCTCGTCGCTACCAGGCCAGACTACTGTTCTCCCATTTGGGGCGGCTCCCGTTCAGCCCAATAGGCCTGCAAAACACTTTGCCACCGGACCCGTGACGATGTCGTCATCGTTCTCGTCTTACTCCCCAAGTCGGGGCACCCTCACTGCCGAGCTCGGCCCC
>CANGHW010000100.1 GCA_947453695.1 Opitutia bacterium
AAACAAATTCGCGTGAATTGTTTTTCGTTTAAAAAAACAAAAAAAGCCCCGGATCTAATGGATCCGGGGCTTCGGGAAAGCTGATATAATTACTTCGCGACGGGCGGCAGCGGCGGAGGCGGCGGCATGCGGGTCAACGAGCTGTCGGATGCGCGACGGGATACCATTTCCGTCGTGCGCTGAATGTCGAACTCAGCATTCCGTTTGGCGACCTTGGCTAGTTCAACCTGCTTAGCCAACTCGAACGCTTCGCGAGATGCTTTGTCTTTTGATTTACGGAGAGCCTCAAGGTCTGCCTCAAGTTTTGTATTCTGGCGCTGGCTGGCCTCACCTGCGTCAGTAGCCTTTTTGGTGTCATCAGCGACTTCTTTGTCCGCTGCCGCCTGTTTGGCCAATTTGGCAGCAGTTTTTGCGGCTTCTTCCGCTTCGCGCTCGGCCTGACGCTTTTTGGCATCTTCTTGGGCGCGACGCTCGGCCTCTTGTTTCTTGGCTTTGTCTTCGGCTTCTTTCTTGGCGACCGCTTCGGCGCGGGCTTTCTCACGTGCGTCTGATTCCTTCTGATGGCTCAGGAAAAACACGAGGAAGATGCCCAGCATGGCGCCGGGGAAAATAAGATACATCCACTTTTTCATCGGTAAGGAGTAGGTTGCGTTTTATTTCTTGGCAGCAGCAGCGGCGGCAGCAGCAGCAGCTTTGGCGGCCGCCTCGGCAGCAGCGTCAGCCGCGGCGATGCGATCGAGCACAGTTTGTAGGGCGCGGACATTGTCCTCGGCCTTCTTCACATAATCACGCTGGAAGGCAGCTTCATCGACGAGGCGTTTTTTATCCTCCTCGATTTTAGCGATTTCCTTTTTCTCGTCTTCAATCTCGCGTTGGAGACGCTTGGTTTGGCTGGCCAGCTTCTCGGATTCACGTTGAGCGCGATACTTGGCCTGCATGGCCTTCTCGCGGCGCTCCTTGTCCGCAGCATCCTTGATCTCCTGCGCAGCCTTCTCTGCCTTACGTTTTTCCTGAGCAGCAACGGCCGACTCAACGGCAGACTTACGATTGCGAGCGTCTTCCTCGAGCTTGGCGGCGATTGCGGCCTGCTCCTTGCGCTGGGAGGCAAGAAGGCGGGCTTCATAGCCAGAGCTGTATTGCCAGTAAACCGCACCGAAAATCACCAAGCCGAGGAGCGGCGGGAAAATGTAAACGTATTTCTTCTTCATTGTTTAAAGTGGGAGTATGGCAGAGGAGAGTGTTATTTTTTAGCCGGGGATTTTGCGGCACTAGCTTCGCGCTCAGCCATTGCGGCTTTGATCGCGTCTTTCAAACGGGGGAGATAAGAGTCTTTCTTGGAGTCGGGAAATCCCTCGGCGGCGACGATAGCCTTCATGGCATCATCAAAATCTTCGAGTTCGTAGGCAACGTTGGCCAAGAGGGTATGGACGGCATATTCACGATCTAGACTGCCCTTGCGGAGGGCCTCCTTATAGTGATGCCGGGCATCCTTCATCTTCTCTCCCTGACGGTGAATTTCACCAATCTGGAGATCAAATTGCCCGTTCTTCGGGAAGAGTGCGGAACCCTCTTTTAACACTTCTATGGCGCGTTGCTCGCGGTTGAGTTGCACGTAGTAATAACCCAAGTAGAGCCAATTCTTTGGATCATTCTCAATCGTGCCCTTTTTGAGACCGTCGTAGAGAATGTCCGTTGCCTTACCGAGCTGGTTAACCTGTAGGTAGAGGCTGACCAGGTTGAAATTGTCCTTGGGCGTATTCATGAAGCCTTGGGCCTGCGCCCGCTCCACGGTATTGATGGCCCGAATGAAGTTCACCCGTGCTTTGGTCTCATCCTTGTCATTCGCCAAATTTAAGTAAGTTGCCCAAAGTTGTGGCCAATAATCTTTCTTCGTCGGAAACTGCTTCACAATCAGCTCGAGCATTTCGGCCGAACGCTCAGTGTTGTTTTCCTGCTGAAGAACGGCGAGTTGCAAGAAATAGAGCTGCTCTTTCGGACGAATCGAAGCGAGGAACAGTTTGTCAACTTCGGAGCCCGCTTGCTTCAGAAGATTACGATCAACGTTCTTTGGATCGGCCACGGCCTGCTGGAGAAGAATCGTGGCATAAAAGGCCGAAATTTCCGGAGTGGCCTTGGGCGTATCACGCAGCCAACGCTTGAAATACTCGGAAGCCTTGGCGAGGTAAGCACGTTGGGTCTCAGGGACCTTAACCGTGGTTGCTTCCTGGTAGCTAACCTGAGCGAGGAACAAGAGGATTTCCAAGGTCTTGTTCTTATCAAAATACTTGTAGGTGTCGGAAATCTTCAGTGCGCCATCCATCGTTTCGATGGCCTTAGCCCACTGGTCTTTCCCAGCAAGCAATCGCGCCCTCATGTCTTGAATGTAAGCGTAGTCGTAACTGGTTGGTCCGACCGAAGGCAGCAAGCCCTCAAGCAAAGCGATCATGCCGTCCCAATTCTTGGCATCCTGCAACGGCTTGAGCTTTTGAAATTCAGTGCTGGTCTTTTCGGACAGGCTGGCTGGCTGTTGTTGAGGAGCTTGGGCCTGCGCCACGTTGGGCGTGAGCGGGAGAGCGAGACCTAGGGCGAAAGCGCAACAGGCGCCAAAAGCCGAGCGGGAAAAGGGAGTGGAAAATTGAGCAGTCACGGTGGCGATCAATCCTCGTTGAGGGTGAATACGATGGGCACTTGCATGTGGGTGTTCACGTTACGGCCGCCTTTGCGACCGGGCTTGAACTTCCACTTCATCACGGCTTGAACAGCAGCAGACTCAAACTCACGTTGAGACATTTTAACCGCGTAGGCGTTTTGGACGTCGCCATTGGCATCGACAATGAAATCCACCACGACCTCGCCTGCGATTCCAGCACGGCGCATCTCAAAGGGATACTGAGGCCGAGCCTGAAACTTCGGAACTGGTTGGTTATCCAACATCGAGGGATCGAAGACGGTCTGCCCTTTAAAGCGGGACGGATCACGATCACCAGGAATGGTCAGCACACCCACGGCAGGTTTCATACCTTCGGGCGGTGGCGGCTGGACTTTCTGCACGAAAGAAGTGTCCGTCACAATCTGAGGAGTGTCCGTCAACATCGGCGGAGCCAGATCAAGCGGAGGAGGCGGCTCTTCGTTGGACTCAATCTTCTCCGGCTCTTCGGGTTCGAGCTTGGGCATTTCCATCAACTGAACCTTGGGCGCCTCTTGCACGACCGCCTTAACCTTAGGTTTGGCAGTGATGAGCTTCTCGCCGAAGAAGATTCCGCCGTGAATGACGGCGGAGAGAAAGATACCGAGGATTAGATCGCGTCGCATGGTAGGATAACCGTTACTTACCGGTCGCTTGAACGGTGGTTTGGACGGAAACTTGGGCGATTCCGGCTTTACGAACTTCATCGAGGGCCAACACCGCCGCTCCAAAACGGGCTTTGTTGTCGCCTTGGACGAGAACACGGGGATTTTGCTCGCGGCTCTTGTAGTCGGCGAGGCGTGGACCGATCTCAGCAATCGTAATCAATTCCGGAGAAGTGCCGCTACCTTGACGCCAGTAACAATTGCCCGGATCGGACATCTGCAGATAGACCGTCGGGTCATCTTTGTTTGTCTGCGGACTATTGTTCGCGACAGGTAGATCGACCGGGATAGACGAGATCTTATTCAAGGAGAGGGTGAACAAGACGAAGGTAGCGAGGAGGAAAAAGATAACGTCAATGAGAGGGATAATCTCAATACGTGCCTTCTTTTTGCCATCTTCGGCTTTAGCGCTAGAACCGGCCATAAAGGGAAAGGATTAGGAGATTGGAATTCGGCGGAGGATTACCGGCCGATCGACTTAACCTGGGTTTCAATGAAGACTTTCTTGAACCCGGCTTTACGGGCTTCATCGAAAACATAAACCGCCTGACTAAAGGGCGCATTTTCATCGCCATTGATCAAAATGCGACCGTCGGGGTTGGCGGTGTAAAACGTGCGGAGTCGGCTGAGGAATTCGTTGAGTTCAACAAAATCCTTGTCCCACGCCAACGTTCCTTGATCGGTCACGGAGACAGTCGCTGTTCCGGGCGTATCACGCTCTACACCACTCTCCGACTGGGGCAGAATCACAGGCACACCCTGAGGCGTGTTGAGCGACAACGTAAACAAAACGAATGTAGCGAGGAGGAAAAAGATGACGTCGATGAGAGGAATAATCTCAATACGCGCCTTTTTCTTTCCGCCACTATTGCCACCGCCTGATGATCCGGCCATTGTTGGAGATTGGCTGAGGTGATTGTGACTAAGGGGACGTGGTCCCGCTTAACGACCGCCGAAGGGAGCGTTGGTCTCGCCCTTCTTCAACAAGATCTCAAGAGCATGCGAAGCGTCACCAACCTCTTGTTTCGCCTGCTCGATGCGGGCGTTGAGATAGTTGTAGGGAAGAAGGGCCATGATCGCGATCAAGAGACCGCAGGCCGTAGCGATGAGCGCTTCAGCGACACCGCCGGTAATTGCGCCGGACGCTGCTGCAAGGTTACCGCCGCCAAGCGCGCCGAAGGTCTTCATCATACCAGTGACCGTGCCCAAGAGACCGAGCATAGGAGCCGCAGTGATAACGGTGTCGAGCGTCGCCATACCCTGGCTGAAACGACCGAGCTCTTGGCTCGAAGCGCGCACGAAGGCGTTCGAGAGAGAGTATTCTTTATTGGTCAAGGTGTAGACCAAGATGCGGGCGATGTAGTCCTTGCTCTTCTTGCCGATTGCGAGAGCGCCTTCGATGTCGCGCTTCTCGACGTTCTCGAGCATCTTCTCGACGACTTCCGCTTCTCGGGTGCCGTTTTCGCGGATAATGAAAAGGATGCGCTCGACGACGACAGTGATGCCGATGAACGAGAGCAGGAGAATCGGCCACATGATTTCTTTGCCAGCATGGAAAAGATCCATCATGGACATTTCACTGCCATCGGGGTTCTTCAGCAGGATCGCGAGGGGGAGAGCTAGGTTGATCATAGGAAGGAAGGTTGTTTATGGATTACGTTAATCGTATGAGAGAAAATACTAGTAAGGGACGCTGGTGAGATAGACGTGAAGTCAGATCAGATGCTCAAAGGTTTTCGTGAACCTAAGAATTTTCCGTCCATCAATTTTGCCATAGAGCCCCACGCATTGCAGGAAGCGTGCCCGGGGCGAACAATATCGAGAGGAAAAAAACTTGGGTGATCAGCATGTCGCTGAGGTAATTTCGGGGGGAGAAACTAAAGAGAAAGCGAATAGGGTTCATCAAAACTTGGCTGTCAACCTACTTTGTCATAGGTCCGCGTTTTCGATCTCTCCACGATTTCAACGTGAATTCCTTAGGGCCTTTTCGAAAAAATTTCAAGTGGCTGCCCGACTAGGAGTCGAACCTAGACAGAACGAGTCAGAGTCGTTCGTGCTACCATTACACCATCGGGCACTAGAAAAGGGAGGGATGAATCGCCTGCGATTTAGCAGACCCGGCGCTACTTGGAGCCGGCGATGGGATTCGAACCCGCAACCGCCTGTTTACAAAACAGGTGCTCTACCATTGAGCTACGCCGGCGTAAAGCGCCCCGCGCTTGGCCAAGAATTCACTGTGAAAAAACAATTTGGTGGCTCCCCGGGGACTCGAACCCCGAACCAATTGATTAAGAGTCAACTGCTCTACCATTGAGCTAGGAAGCCATCTAAAAGAGGAATAAAAACTCACGATGCCGTTCGGGATGTCAACTGCGATTTCCAACCGTCGCCAGAACGCTCCTTCACGAGACCCGTTCCGCTTGCCAGGGGCGACTCCGCCCCCTTTCCCAACCTCCGGTATCCAGCTTACCACAACTTAAACCTGTATTTCGCCTGCTCAGCGAGCCAATCATCCATCCGCCCGATCCGGACGCTGCTCAAAGCCCCCCCCTTCCGCAGTCTGCGCGATCAGACAAAGAAGGGATTAAAGGATCGCTCATTTTCCACAGTCGTGAGGGGGCCGTGACCTGGAGCGATAATCGTGTCGGCCGGGGCCAGACACAGCAGCCGGCGCAAATTTTCAAGCTGTTGGCGCTGGGAAAAATAGCCTCCGCCAGCCGATCCCGCGAACACAAGGTCCCCCGACACCAGCAACGCCGCACTCCTTAGACGCGCTGAACTGCTCACCAAGTAACAATTATGCGCAGGCGCGTGCCCGGGAGTGGCGTAGGTAGAGATCGTGAGCGGACCAATTGTGATAACATCCCCTTCCCCGGCGGGACGGCCGCACGGAGCCACGGCCCCCTGCGGAACGTAGGCAGCTTGGACCCCGAAACGATCCACTACTTCACATAGACCGCCAGCATGCTCATGCTCCACATGAGTGAGGAACACCGCATCGATTCTGCGCACACTCGCCGGCCAAACCATTTCCAGTGACCTCAGGCCGGCGCCCGTGTCAAAGAGCACGGCCCGATCGCTCCCGCACTCGCCTACCAAGTAGGCGTTGGCCACGCCGATGCCATGAGGCATGCGCAAGGGCCACACACAGAAGGGCAGAGGCCCGAGCCGAGGCAGCGGATATCGGCCACTCGCGAGCGCCGCCAAACCGATCTCGTTCAAGCCGAGGTGCCGTGCCAACCGACTTAGCTCTTCCGCTGTAAGCTCAGAGCGATAGTCAATCGCATCCAGAATTCGTCCCGCCGGCACCCCCGAGAGCACAGCCAAGGTTTCGTCATTCAGGCCGGCGCGATGCATTGCTTTATCAATCACATCGCCGAGCTCATCTTCGAGCGGAACTGGAATGTGTGACGGTTCGAGCACGATAATTCATACTGGGCTAGACAATCGCAGCCGCTGCAAAATGTTTTTGTTTTTTTGTGCAGTTACCGCACCGTCGCGCCATGGACGCTGGACAACAGGAAATCGTTGATATTTTCACTCGCACACGCGCGCTGCTGCAGGGGCACTTCGTGCTACGCTCCGGTCTCCACAGCGGACACTATTTCCAATGCGCCCAAGTGTGCCAGCGCATGGACGCCGTGGAACGCCTGGCCGAGTTACTCTTGCAAAAAATTCGAGCCCAGGGCTTGAGCTTTTCCACCGTGCTCGCTCCTGCAATGGGCGGGCTAGTCATTGGACAGGAGGTCGCCCGTCAGGCCAAAGCCCGCTACATTTTCGCAGAAAAGGAGAATAACGCTTTAGTATTGCGCCGCGGCTTCACCTTGGCCGCCCACGAACCGGTATTGATCGTAGAAGATGTGGTCACCCGCGGAGGCCGCGTCCTCGAGTCATTGGAAATCGTCCGCCAAGCCGGCGGTAGATCGGTCGCTGTAGCCATGTTGGTCGACCGTAGCGCCGGCACTGCTCGGTTTAACGTTCCTGCGGTATCCTTGCTGGAGCTCAGTTTTCCGACCTTCCCCGCTGATGCCGTGCCCGAGTGGCTGGCCAAGATCCCAGTCGAAAAGCCGGGAAGTTAACCGGCGTAAGCCCCTTCATCCGTCTAGAACGCGGGAAGTATCCTCGCGCTCCGGCTACTTCGTATCCGCCGCAACCACGAATCGGTATTGGCCGCGGAAAAAGATGGTCAACAGATTGTTCTCTCCGCGCGGCTTCAGGGATTTTTTCGCCGTCGGCAGATCGGTAACGGGCACTCGGTTTACCTCGACTATGACTACGTCGACCGCCAGTCGACCGCGCAAGGGCGATTCCTCCGTCATTTCGGTGACGACCAACCCGCTCACGCGGTTATCCATGAGCCCAACGCGCCGCCGGATTTCGGGGTTAAGTGGGGCCACGCTAACACCGGAAAACAATTCGTTAGGGTTTTCGTTCAGGCTGCCCAAGGTAACCTCAAGTATCTTCTCCTCGCCTTCCCGCATCACCTTTAGTTTCGCGACCGAACCGGGCACCATTTGCGAAATCCGCAACCGCAAGTCCTCGAGCGAGGTAACCGGGTGGCCATCCACGCCAAGAATTACATCCGTTCGTCTCACGCCCGCCTTTTCGGCCGGACTATCCGGATCGATCTCAGTAATGAGCACACCCTTGGTGTCCTTCGGCAGGCCGAGTTGCTCCGCGACATCCGGGGTCACGCTATCGGGGCTCTTGACGCCTAGGTAGCCTCGCGAAACCGTGCCGGTCAGCACCAAGCTGTTCATGATGGACGCGGCGAGATTTATCGGAATCGCGAATCCAATGCCGATGTTTCCCCGGGACGGGGAAAGGATCGCACTATTGATCCCGACGAGACGCCCCCTCGCATCGGTCAACGCTCCTCCGGAATTTCCCATATTAATGGCCGCGTCTGTCTGGATAAAATCTTCGTAGCCGCCGTCCAAGATACCGACTTTGTTGCGACCCTTGGCTGAAACGATCCCCATCGTGACCGTTTGGCCAACTCCAAGGGGATTTCCCACAGCAAAAACCACGTCGCCCACACGAAGTTTTTCGCTGTCGGCCAGATTAACCGTGGGGAGCTTCTCGGCCTCGATCTTGATCACCGCGACATCCGTCTTGGGATCCGTTCCGATCACCTTGGCTACAAACTCACGATCATCAGATAGAGAGACTTTCAACTCATCCGCACCTTCCACGACGTGGTTATTGGTTAGAATGTAGCCATCGGCCGTCACTATTACACCCGAGCCCATGCCTTCCTGGCGACTTTCCCGTTCTTGATCCTGTAGCCCGGGGAAGAGCTGGCGGAAAAACGGATTCACCTGCACACGCTCCTTGATGATCTTGGTGGAGTAGATCGAGACGACCGCCTTCTGCACAGGTTCCACTACATCGGCGTAGCTTACGACTACGCCCTGCTGCCCCTGATTCACTGGAGACGAATCGACGACGACTTCGGGTTTCTTCTTCGTCGTGGCGATACTGCCGGCCTTTTTCTCCGAGCCTCCCTTGGTCGCCGCCATGATTTGGCCGTGACCGACCAAAATGACTGCGGCGACAACAACCCGGGCGAGTAAAGGAGACTTCATGGCGATGCGCACGACAGAGCCGTAGGCGAAAATGTTCCTGAGAGCAATTCTGCCGGGTCGAAATACCGGCCCCATCAGATCAAAACCCTTTGATCCGGAACAATCCGGTGACGCTCTCGTTGCTATTGATACGCTGGATTGCCTGGCCGAGCAAAGGTGCGATGCTGAGCACTGTGATGGGCAAACCGTGGGTATTAATCGGAGTGGAGTTTGTGGTGATGAGCTCGTCGATCAGCCCGCTCTTCAGCCGCTCAATCGCCGTCTCATTTAGGATGCAGTGGCTCACCGCGGCGCGGATGCTCCGGGCGCCGTGCTCTCGCAGGATCTTGGCTGCAGCGCACAATGTGCCAGCCGTCTCCGTAATATCGTCGACCAGAAGAACGTCGCAACCGTCGACCTCACCGACGACATTGATGGCCTCGACCTTGGTGGCGCTCTTCCGCTTCTTCGCCACGAGCGCAAGACCGGCGCCCAGCACATCGGCATACGCAGCCGCCATTTTCATGCCTCCCACATCGGGAGAGCAAACCACGAGTTTTTCCCGCTTCGTTGTGGCAAAATGCTCAAAGAAAACGGGCGAGGCGAAGAGGTGGTCGACCGGAATATCGAAGAACCCCTGGATCTGCTGACTATGCAAGTCCATCGTTAGGATCCGGGTGGCGCCCGAGGCGACGAGGAGATTGGCGACGAGCTTCGCCGTGATCGGCACCCGGGGCTGATCCTTGCGATCCTGCCGCGCATAGCCGTAGAACGGCAGCACTGCCGTGATCCGTTGAGCCGACGCCCGGCGCGCGGCGTCGATCATGATCAGCAACTCGACGAGGTGATGATTCGTTGGCGGGCAGGTCGACTGAATGATGAAGACATCGTGACCGCGCACGTTTTCATTGATCTTCACGAACGACTCACCGTCGGGAAAACTGGTGACAGTAGCCTCGCCCAGTGGCTCGCCGATAGACCGGCAAATCGCCTCCGCTAAGGGACGATTCGAATTACCCGTGAAGATTTTCAGCCGAGATTCGCTCATGGCCGGGCAAGGTGGGGGCGAAGGGGCCGCGGCGGAAGACTTTTCTTCGTCAGCTTTTTCGCGCTTCCAAAGCGTCCACGCGCTTGAACAGGTCCGGCAGGCGCTGATGCAAGATCGCCAGACGGCGTTCGAGTTGGAAAGGAATCGCCGGAGTGCCGTTTACGAATGCGCCGGCGGCAATATCACTGGTGATTCCCGCCTGCCCACCCGCTTTTGCGCCTTTGCCAATGCGGATATGTCCACCCAAACCAGCTTGGCCACCAAGCACCACGTAGTCTTCGAGGACAGTGCTCCCGGAAATGCCTACTTGGGCACACACGAGGCAATGTTTACCAATGACGACGTTGTGAGCAATTTGCACGAGGTTATCGATCTTGGTCCCCTCCCCCACTTCGGTGCGGCTAAACCGGGCGCGGTCCAACGTGCTATTCGCACCGATTTCGACATCGTCTCCAATCACGACTTGCCCCACCTGCGGAACTTTTTCGTGTTTGCCCCCCACAAACTCATAGCCGAATCCGTCCGAGCCGATTACCACGCCCGGCTGGAGCCGCACACGCTTCCCCAGCACGCACTCCGCCCCTACAACCACTCCGGGCATCAACCAATTATCCGCCCCCACCTGAGCATTGCGGCCAACAAAAACCTGTGCCTGGAGATGGGCCCGTTCGCCAACCACCGCGCCAGCCTCCACAACACAGAGCGGACCGACGGTCGCACTCGGATGGACTTGTGCACCGGGATCCACGCAGGCGGAAGGATGCACGCCGGGAGTCGGCTTGGGCCAAAGCATCTGCTCCAGGTGGGCGCAAATCCGCGCCAACGCCACCGACGGCTGTTCGACGAGCAGGAACAACTGGTCAGCCCCAGGCTCTCCCGGGTAGTCCAGCGGGAGCAAAACCACGGAGGCGAGCGTCGCGGCTACATCAGCCTTGTAGCGGGCATTGCCCAGAAATGAGAGATCGCCCCTGACCGCGGATGAGAGTGAGGCAAGACCACGAATCGGTGCGCTCGTGGCGCCACGCATGCTTTTTGGCTGCACCATCGACACGATTTCGGCGGGAGTAAACGAGACCTGCATCGCACGATGGTTGAAAAATTACCCGAGGGCGCAATGCAGCTTTTCCAAACCCTCGTTTCCCTGAAATCCCACTCTTTGATTGGTAGGTGTAGCCTTTGGAACTTACATGCGGTGTCCCTGAAATCGCTTATGCGGTGTAGCCTTCTCCCAGCGGTGGCTGGGCGGCATCCCTACCATCTTCGCTATTTGTTCTTTGGTCTAAAGATGCTTCCCGCGGGCCTCCCGATCACTCAGACGCGTAAAAACTAAAAACCCCGATACCTCTGAGGTATCGGGGTTTCCATCAAAATGGAGCGGGCGAAGAGACTCGAACTCTCGACGTCCACCTTGGCAAGGTGGTGCTCTACCAACTGAGCTACACCCGCAGAGCAGGCGGGTAGAAGTAGGGACCCAATTGCTTCCGTCAACAGCTATTTTTGCAGAATCTCATGTTCCTTTTTTTCCAGCTCCCGCAGCTCGCGGCGACGAGAAGTCACGGAAAGGGCAGCAAGCCCGGCTCGATCGATTTTCTCTGCGCTTTCCTCACTGAGGAGGAGACGCAGCAACGGCAGGACGCGGGGCAGGTTCGCCTTCGCAAATGCCGCCTGGACTGGCAAACGCAGGGGATAGTCGCCCGAATCAAGATTCTCCGGCGATGGCATGAAGGCGGGCTCACCCGCCTGCGCTGCGACCGCCAACACCTTCGTCGGCGTGGACACCGCCAGCGGTGCACCAGCGATGGCCACGGCCCGGCTGTCGCCGCGCAGCAGCAACGCGAGGTCGTCTCCCGGATGATAGGATACCACGAGCGGCTTCAGTGCATTGCCGCCCAGCGCGAGGCGCCGAAACAATTCCAGCGCCAAGCCGGTGCCGCGGACCGGCACGAGTGCCTTGATCGGGCTATTGGACCAATCTCCGGTAACTCCCAGTTCGCCCCAACGCTGCACATCGTCCCGCGCGTCGCGTCCAAATATCCCAGCCAGCTGAGGCAGCGTTATCTGGCTCAAGGGCGCCTCCACTGGAACGAGCGCGACGACCCGATGCCAACCCAGCGGAATGGTCGAGAACTCATTCAAAGCATTCTCCTCATTCGCCGGAAAACTGACGAGCGCCACATCGGCCCGCCCCGCCCTCAATGCCTCCAGGCCCGGGCGGCTGCCGTCAAACGCCACTGCGAGCGCCAGCTCGACCCGACCCGCGGCCAGCAAAAGTGAACGCGAAAACTCCGCCCCGAGGAGATCCGAGCCCACGACGCGCATTTCGGCGGCACGCAAAGCCCCGCCGGCCTGCCAGCACATTAGCCCGACCAACAGTCCGATCTTAAAACCACGGGACCTCATAAAAAATTGCGCTCAGGCGCGCTCTTTGGGCTCTCGCTCTTTAAGGATGAGCTTGTCGTCACCACCCGTGGACGGCGCCACCTTGCGCCCACTGCGAGCTTTGCCGCCCGAACCGTCGCTGTAATAGGCGTAATTTGCCGTATAGTAACCGTAGTCCTCGCCCGAGTGCAGCGGCACTTGGTTGAGCACCACGCCCAGCAACGGAGTCTTCAGGCCTTCGACAATCTGCTGCGCCCGCAGCACCATGCTCTGGGGATTGCGGCGGTGTTGAATCAACAGCACCGCACCGTCCACGGCACTCGCGAGGATACTCGCGTCGCTAACACCAATAATCGGGGGCGAATCGAAAACGATTTTGTCGTAGCGCCCGCGCAGCGTGGCGATGAGATCCCGCAACCGCACCGCATGCAGCAAGCCCAACGTAAAGCCGGCATGCGAGCCGCTCGGGATGAAATCGAGCCCCGGGGAGACATTTTTTTGCACCGCTTCGTCCAGAGTGCACTGACCGAGGAGCACGTCACTCAGTCCCGGGCCTTTGGACCGTTGCGCGAGGCGGTGCTGGGTGGGTCGCCGCACGTCGGAATCGATCAGCACAACGCGCTCGCCACCCGCAGCCATCAGGCCGGCGAGCCGGTGCAGGGTGGTCGACTTACCTTCCCCGGGGCCGGCGGAGAAGAGCACCAGCGCGTGCGGCTGACCTGGCTTCAGCGCCAGGTTTAGGTTGGTGTGCAGGACGCGAAATGGCTCCGTGTCGGCCGGATCATCGCCCACGGCGCCCTGTGGGTTGCGTTGGAACGGGATCACCCCGAGGACCGGCAGCCGCAGCCGCGACTCGACATCCGCGACATTGCGAAAACTGGTGTCGAAATATTCGAGGAGCAGCGCCACGCCCACCGCGAGCACCGCACCAAACAGCACGGCAAAGGTGGTGTTGAGCGGCCAGTTGGGCCGACTGGCAAAACGCGCCGGCTCCGCCGTGTTAAGAATCTCGATCGTTTTCTTCGGCACCTGAAAATCGATTTCGCGCTGGCGGAGCGTGAGCTTGAGCGTCGTGGCGAGGCGCGTCTCATCGTCGAGCTTTTGCGCCGCCTCTTCGAAGGGTCGCATGCGGTCCCGGGCTGAGAGGATTTGGTCGACCTTGGCTTGCGCGAGCTGGCTCTTCAGCTCGGCGACGCGGGCTTCGGCTTCTTTGTAGGCGATTTCCAGGGCGCTTTCGTAGCCGCGGAGCTGAGCGTCGAGTTGTTCCTTGGTCTTGGCTCGGTTCTCGACTGCGGAGACGAGATCCGGGTGCGCTTCACCGAGTCGCGCCTTGAGCTGGGTCACCTTCTGATCGGCGACGAGCCACGCTTGGAGCAGATTTTGGATGTTCTGGTCGGGGATGAGCTCGGAATTGACGAGATTAACGCGGTCGTTGACCGCGATACTCTTGAAGCGCTCCCAGCGGGTTTTGCGGCCGATCGCATCGACGCTGAGCGCGATAAGCGAATTCTGCATTTGCCGGAGCGTCTCGATCTCCATGTCCGAGTAGCGGGCATTGAGATCCACCCCGGAGATATTGAGGTCCTTCCGCAGCTTCTCGACCGCGTCCCGCTGCCGGGACACCACGGCTTCCTGCTTTTCCAGCTCAAGCCGGAGCTTGGCGAGCCCTTCGCGCTGCTCGGACGTCGCAAACGAAACGCGATCCTCCGAATAGATGCGGGCGATCGCATTGGCGATATCGGCACAGAGCACCGCGTCCTGAGCATAGACATTGATATCGATCAGCGACGAGCTCCGCTGCGACTCGATCCGGAGCATGTCTTTGACCAAAATCCCGTAAGCGAGGGCGTCCGGCAAGGCGGACGGCAGTCCGCGGGCGGCAGAAAACTTCGCCCCGAGTCCGAGCTGCCGAATGACGGGGTAAAGTATCTTCTCCGACTGCATGATCTTGAACTGATCCTGCAAAAAATACGGGTCGGCCCCCGCCCCGCCCTGCGCCGAGTAGAGTTGCACGGAGCCTTCGGGTTTCTCCACGCGGACCTTGGTGGTGGCGAGATACCACTTGGGCAAAAACGCCGTTACACCCAGCGTCGTGACGACCACCAGCGCGAGAATGAGTGCGATCAGCGCCTTGCGCAGGCGGAGGATCGTAAGGAGATCGGCGAGCGATGCATGATCCCTGCTGGCTTGGACGTTGGCCATGAGGCGGACGGCGGAGCGCCGCTCAAAACGCGTAGCTGGCACTCAGGCCGGTGCGATGCCGAACCATTTCACGATTGCGATCGCCGGACGACACATGGTCGGCGTCGTAGGTGGCTGCGATCGCCCAGTTCTTCGTCGGATAGTAGGTTACGGCGACGCCGCCGCGCGTGATATCTTCGTCGATGTTGGCTTGGGTCCGCCGGCCTTGGAGCACGGACGATTCGTAGGTCAGAGAACCGGAGGCCACAATCAAAGCCGTTACATGGTGCTGCACGCTGGCGAAAAACCGATTGACCTTCGTGTCAGTAAAGCGGGCCGTATCCGAGGTCTCTTCCAGCGTATACATATAGCCCCCCGACAGAAATGAATCCTCGGCGTAGGAATACTTGGCGACCAACTCCGCATACGGCGCGGTCGAGCTCCGCTCGGAACTGCGGTGCCGCCACTCGGCACCGGCGCGTCCGCTGACGGTGAGCTTCTTCGCCACATCGTAATCCGCACCCGCCATCAGATAATCGGAGCGCTTGTTTTTCGCTTCTCCGAGCTTCCGGTAAAATACGTCCTGATGCCGGAATTCCGCGATGGCCTTCACCTCCGGCAGCACCGCGTAGCCACCGGAGAAGCCGAGTAGATTCTCGAAACGGTCGAGGCTGCGACCGATCACTGCATTGCGATAGTCGTAATTCACCGCGCGCGCCTTGAGGGTGACGGAGGTCTTGGCCGTGGGCGCAGTGGAAAAGTTGGCGTCCACCTCGTTGCGATTGTTCGACTGATCGGAGTTCAGCGGCAGGCCACTGAGGAGCGACTCGGGATTGCGAGCGACCTGATAGATCTCGAGCACATCGAGCGTCGTCGTCGCGGAAAAAGCATGGGCGAAGCGTGCCGTGGCCTCGTGGCTATCGAGCGTCTTGTCGCCCGGACGATTGTCGAAGTGGTCGATCGTCGGCTGATAGCTCGCCGACGCGAAGGTCTGACTGGTCAGCGAGGCGTTGTAGGCGATCTTGGGGGAAAGTTGGAAGACCGAGCTGTCGATCGCGCGAGTCGCGGCGCCGAAGAGATTGGTGTCGTAGCTCACTCCCGCCTTCACGGTGACCACGAGACTCTTGCCCTGATCTTGCTCAGGCACCGGGGCATACACCGCCCTCACGGGCAACGCCGCTGCCAACAAGCCTCCGGCAAGGAAAACACGAGGGAAAATCATGGTCGAAATCGCGCGCCGCGGAGCGACGCAAAAACCGGCGGACGCTAGGCGCAAGGCTTTGGCTTAAGCAATTACTTTCCCCGCAGCGGGGGCAGCGCCGGATTCACCAGCACATGCAGATTTTCCATCAGCTTCTGGGGCACTTGCAGGGGAAACTCTTTGGGAAGCTTACCGGTCAGCAGCCCGGCGTAGATCTCACCCCATTCGCCGAAGCGATTGGCCACGGCGCCGAGGGAATCCGGCAGCAGGGGCTTGGCGTTCAAATCGGAGAAAAAGGGCCGGTCGAGCGTGCGCGGGGTGAGGAGGAGTTCGCCGATCGGCTGCTCCAGCGTGATGGCATAGAAGTCGCGCAGGCGGGGCGGCTGCGCCCAGACCCGCGTATCCCCATACCACGCCACGCCCGCGGGCACATCGGCCATCAGCCCCCACCGCCCTGCCGCACCGCGTTGCTCCAACTCGCGGCGCATCCCTTGAAATAGTCCCGGCAGGTAGGGCGGATATTGAAAGTGCAGCCGCCGCGGCTCCAGCGCGTCGTGCACGAGCGGAAGCGCCTGCACCACCAACAAGACCACCGTCACCGCGCGCGGCCAGAGGCACAGCACCGGATTGCTCTCCAACAGCACGAAGAAGAAGGCCGCGCCAAAGATCATGACGAGCGGCGCCAGCCAACTGGTTGCGAGGCGCTCGCTCTCGCCAGAGTTAAGCGCCGCTTGCGCCACCAGCAGGACCGCAAACGTGGCGACGAACATCCAGCGCAGGCGGTTCGCCGCCTCGGCGCGAAAGGGATAGAGCGCACCGGCGACGAAAAAGGCCGCGAGCCACAAGGCCCCGCCCGACCAGATGCGCGATTTCAAATTCTCCTGCAGCGCAGTGAGCGTCTTGTTGCCCAGCTTGTTGAGATCGATCGCGGGGAGCTCCGCCGACAGCGCGGCCCGCACATAGACGGGTTCGGCGGTGGAATCCCCCGCTTTCAGCGCGACATTCTGCATCGCGAGGGCGGTGGGGTAGCCGGTGAGCGCTACGTTGCGCGACAGCCACGGGCCGGCGATCACGAGAAATCCCGCGGCTATCGCGGCGACCATCCACACGCGGGCGCGCCCTTCAAACCGCACGAGCCCGTAGCCCAAGCCGACCAAGACAACCGCGCCGGCAGAATACTCGGCGAGAAACAGGAGCCCGCCCAACGCCCCGAGCCCCGCCCCCCACCCGACCCGTCCGGCGTCGCCGCCAGTCTCGACGCGATGCCAAACGGTAAACAACGCCAAGCTCAGCACCATGAGTAACGGCGTGCCATTGACCGCGACCGTCTGCTGCCACAGCGGCATCGCCAGGAGGAGTGCGCCGGCCGCCAGCGCCCCTACGCGGGGACTGAAGAGGCGCCGGCCCAGAACATAGGTGAGCCACGCCGCCAGCCACAGCAGCAGGAGATTGAGGCCGAGCACAAAATAATCGCCGGCAAATCCCTCCGGCGGCGCGGGCGGTGTGCTGAACAAGGCCTCTCTCTTCGACTCCGGCAGCAGCCGCAGCCCACCCGCGATCACGAGCGCATACAGCGGCGCATGATACAGCTCCGGATAGGGTTTGGCCGGATCGAAACGCTCCCCCCGGGCGCGGAGAAAAGCCGCGGTTTGCGGGAAATTGACCTGCGTCGTGAACCCCTCGCCGCGGGCCAGCTGCCGTCCCATGTCGAGTTGCACCAAGGTCGTCTCCGTCGCCGGTCCGTGAAATTGCCGCCACGAAATCCAAAACGATAGCAGCAGCACCAGCGCCACCACCGCCGCGCGTCGCATCCAGCGCGCACCCTCGCCCGCCTCGAGCCAGTGGATGAATTCCTGGGCGGTGCGCGGACGACTCATTTGTCCGTCACGTCGAGCTCGGGCCACTGCGCGATCTTGCGATGCAGCGTGCGGCGGCTGACGCCCATGAGCTCGGCCGCCTTGGTGCGATTGCCACGCACCTTGAGCAGGGCTTCGCGCAAAAGACGCTTTTCATTATGCTCGACCGAGAGGGGATTCGCCACCGGGGCGGCGGGTTGGCCCGGCGTGGCCAGACCGGAACTCGGCGCGGAGCCACCGCGAAACTTCGGCTCCAAATCGTATTCGGTCAGACTGCCGCCACGCCGGAGCACCACGGCATTCTCGCAGAAATTGCGGAGCTCGCGGATGTTTCCCGGCCACGCGTAGCCCTGCAAGGTGCGCAGGGCGCCGGACTCGACGGACAGCGGCGGCACGCCGTTTTCATCGGAAAAGACCTTGATGAAGTGCGCGACCAGCAGGGGGATG